>JACQVV010000016.1 GCA_016209595.1 Planctomycetota bacterium
AGCTCAGCCTGGATAGAGCGACGGTTTCCTAAACCGTAGGTCGCAGGTTCGAGTCCTGCTGGGCCTAGCAGCCCGTTGGAATAGTCATTTAAGGAGCCCGCGCCTTGAAGATTCTCGACATGCTCCTCTTCGCCGCCGCGATCGTCATCGGAAGCGCCCTCTATGCGGCCGGAGTCCGGGTCATCCGCAGGTCCTCGCGATCTCGCGTCCTCGGAACCTTCCTGCTCTACGTGAGCATCGTCGTCGTCTTCCTGGGCAGCTCGCTCGGGCCGACGCCCGCAGCCGTGGCGCAGACCGGGGAAGGGGTGGACCTCTCGTCCCGGCCGGAATGGCAGAGGACCCAGCGGGTCTGGACCTCCCTTCTCAACATGGCCGGCATGAGGATGACGCAGAAGTCATATGACGAGCTCGCCGCCCAGGTTCGGGACTGCGAGGCGGACATCACGACCCTGGAAGATGGGGGCGTCCTCTCCAAGCCGCTCGCGGACCATGCCCGGAGCTCCCTTCGCGGGCTTCTTGCCCGGCTCCACCCGAGCTACCGGGAACCCTCGCGGGAGGAGGCTCTCGCCCTCGCCCACGCGCGTCTGGTGACGGCCCGGGCGGCCCTCTCCGAGGTCAACCGCGGGACGGTCCGGGACCGGTTCCTCGCCCGAAGGCTCGCGACCGACGTCCGCGACGGCTTCGTGGCGTGGAAGCCCTACTCCCTCGCCGAGCGTCTCGCCGCGACGGGTCTCTCGCGCGACGAGTACAAGGCCTTCGCCGCCGGAGCGGTTCAGGAGCTCGCTGACCTCCTCCTTCACGGCTACGCGATCCGCGGCTCCACCGGCTCGCACCCGATCGAGGTCCTGGCCGTCGAGGGGGAGATCGCCTGCAAGATGCCCTCCTTCGAGTGGCAGGAACTCAAGGTCCGGATGAACCTCGTCACGGCCATGCTCGTCGAGAACCGATCGGACCGGGAGGTGGAGATCCGGCTCGCGTCCGGCAAGGCGATCCGCGTCGCCGCGAACGACGTGCGGACGGGCTGGGAGCTCGAAGTCGTCTACCGGGACCTGAGCGAAGCGGAGAAGGAAGGTCTCGGGAAACTCGTCGAGGATCTGGGAAGCGCCGAGGAGCAGGTCCGGAACGCCGCGGGGGAGGCGATCCTCCGGTTCGGCGAGAAGGCCCGGAGCGCGCTCCAGGAGGCGGCGAAGGGTCCGGACGCCGCCCTCGCCGAACGGGCGCGGGAGGTCCTCGCGCGGCTCGGGAAAGACGACCCGCTCGCCCTGGAGGAGAGCTTCGAACCGGGGAACCTCGACGTGATCCCGATCGAGGAGCCCGTGCCGACCCCCGAGTACGGCGTGCGGCCGCTCTACGGCGCGCAGGAGCGGTACGGCATCCGGCCGCGATAGGGGCTACGGGAGTTCCTGGAATGACCTTTGTCGACCGGAACTGGGCCCGGATCTGCCGGACGTACTTCAAACTCCGCGGCCTGCTCCGGGTCCCCGCGCGACCGGACTCGGTACAGTGGCTCACGACGAGCGCCTGCAATCTGCGGTGCGCCCACTGCGGCACGAATGCCGGCCGGCCCGCCCGGGACGAGCTCTCCACGGCCGAGATGAAGGACATCGTGGATCAGCTCGCGGCGCTCGGCACCGACGAGATCCAGCTCACGGGGGGCGAACCGCTCGTCCGGCCCGACCTCTTCGAGATCCTCCGGTACGCGGCCGCGCGCGGCATCCGCTACACGCTGGTGACCAACGGCACGCACGTGGCGCGCTTCGCGAAGGAGCTTTCCGAGCTCCCCCCCGCCGCGATCAAGGTCAGCGTGGACGGCATCCCGGCCACGCACGACCGCCTCCGGGGCGCCGCGAACTTCGACGCGGCGATGAGGGCCCTCGAGTTCTTTCGCGATCTCCCGGTGGGGACCCGGGTCCTGTGCACGACGCTCAACCGCGCGAACTGCCCGGAGCTCCACGAGCTCTTCGGCCACGTCCGCGCCTCGGCCGCGACCCACTGGGAATTCCACCTCTGCATCCGTGAGGGGCGAGCCCAGGAGAACGCGGGCTGGATGTTCCTCACGCGCGAGGAGGTCGAGGCGCTCTTCCGTTTCATCCTCCAGAACAAGGGGCGGTTCCCTATCTTCCTGGGCGAGGGCTACTACGGTCCGCTGACCCCGGCCCTCACCGACCAGCGCTTCTTCTGCGGGAGCGGCTGGAGCACGTTCACGATCATGCCCAACGGCGACGTGGCGGGGTGCCCGGCCTTCGAGGCGCGCTGGACGGAGGGGAACGTGCGGGATCGGCCGCTCGCGTGGATCTGGCGACACCGCTTCGAACGCTTCCGCCGCCTTGCCGACGACCTCCCCGAGTCGTGCAGGCGATGCGACTACCTCCAGGCGTGCGGTGGCGGCTGCTGGATGGAACGCCGGACGGGCGACCACTGCTTCCGCGACGTCTGGGAGAAATGGATCCCCGGGCGGCAGGGAGCTGACGTGGCCGTCCGGGAGTCCTGACCGCCCCCGTCGCGCAGGACTCGCGCGGCGGGAGGGTTTTGCGATGGGCTCTTACCGCGGGCGCCCCGGCGGCGACAGGCGCTCGGTCTGCTCCGCCGCCCACCGGCGGACCTCGTCGTATTCCTCGTACCTCCACCCGTTCGGGATCTTCAGGATGCCCACACACGACTTGCGGTCGTCGCTCCCCAGGAGAACGTCCTCCCAGCGCGCCGCCGTGAATCGCAGATCGGAGATGTGAGCCAGGCGCCCCATGAGCGCATGGAGCTCGCCGGCCACGCGATTGGCGTCACCCATCCTCATGCTCTTGGGCCGAACTACTTGTGCTCGTCTTCCCTCCGGTCGACGGGGTAGACCGTCTGTCGCTCGAACGCCGTCCGGTCGGAGGTAGCCCGGGCGTACTCTTCGCGGGCGATCGTGCCCCCGGTTTCGAGGTCGAGGACGAGACCACCCGTCCGGCCCACACTCGACTCCGAGGGTTCCTCGTTCCGGCGGACCTGCCAGGCCAGGCGCCGGGTCTTTGGATCGAGCGCGAGCTCGAGGGTGAGATCGGTGCCGAGGCCCTGCTCGGCCGCGATCCGCCACGCGGCATCCGGGGAGAGGCGCGCTCGCTGTGTGGTCGGGGGCGCGAGCGATCGGTCCAGGTCTACCGCTCCCGTGGCGGGATCGACGGCAACCGAGAGCACGGCTTCGTGACCGAACACGCTCACCAGGAATCGGAGCGTCACGAGTCCCCCGGCTGAGGCGGCGTCGAGGAATTCGAGGACGATCTCCTCGGGCGTCCCGGGTCGGGCGCTCTCCCCCCCGGCCGCGTGTTCCTCCCTCCCGAAGACCCCCGCGAGATGGGCGGCGGCGTGGCGGACGAGCTCCTCTTCGGCGAGAGGCGCGCCCGTCCCGATCGCGCCGCCTTCCCCGGTCTCCGTTTCGGCTGGACTCGCTTCGCCGGGCGACTCCACGGCCTCTCCAAGGTCCAGGGCTCGCTCCGACCCGTCGTCTTCTCGGGGCGAAACAAGGTCTCCGGAAGGCTCCGCCCCGTCCCGGCGCGCATCGGCCGGGCGCGGGGCGGACTCCGGAGCGGCGTCTTGAGGGAGATCCAGGACATCCCGAGCGCCGGCGCGCCGTGAAAGCTCGCTTTCCTCGGACGTGCCCCCGACCGGCGCCGCCGCTTCCTGCCCCTCGCCTCGGAGGAGGAAGGCGACCAGGGCGGCGCCGAGCAGGATCGGAAGACCAAGGTAGAGGAGGTCGCGTGTGCGTTTCTTCATCGGAGGATCTCCCACCGGGTGAGAGCCATGGTCCGTCTAGTTGCGAACCGGCACGTTGAAGTAGTACCCTTCGCTCCCGGGCTTGGCGAAGGCGTCCGGATCGTCGCGGCGGGTGCAGGTGATCCCGGGCGGCGGCTCCGGATTGTACCGCAGCACCGCGTCGCCCCAGTACGTCGTGTTCGGCAGGAAGTCCAACACCCTCCGACTCTCGTCGTAGCGATACTGGGACTGCGAATACAGGGCCCGCTTCGATCGGGCGAACACCGTCGCGACGTGACCGTTCCTGGCGTAGCGGCTGTTCAGCCAGCGCAGGTTGTCGCCGATGAAGCGCCAGGTCGGATCGATGACCGTCCAGCTACCGCAGACGAGGGTCTCCGCCGCGAGGTGCGCCTCGTTCATGTTCCAGTTCTCGCCGTAGCCAACGATGTTCGACCGCCCCCGGCCGCTGAAGAACTCGATCCACAGCGTGCGCGACGGGAGGCCCATCGACCGGGCAAGGCCTATGTAGAGGTCGGCGTAGTCGTTGCAGTCGCCGAGGATCGTCCCGTCGGCCTTGCGATGGGTTCCGCGGAGGTTGTCGACGTCGCTCGTGTCGTCGCCCGGGTCGCAGCCATTCGGGTGCTGGACGCAGATGCGGGTGTTGCCGCTCTGATAGAAGATCGCGCCGACGACGAACGCGGAGAGGTCCCCCTGGCCGGCGGCCGGGTTGTTCCGGCTCTCATAGGCGATCCGGGTCGCGGCGGTGAGGAGGACGTCCTCGTTCGAGGGGTTGTGCCAGCGGTCGTCCGCGAGCCAGTCCGAGGTCGGGTGAGGATCCGCGACGCCGTAGCCTCGGTAGTAGCGCCCGCCGTAGCGGTGGCCATCGATCGAAGCGCGGGTGGCGCACGATTGGTCCCTCAGGCTCCCATTCGCGTCGTAGACCGCGAGATCGAGGGAGTAGGCCCCGGCCCCAAACGTCGATTCCCGGATCGAGTAGACCCTCTGCTGCCCGGCGTCGAGGCTGAGGAACCCGGAAGCCGGCGCCCGGGTCCAGGCCGTTATGTCCCGGACGGCCGATGCGCCTTCCCAGCGGCGCAGGCGATAGAGGACGAAGAAGGAACCGGCCGCGGTCCCCGAGTTCCGGAGGAGGAAGCTCGGATAGGCGGGCGCCGCGCCCTGGAAAACGAGGCGGGCCGTGCCTCCCTCCGTGCCCGAGACCCAGAGGTTCGCGATCTGGAGACGGGCCTCGCCGCGGCGCTCCGCGACGACCGTGAAGTCGTCCACGTAGGCCCCTTCACGCACGACGGACCAGTCCGACTGGAAGACGAGCGCCACGCGGACCGACCTACGCCCGGCGTGGGCCGAGAGGTCGACCGACACGAGCTGCCAGAAGCGCCCTTCGCCGTGAACCTGGAACACGGTCGCGTACGGTCCTCCGTCCGTCGAGACCTTGATCCGGAAGTAGTCGTAGCGCGCTTCCGTCGAATACCAGAGGCGAAGGCGAAGCGTGACGCGGTCGCCGGTCCGGAACGAGGAGAGGTCGAAGGCGCGCTCGGCGATGGCCTCCATCGAGTTCGCGTAGTACTGGTCCGTCCCCGAGCTCCTGCTTCCGACGAGATCCGCGCAATGAAGGGCTCGCCCCGAGTACGCTCGGGCTCCCGCGTCGAAGTCGTCGTCCCAGCTGACGAGCCCGGAATTCGGGTTCGCGTCGCGGACCGACCAGCCGTCGAGGCCGTTCCAGAAAGAGCCGCTGTCGAAACTGTTGCGGTAGAGAACCTGCTCGGCGGCGAGGAGCGGGGCACCAGATGCAACTGTCGCAAGGAGGAGCGCGAGTCGAAGGGAGCGCATGGGAGAATCCTCCGCAGGCTGGGTGGGATGGGGTCGTCGATCTCAACGCTCCCCCCCCTCGCAAGTGGAGTGCCGGCCGGCCGCGCCTTCTTCGGGATCGCCCGGAAACCCCGGAGATCCCGGTAGCAGCGGGCAAGAGACCGCGCCGAGCGTCCACCGCCCGCGAATACGAGGCGGGCGAATTGGCGGTTCGTTCACCACGTCCTGGCGGTTCGCCTGCCACGCGGGAAGCGGGGGGGTTAGTCCTTCCGGAGTCTCTCCTCGACGAAGTCCGCGAGGAGCCGGTAAGCCGTCTCGGCGTCTCGAGCGCGCCGGAGCGCATCCCTCGCCCCTCGAGATCTCCGAGTCGTCTCCTCGCTTCGGCGAGAAAGACCCATGTCGCGGCGTCCGCCGGACGGTCGGCCGAGAGCGACAAGAGCACCGTCGATGCCTCTTGGTTCTCTCCGCGGGCCAGATGCAGGACACCCGCGAAGAGCGCTCCCTCTCCAGTCCATTCGGAGGGTAAGGGGCTGTGAGGAAATAAGTGCGTCAACACCGAGGCCGAGCGTGACGCCGCCAGGCAAGGCGCGCCGACGAAACAACCCAACGGAGTCGGTTGTTGAGGATGCGCAACGCAGCCTGGCGGCGTCGTAGCCGGCCGAATGTAGCAGTTATTTCCTTACAGCCCCTTAGGTTCTATCCGCTC
>JACQVV010000189.1 GCA_016209595.1 Planctomycetota bacterium
GCAGACGACTTGGAGGAGTCGTCGAGGCGAGCAAGCCGAAGCGAGCGGCAGCGAGCGGTTTACGCCGGCCAGCGCCCCGCAGATCGGACGAGGCGTGAGAAATGCGGGCTAGAGCTCGATGGGCTCCTCGCCCTCGATGTTCGCCCGGGTCCGTTGCCTCGAAGCCAGGCTTGGGGAGTTCACGAACGACTTCCGGATGTCTGTGAGGGTCTCGTTCATCCGAAAGAACAGGATGAGAACCTCGCAGTAGACCCGGCAGAGGAGCGGGCCGGCGATCAGGAGGGCGACGCCCGCCACGATCAACTCGTCACCGCCTCTCTTGGCACTTTCGCCCTGGACGATGCCGGCGATTCCCGCGAAGAGGCAGAGAACGACCGCTATCCAGAAGATCATCTGGATCAAGAACGGCGTGATCATGCGACGGAAGACCAAGAAGTCTCTCATGTGATGCCTCCATGGGTTTCTGGATGACTACGGACAAGACGCGAGCCTCGCGCCGATCTGACAGGTCTCACCTTCCCGCGCGCGTCTCCGCTCGCTATGCTGGCAGTCGAGCAGACCGATGGAGGAGAGGAACGAAGGACGATGGCGCGGGGAAAGTCCGGCCAAGATCGGGACGCGGACGGGACAAGAAGAGAACGGGGGAAGCCGAACGGGAGATCCCCCAGCCTCCCGATCGATCCCAAGTACCTCAAGGACGACGAGGAAGCGACCGCCCGCGACGGATCTTCCACGATCCTCGAGGGCAAGGGTGGTCCCCTGCCAGCCCGCGTGCCGGAGAGCGGCGGGGGGTCTTCTCTGGGTGGGACCGGCCCCGCCGCCCCCACGGGAAGCGCCGCCGGCCCTTCGATCCCAGGCTTCGAGATCCTGGCCGAGCTCGGTCGGGGCGGGATGGGCGTCGTCTACAAGGCGCGAGACCTCGGACTCGACCGCGTGGTCGCTCTCAAGATCCTTCCCGGTGGATTCCTCGCCTCGGGGAACGCCGAGATCCGCTTCCAGCGCGAGGCGCGTGCCGCGGCCAGCCTCTCCCATCCGGCGATCGTTGCCACGTACTCGGTGGGGAAGACGCAGGGGACCTGGTTCATCGTCCAGGAGTTCGTCGAGGGGAAGGATCTCGAGCGAAGGCTCGCCGCGCGGGCCGAGCCTCCTTCTCCGCGAGAGGCCGCAGAGATCCTCCTCCCCGTAGCCGAAGCCGTCGCCCACGCGCACGCCCGCGGCGTCATCCACCGGGATCTCAAGCCCGCGAACATCCTAGTGGGAGAGGACGGCCGGCCAAAACTCACGGACTTCGGGCTCGCGCGCCGCGAGGGGGAGTCCATGGTCTCGAGGACCGGCGACGTCATGGGAACGCCCGAGTACATGTCTCCCGAGCAGGTCGAGGGAGACCCGTCACGAATCGGCCCGGCGAGCGACGTCTACGGCCTGGGAGCCATCCTCTACCGAATCCTCGCCGAGCGGCCTCCCTTCACGGCCAAGAACACGGTCGCGCTCTTCCGAAAGATCCTCGTCGACGATCCCGTGTCCCCTTCGCAGGCAAACCCACGCGTCGGGAGCGAGATCAGCGCGATCGCCATGAAGTGCCTCGAGAAAGCCCCCGCTCGCCGCTACGCGGGAGCCGCTGACCTCGCCCGGGATCTCTCGGCGTACCTGCGCGGCGAGCCGATCACCGCGCGCCCGCCCGGCCTCGCCAGCCGGCTCGCGAGGAGGATTCGCCGCCACCGCTGGCGCGTCGTGACCGCCGGTCTGGCCGCGGTCGCGGCTTTCGCGCTCGCGTGGATTTTCGCCGCGCCGGCGACCCTCGAGGTCCGGACGACTCCTCCCGGCGCCGAAATCCTTCTGGGTGGCGAAGAGATCGGGACGAGCCCGGTGTCGGTCACGGTCTGGCCCCCGGGAACGCGCCAGATGGATGTCCGGCATCCCCTGTGCGAGCCTCTGAGTCGCACCGTCCAGCTCGAGGCCGGAAAGCTCCACGAGGAGGTCGTGCCGCTCGTTCCCTTCGCGGGCGTGCTTCGAGTTTCGAGCGACCCCCTGGACGCCGAGATCTGGCTCGACGGCGAGTTCACCGGGGAAAAGACCCCGGCCGAGATTTCCCAGGTCCCCGCGGGTGTTCATCTCCTCGCACTACGCCTCGCCGACCACAAAGAGGAAGCCCTCCAGGTCACGATCGCGAACCGCGAAGAAGTGACGGTCCACCGGGCGCTCACCCCGACTTTCGGGACTCTCCGGGTGACCTATCACCCCAAGGGGGCGAAGATCGAGATCCGGCCCGCGGGAAGCGGGTCGCGCGAAGGCACGAGCCCGGCGGTCTTCGAGAAGCTACCCCCCGGTCCCTGTGAGATCCGCATCTGGACGACCGGCGGGGAGCCCGACGTGACCGAGACCCGCGAGATCGTCCCCGGACCGCCGATCGAGCTCGCCGGCGAGGTTGTGGGAAAGCTCACGATCCACGTCAACCCGGAAGGCTCGCGGGGCACGCTCGAACTCGTCGGCGAGGAAGGCGGCCTCCAGGTGAAGCGCGAATTCAGCGCGCCACTGGTGGATGCGGAACTACCGGTCGGCCAGTATCGACTGAGGCTGACGGGGCCAGGGGACCCCCAGGAGGAGCACTGGACTCTCGCGGATGACACGATCGATGTACTTGCGGAGAACCCCGAGACCCGATACTACCGGTTGCTCGAGAAGTGGAGAGTGCTGTGGACCGTCGACACAGGAGCGGGCAAGCTCACGAGTCCGGCCCTGGGAGACCTCGACGGCGATGGCACGGTCGAAGTGGTGGTGGGGTCGGAAACGGGGAAGCTACAGGTTTTTCGCGGGAGGACCGGGGAGCTGCTCTGGACCTACGATGTCGGGGACGTCCATGGGGGAATCTGGGGGGACCCGGTCCTCGGAGACCTGAACGCAGACGGCACGCTCGATGTCCTTGTCATCTCGATCTCGGGGTTGCACGCGGTGAGCGGAGCAACTGGGAGAGAACTCTGGATCTACCAGATTGAGGGTGCAGTTCTATCTAGTCCCGCGCTGGCCGACCTGGACGGCGACGGCATACCAGATAGCCTCGTGGGATCAAGTGACATGAATCTCCACGCCGTGTGCGGGAGCACAGGGAAGACTCTCTGGGTCTATGAGACGGGTGCTTCTTCCAAGAACCGGAAAAACTATCTTTCCCGTCCGACTCTGGCCGACCTTGATGGCGACGGGGTACTCGACGCAGTTGTAGGGTCGTACGAGAACAAGCTGCACGCGGTGTGTGGAAGCACCGGCAAGCGACTCTGGGCCTACGAGACCGGACAGGAATCCTCCCGGGACCCGGCGTTGGGTGACCTCGACGGCGACGGCCTCTCCGACGTCGTTGTGGGCAGCGCCAACGGGAAGATCTATGCCGTTTCCGGCAGAACCGGCGAGCGGCTGTGGACGTACGGGATCGGAGGCGTAATATTTGGTTCCACGCCTGCCCTGGCCGACCTTGACGCTGACGGCGTGGTGGACGCGGTCGTAGGCTGCGAAGGTGGAACCATCCAGGCGGTCTCTGGGAGTACCGGCACCTCTCTGTGGCGCTATGCGACGGGGGGCAACGTCCGCTGCACCGCCGCTCTCGGCGATCTCGACGGCGATGGCGTGCCGGACGCGGTCGTAGGATCAATGGATAACAATCTGTACGCCGTGTCTGGGAGATCGGGGCATCTGCTCTGGGCGTATGAAACGGGGGGTCAGATCTCCAACTGCAGCCCCGCCCTATGGGATCTCGACGGTGACGGAAGCGCCGACGCGGTGGTGGGATCGAATGATGGCAAGCTGCATGCGGTCAGTGGAAGGGTCAGCCGGACTGACTGGGCGTATGGGGTGGGCGGAGAGGTTCCATGGGCCTGTGTCGCTGTAGCCGCGGATCTGGACGGCGATGCATCGCCGGACGGTTTCGTGGGTTCCTACGATCGAGGCTTGCACGCGGTGTCCGGGGCCACGGGAAAGCGTCTGTGGGTATCTGCGACCCCCCATTTGCTGAGTGTCAGCAGCGCGGCGAGCGATCTCGACGACGATGGGTTGCCCGACGCGATCGCAACGTCGCTGGACCACAAGATCCATGCCGTATCAGGGAAGACCGGCGGGACTCTGTGGTCCTATGAGACCGGCGGCCCGGTGAGGTCCGCCCCCGCGTGCGCGGATCTTGACGGCGATGGCGTGCGTGACGTGGTCGCGGTGTCCGAGGATGCCCAGGTTCACGCCGTATCTGGCAGGACCGGAACGGCCCTTTGGGCATCTGCGTTTCCATCCGCAGAGTTGGCTAGGGTATCGCCGGCTGACCTTGACGCCGACGGGGTTGCGGACGTGGTGGTAGCCACTGGTGACCGACTCTACGGCCTCAGCGGAAAGACCGGAGGCACGATCTGGGCCTACGCGACACTGGCCCATACGTCCAGCGCCGCGCTCGCTGAGCTCGACGGAGACGGAGTCCTCGACGCCGTCGTGTCGTCCCGTTCTCAAGCCCGCGTCCAGGCGCTGTCCGGAAAGACCGGAACCGTACTCTGGGATTGCAGGTTGGGCTTCCCGCCGGTGTTCATGAGCCTGGCCGATCTCGACGTCGACGCGGTTCACGACGCTGTCGTCACGAACCGCTACGGAAAGATCGCCGTGATCTCCGGAAGGACTGGACTTGCCCTCTGGTCACACGATTCGGCGAGCAACGGCTTCACATGGCGCGCTGCCGTTGCGAGGATCGATGGCGACGAGGTTCCGGACGTAGTCGTGGGATTCTTCGACGGGAAGCTTCATGCGGTCTCCGGTCGTACGGGACAGACCCTCTGGACGCTCGATCTTGGCGAGCCTATCCATGGGGATCCCGTGATTTCGGATCTCGATGGTGACGGGCGGGTCGAGATTCTGGTGCCGGCCGGCTCGACTCTCTATTGCCTGCGCGTGCCGGAGCACAGGGCCGCGGACTGGAATCCGGGGCTCGGCATCGAAGGGACCGCCGCGCAGGCGCTCCTCTTCGATCTGGGCCGCAGAGACGGGGCGGCCGATCGATTCCTCGACCAGTTCCCGCGCCACGAGGCGGCGGGGCGCGTCCACCTCCATCGGGCTCGCGAGCGGCGTCTGGCGGGCGACCTCTCGGGCGCGAAGGCCGACCTCGAGAGCGCGAGGGCGAAGGGGCTTCGCTCCGTCGAACTTTACCGGGAGATCCTGAACGTCGCGCCCGGTTGGGATCTCCCCGCCGAGGACCCTCGACTCGCGATCGCGGCTGGGATGGAGGGGGTGGAGCTCGCGGGAAAACAGTGGAACCCGAACGACGCCCCCCTCGACGCCGACGTTCTCGGTGCGGCAGCTTTTCAGGCCTACCGCGACGGGCGTCTGGGAGAGGCGATGGCGCTCATTTCCCGATACTTCACCCTTCTCCACCGCGCGGCCGACGCCGAGCCCTGGCTCGCGCGGGCGCGTTTCCTCGCCGAGTTCGAACGAGCGCTATCCTCGCAGGAGCTCGGGAGCCTCTTCGAGTCCAACCAGAACGCCTTTCGCGACATGGACGCGAGCGACCGGGCTCGCGTCGAAGCTGAGCTCGACCTTTGGAAGAAAGCCCATCCCGAGGAAGCGCCCCCCGCCCTCCCCTGGTAGCTGGCGAGGGTTTTCTCGGCGAGACGTGTCAGAACGGCTGAGGGCCTCCGTTTCACGGGTAGAGGGGAATGAGCGGGAGGGGATGGTCCCTTCCCCCGTCCCTCGAACTTGAGCGGAGGGCCCAGCCGTGGAATCGACCGCACTCCCCCTTGCGATTCTTCTCGCCCCTTGTGTCTTGGCCGGATGTCTCGAGTCTGGCGGCTCCGAGCCGTCCCCGGGGAACGCCTCGGAGCTCTTTGGCTCCTGGACGGTGGTGGCCGCCCAGGTCACGCCGAAGAAGGATCGTATCGACCTCGGTGGACTCATCTACGAGGGGAAGGCATTCGCCGAGAACCGCAGAAAGCAGTACCTGGGGATCGTGTTCGTGTTCGAGGAGGGCGGTCGCCTGACCGTCGAGAAGAAGATGGGCCCCTTCTCCGGGAGCCAGTACGGCCGCTGGAGGCTCGTATCACGGAACGGCCAGCGCTGGATCCTCGATCTGCAATCTCAGGCGGAAGGCACATGGGAAAAGCAGGAATTGACGTGGACAAGGAAGGATGAATTCGGCATGGCCGACGAGGACGAGGACTGCGCGGTCCGCCTGCATTTCTGGCGGACGCGAACTGGCTGCGGTCAGTAGGGACAGCGGGCCACGATGGCCGACAGTTGGGCCGGCTCGCGAACGATCCGGCGCGCGAGCTCGGTGAGCGGGGTCTCGCCCGATCTCTTGAAAACGAGATTCCGGAGTTCGTGAAGGGTCCGGGTCCTGAGGACGATTCCACAGACGGCGAGAGTCCGGAGGCGCAGGATCGAGAGGATGGAACTCTCGTCCTCCCCGGACGCGCTCGCGAGGCTCTCTTCGAGGACCCGGGCCGCCCGCCAGCGGGTCCCGGGATCGGGATGCGACAGGGCGCAGTTCTCCAGGGTCACGCTCAAGGGGTAGCCGACGGGGGGGCGAACACGGAGGGTCCAGGAGGCGTACTCCGAGGCGATCTCGCCCGGCATGCCCCCCGCGAACAGGAACCAGACGAGGCGGTAGTGCCAGTCAAAAGGGTTCGTCTCCGGCCGGATCGGCGCCGCGCCGGCTTCGAGGAACCATGGCCTCCAGCCGGGAATGCGGGGGGGCTCCATCCCGAGGGTCTTCGCCGTGGCCAGGCAGTCGATGAGAGAGTTGTGTTGCCGGGCCAGGTTCGTCTGTTCGTGTCGCAGCTCCCGCGCGTAGGAGAAGACCTCGTCCCAGGAGTCGCGAAGAGCCAGGCGGTCCGCGAGCGACCGCTCGAGGGCGGTCGCGTCCCCTTCGAGTCTCGCGAGGAAGAGGTGCCGGAAACTGCGGGCATTCCGGCAGGCGAGGAGGGCGTAGAGATCCCCCGCCGATCGGTGGAGGCGAGCCCGGCCCCTCGCCTCGAGAGCGTCGATCTCCGAATCGAGTCGGCGCCAGATGGGAGATCCGAATTCCGAAGATCCGACTCCCCAGAGGCCGGCGTCGATGGCCAGGATCGCTCGCGAGGCGATCCAGTGCGAGTCGAAATAGTCGTCGAGCCAGGGATCCCGGATCGCCGCGCCCGCGAGGCTTCTCTCGACATCGCGGTCATGCTCCTGGGCCTGAGCCGTCTCCCCCAGATGGAGGGCCCTACGGGCCAGGAGATCGTGGACGACGGCACGGACCGCGCGGGCAGGATGACCTCGGAAGCGATCGAGGAGCGCGAGGACGATCGGATCGGTGAGACCGGTGCGCGAGGGATGGCTGATCGAGATCCGGTCGAGGACGAGGAGAAGCCGGAGGACGGCGCTTTCGGAGCGGTCCTGGGAGTCCGTGAGCGTCTGGAAGAGGACCGGCAACGCGGCCCAGATGGGCGGGGGGACCTCCACGATCTCGAGCCCGGGCGATGCCGGAACGCCCGCTTGCCCCTGGACGACCAGAAGCCGCCGGAAGCCATTCTTCTGGAGGGCATGGATCTTCGCCGAGAGGACGCCCGGCCAGATCTCATCCTCGACGGGGCGTAGTGTCAGAGATTCCGGGTCGAGAGCGCCCGTCGCCGCGAGCGTGTCCGGGGGAAGGATTCCGAGCGCCGCCGACAGGGCCGCGAGAAGGGCCGCGAGTCCCGCGGACTCTCCGGCCGAGGGACCCGGAAGAATCAGGGAGAAGGACATCGGTGGCACGTCCCGGAGAACCCGCGACAGCCAGGACGAGGCTGCCTGGATGACGCCGTGAAGCGGGCGGTTTGCTGCCTGGTCGAGAGCGGATCGAGGTGGCGCGAGGGGCAGGACCTCGATCCAGCCGACCCCCGAGCGTCTGCCCTCGAGGCCGGCGAGAGGGAATGCCACGCCTGCGGGAGAGGATAGAGGAGGCCAAGGCGGAGCGTCGAGGTCCTGGCGATCCGCCGAAGAAGCGCGGTGCCAGCGCCAGGCCGACATCCGGCGAAACGCGTCCCGTCCGGCGCGGAGCTGGAGTGGAGGATCGATCGCGACCTCCAGGATCTCGCCCAGATCGTGCACCGAGAGCTGGGCGAGATCGACCGCGTCGACGAGAGCCCGATCAGCCATGCACGAAGAAGACTCTCCCATCCAAAAGACCCACGACCAGCGGCAACCGAAGGGTCTCGATCCGCTCGGGGATCGTCTTCGCCTCGATCCGCAACACGAACCGCCCATGCTCGCGAACGGCGAGATGGGGTCCAAGGTTGACGGTCGCGTCCTCCTGGTCAGGGTTGATCTCGAGGACCAGGACCCAGTCGGTTGTAAGGTGCACCTTGAACGCGATCCCCCCCGGCTCCTTTCCTCCCTCTTCCCCCTCAAGAACGATCGACAACGGAGGGTAGAAGACTTCCGGCGGGACCCGTTCCGCCGCCGCCATCGGGAGAGGCACGGGTGCCCTGCGCTCGAGATGGACGATCGCGGGCCTGGCCCCGCCACCGGATGCGCCGCCCGCGCCGGCGCCAAGGACCACCTCCAGATCGCGCTCCCACGAAGCCATCGGGGCGGCGAGAACAGGAAGGAGGGATTCGTCCGGGACACGGAGCCACGCGCGCAGATCCTCGAGGACAGCGACATCTTCTCCCGTGAGGTCGATCTTCTCGAGCGCGCGGGAAAGATCGAGGAGCGCCGGGTGGACTCTCGCGCCAATCATCTGGTCTTGTTCGGCAGCCTCGTCCGCGAGAAGCAGAAGCCCCTGTGCTTCGAGGATCGTCTTCACACCAACGCGCTGTCCGAAGTCAGCATGGCTCGCCTCTCCTTCCAGGTGGGCGACCCGTTCCAGGAAGGCCTGCTCCGGTCGCTCGAAATGGTCGATTTCGCTCAGGATCTCTTGGGATGCGGGCCAATCCTCCCCCCCCCTCCCTTCCCCCCCCCCCCC
>JACQVV010000190.1 GCA_016209595.1 Planctomycetota bacterium
AAGGCTTCAACTCGGCGTTCCGAGATTCTGAGAGCCGCGCGACATCGTTCTCGCCCGCAGGGAGTTGCAAACGGCCGATTCGACTGGGTCCACCCTGCAACCGAACGACAGGAGAACCACAAGTTTCCACGGGCAAGATGCTGAACGTCGAACGCTGAACGTCGAACGTCCAACGTCGAAGTTCGAAGTTCAGAGTTCGGAGTTCGACGTTCGATGAGCCAAGGAACGAACACGTCTCGACGGTTTGAGGCGCAGCCTCGCTAGAGACCTACGGCCGCTTGGGTCGCACCACCAGCCGGCCGTCCTCCACCTGGATCGTCTCGACCGGGTTCTCGATCCCGCGGTATTCGCCGACCCGGGTGAGGACCGCCTCCTTCCGGTCGGGGGACCGGCGGAGGATCTCGACGGCGAGCCGGTCGGCCCGCTGGGAGAGGCCGTGCTCGAGGTAGAAGCGCAGGGCGCCCTCGGGGTCGCGCTCGGTCACTCCGTAGGCGTCGAGGAGTCTCGCGATCGATTCGGCTCCCACGTCCGACCAGGGGATCGCCGACTCGCCGGCCTCCCCGGCCCGGCGGACGACGAGGCGCTTCTCGTCGCCCGCCACGACCTCGAAGCGCTCCCCCTCGCCCAGCTCGACGACCTGGACCGGGGTCTCGCCGATCCGGCGAACGAGCTCGTCGAGAACGAGCGCGAGCTCGCTCGCCGCCTCGAGCCGGCTCTCGGCCTGGCGGATCCACTCCGGGACCTTGAGGCGCTCCAGGAGTTTTTCCAGGAGGCGCGCCGCGCGCGCGTACTCGTGGGCGTGGATCCGGTGGTCGGCCGTCGCCAGGAGGCGGGGGTGGTCCGCGGGAGTGGCGAGGAGTTCCTCTTCCTCGTCGCCCTGTGCCCGGCTTGCCGCGGCCGGCCCGCCCCGGCCCGACTCGTCCATGGTTCGGTCGACCAGGAGGTAGAAGGTCACGGCCAGGGCGAGCAGGAGGACACCTGCCGCGGCCTGCACCCAGGGGTGCGGGCGCGCGATCTTCTTCAGCAAGACCTGCGTGTCGAGGACCCGCCGGCGCGAGGACTGGACCTCGAGCGCCGACTCCAGCGCGTCGCGGTCGAGGAGCCCCAAATCGAGAAGGAGCTGCCCGAGCCGGCGGCGGACTCCCGCTCCTTCGAGCTCGCGCTGAAGCTCCAGAGCTCGTTCGAGCTCCCTCTCCGTGAGGAGCCGGTTCTTCTTGAGGACCTCCCCGATCCGCTCCTCCGCGCCGGTGAACCGGACGAGGGAGAGCTCGTCGGGGTGGGCTTTCCCGGCGAGCAGCGCCTGCATCCTGAGAACCGAACGGACCGCGGAAGGGTCCATCGTGCCCCGCTCGAAGAGGACCTGCCCGATTCGTTTGGCGACCCCCCGTTCGCGGAGCGCCACCTGCTCGCGGAGGGCAGCCGAGAGCTCCTCCCGGGTCGCCAGGCCGTTCTCGACGGCAAGCGACCCGAACTTCAGGTCCTCCTCGACAAAAGGGGGCTCGCGACCGGCGGCCCCTTCGCGGCGGCCGATCTTCTGCAACAAGAGAAGCCCCTGGGCGACCTCGATACCGATCCGACCCTGGTCGACGAGGATCTTGCCGAGAGGTACGTGGATGCCCTGAGAGTCGAGCCGGGCCTGCGCGGCGAGCGCATGGTCGCGTTCCTGGGCCGTGAGGAGCCGGTTGGAAACGGCCATCTCCCCCAGTCGCTTCTCCTCGTCGAGCGTCGCTTCGAGCGGGCCGAGGTCCGGCCGGCGCGCCCCGGCGACGGCGAGGAGGCTCTCCAGGGCGCCGGACCCGACAACCCCGCGCGCGACCAGGACCTCCGCCAGCCCGAGGCGCACCCCGAGCTCGGCGGCTCGCGCCGCGACCTCCAGGCACTGGAGGATGGCCGCCTCGTCGGCAAGGCGGTTGGCAAGAAGGGTCTCGACGAGCGGGCGGTCGTCCGCGGAGAGGGCGGTGTGTTCGAGGGTGGTCACGGTGGTAGCTGGCTCTCGATGATGTAGTCGAGGATCCGGTCCTGGGCCTCGCGGGTGATCTCCTTGAAGCGAAGCCCCATCGAGCAGACGCGCGTCCCTTCGTTCAATCCTTCGAGCCAGGCCACGCGCGTCACCGCCCGGACGGGCTTCCAGGCGCCGGGAAACTCGATTTCGACCCAGACCGCGATCTTCTCCATCAGGAGCTCGACGACCCAGTCGAGGTCCGGGATCGGCCCGACCAGGCAGAGCCCGCCGCCCGAGAGGTTGGTGGTCTCGCCGCTAGCCGTCCCCAGGGCCTGCATGCCGCCGGTGCCGCTCTTCAGAAACCGGTAGCGGACCGGGAGGCGGGCCTGGATCCGGATGTAATCGCGCTTCTCCGGCTGGTGCTGTTCCCCCATCAGGGTTTCATCCCCGACAGGTACTCCAGGAGAAACGCCTCGATCCGCCCCCGGAGGCGCTTCGACCGGCCCAGGAACGCCACGCCGTACTCCTTGAGGTCGCCCTGGACGGGGCGGACGTTGACGACCTGGGCCTTGGCCCGGATCTCCCCCTCCCCCCCTGGGAGCACCAGGCTGACGCGGATGTTGTCCCCGATCGCGAGGTCCCGCTCGCTCCGCAGACAAATGCCGTCGATCGAAAGGTCGGAGACCTTCCCAGGAACGCGGCGAGCGAAGAAGCCGTCCCTGGAGGCGTTGAACTCGACCTTGAGGTCCACGCGCACCCTGCCGCTCGAGCGCAGGCTCGCCGCGAACCGGGAGCGGGGGATCCGGCAGGCGTGAAGGAACGCTTCGAAGACCTCCGCGCTCTGGAACGGCTTCTTCACCGCGTCCACGGCGCCGCGGGCGAGGTTGGGCAAGACTCGGCCGGCCGACTTCGGTTCGTAGGAAAGCAGGATCCGGGCCTCCGGGAAGCCCTTCTTCAAGGTGGGCACGACGTCGTCGCCCGCCATCTCCACGTCGAGGAGAACGAGGTCCGGCGTGCGGTCCCGGTAGCCCTGGAAGAGCTCGTCCCGGTCCTCGGCCACGTGGGCGACGTCGTAGCGGCTGTGGGCGACGATGTTCTCCAGGTGCGCCCGATGAATCGAGTCGGGTTCGGCGAGGAGGATCTGGACGGACGGGATCGCGGTCACGCGCTCACTCCCATTCGATCGTGGCCGGGGGTTTTGAGCTCACGTCGTAGACGACGCGGTTCACCCCCCGGACCTCGTTGATGATACGGCTCGACATCGCGGTCAGGCACTCGGGAGGGAGCCGCGCCCAGTCCGCGGTCATCCCGTCCACGCTCTCGACCGCCCGGACGGCGATCGTGTCCTCGTACGTTCTCGCGTCCCCCATCACGCCGACCGACCGGACCGGGAGGAGGACCGCGAAAGCCTGCCAGAGTTTTCGCCCAAGGCCGGCCTTCCCGATCTCCTCGCGCACGATCGCGTCCGCCTGGCGGAGCGGCTCCAGCCGCTCCGGCGTCACCTCCCCCACCACCCGGATGGCGAGGCCCGGCCCCGGGAAGGGCTGGCGCCAGACGATCTCCTCCGGCAAACCGAGCTCGAGCCCCAGCGCCCGAACCTCGTCCTTGAAGAGGAAGCGGAGCGGCTCCACGAGCTCGAAGCCCAGCACGTCCGGGAGCCCGCCGACGTTGTGGTGGCTCTTGATCGTGGCGGAAGGACCCCCGTGCGGGCTCGAGCTCTCGATCCAGTCGGGGTAGAGGGTCCCCTGAGCGAGGAAGCGCGCCCCTCGAATCCCCGTCGCGACCCCGCGGAAGACCTCGATGAAGATCTTGCCGATCCGCTTTCTCTTCTCCTCGGGGTCGGTCACGCCGGAAAGCGCGGCCAGGAACCGCTCCCGCGCGTCCACCGCGTGGAGAGGCACGCCGAGCCGGTCGCGGAAGGTCGCCACGACCTCGGCGGCTTCGTTCTGCCGGAGGAGCCCGTTGTCGACGAAGATGCACTCCAGGCGCTGGTCGATCGCGCGGTGGACGAGGAGCGCGGTGACCGCCGAGTCGACCCCCCCGGAGAGCGCGCAGAGAACCTTCGCCTCCTCGCCGACCTGCTGCCGGAGCTCGCGCACGGCCTCGGGGACGAAGCGCGACATCTCCCAGTCCCCCCGGCAGCCACAGATCTGCTTCACGAAGGTCGCGAGGATCCGCCCGCCTTCGGGCGTGTGGGTCACCTCCGGGTGGAACTGGACTCCCCAGATCGGAAGCCGGGCGTGCCGGACGGCGACATGGGGGCAGTTCGCGCTACGCGCGACCCCGACGAAGTCGCCCGAGAGCTCCGCCACATGGTCGCCGTGGCTCATCCATACGGTCGTCCGGCTCCCCAGCCCCTCGAAGAGATCGGACCGGTCGAGGATCTCGATCTCTGTCCGCCCGAACTCACGGGCTGTCCCGGGTGCCACGCGGCCGCCCAGCGCGTGGCACGCGGACTGGAGTCCGTAGCAGATCCCGAGCGCGGGGATCCCCAGGTCGAAGATGCCGGGATGGGGGAGCGGCGCCCCGGGCTCGTAGACGCTTCGAGGACCGCCCGAGAGCACGATTCCCTTGGCCCCCGATCGCCGCACCTCCTCGGGGGAGATCGAGTAGGGCACGATCCGGCTGTACACCTTCGCCTCGCGCACGCGCCGGGCGATGAGGTGGCTGTATTGGCTGCCGAAGTCGAGGACGAGAACGAGTTCCTCGGGGGTCATCACAGGGCCGTCAATCCACGAGGTAGTTCGGAGGCTCCCGGGTGATCGTCATATCGTGCGGGTGACTCTCGGCGAGACCGGCGGCGGAGACCCGGAGGAACCGCGCCTTCTCCCTGAGCTCCCCGAGGTCTTTCGCCCCGACGTACCCCATCCCGGCGCGAAGACCCCCCACGAGCTGGTAGACGAAGGGGGCGAGCGCGCCCTTGTACGGGACGAGTCCCTCGATCCCCTCGGCCACGAGCTTCCCGGGATCCTTGACGTTCTCCTGGCGGTAGCGGGACTTCCCGCCCGCCTCCAGCGCCCCGATCGACCCCATCCCGCGATAGGCCTTGAAGGTCCGACCGCGGTGGAGGACGGTCTCCCCGGGGCTCTCCTCCAGGCCCGCGAACAGGTTTCCGACCATGACGGTGTCGGCACCGGCGGCGAGGGCCTTGGTGATGTCCCCCGACTGGCGAACGCCGCCGTCGGAGATGAGCGGCACGCCGGCCTCGCGGCAGACCCTCGCTGCCTCCAGGACGGCCGTGACCTGCGGGACGCCGACCCCGGAGATGACGCGCGTCGTGCAGGTCGAGCCCGGGCCGATCCCGACCTTGATCCCGTCGGCCCCCGCCTCGGCGAGGTCGCGCGCCCCCTCCGCCGTGGCGACGTTTCCGGCCACGACCTCGACCCCGTACTTCCTCTTGATCTCCCGGACGGCGTCCAGGACCCCCTTGGAGTGCCCGTGGGCGGTGTCCACCACGAGGAGGTCCACGCCGGCGTCGATCAGACCGGCGACGCGCTCCTCGTCGGCGACGCCCACCGCCGCCGCGACTCGAAGCCGGCCGCGGGAGTCCTTGGATGCCTGCGGGAAGCGCTCGATCCGGTCGATGTCGCGGATGGTGATCATGCCGCGCAGATGTCCGTTCCCGTCCACGAGGAGGAGCTTCTCGCACTTGTTCCGGTGCAGGATCTTCTTCGCGTCCTCCAGCGTCGTCCCGACCGGCGCCGTCACCAGGTCTTTGCGGGTCATGACCTCCGAGACGCGCCCCCCCGTCCCCTCCACGAAGCGCAGGTCGCGCCTCGTGAGGATCCCGACGAGCTTCGGACCCTCCACGATCGGGAGCCCCGAGATCTGGTGCTTCTCCATGATCTCTTTCGCCCGTCCGACCGTATCGTCCGGCGCGAGCGTGATCGGGTCGAAGATGATCCCGTTCTCGCTCCGCTTCACCCGGTCGACCTCGGCGACCTGCCGTTCGACCGAGAGGTTCCGGTGGATCACGCCGATCCCGCCCTCCTGCGCCAACGCGATCGCGAGGCGGCTCTCCGTGACCGTGTCCATCGCGGCGGAGAGGAGCGGGATGTTGAGCGAGATGCCTCTCGAGACTCGAGTCCTCGTGTCCGCCTCCGAGGGGAGAATCTCGGACTTCCCGGGGAGCAGAAGGACATCGTCGAACGTGATGCCGTCGCCCAGAATCCGGTCGGTTGTCTTCATGAGGCCGCTCCGCGTGTCGAGGTATCATAGCGCTCCGATCGCGATGGAAGCTCCTGAAATCAAGGACCCCGTTCGGCTGCGCCGCCAGGCGCTCGCGGCTTTCGCGATCGCCACGACGGTCAACGCCCTCCTCCTCGGCTGGCTCTACCGCTACTACCGGGTCGGGTACATCGACCACCTGATCGCGGAGCTCGACCGGCCAGGCATCCCCGACGCTGACGTGGAGACGGCGCTGGTCGAGAGGAAGGACGACTCGATCGGGCCCCTCGGCGCGGCGCTGGCAGCGCCCGGGAACGGGGTCGAGCTCCGCTCCCGGGCAGCGGAGGTCCTGGGCTCGACGAAGGACGAGCGGGCCCTGCCCTATCTCGCGGCAGCTCTGGAAGATCCGGACTGGAGGATTCGGCAAGCCGCCGCGGTCGGGCTCTCCCGCATGGAGAGCCGGAGCTCGCTCGAGACGCTCGACCGGGCGCTGGCCGATCCCTCCGCCTCGGTCCGCGCCCGGGCAGTCGCCTCGCTCGGAAACTACCCTCCCGTCTGGACCGTCGATCGGTTGGAGGCCGCCTCTCTGGACCCCGAAGTCGCGGTGCGGGACCAGGCGAGGATCGCGCTCGAAAAGGCGCTCCGGACGGACCTTCCGGCGGACCATCCCGTGCGGATCCGGATCGAGGACATCCTGGGGAAGAACCGCGAGGAACCGGGGCCCAGGTCTCACGGGCGAAGGCCATGAAGGGGGGTCCGGGGGGGCGAAGCCCCCCCGGTGCGCCAGGATGGCGCCGTGGGGGAGGCCGAGGGGGCGAAGCCCCCTCGGGGAGGAGCGGATGCCAGGATGGCCGGAGCGACGATTGCGCCGGAGCCCGCGTCGTGGGGGGGTCCCCAGGACCGAAGTGCGCCCCGGGCGAGGCACAGGATGGCCG
>JACQVV010000191.1 GCA_016209595.1 Planctomycetota bacterium
CACCCGGCCGAGCATGCCGTCGAGCCGGACGTAGAGATCCCGGATGGGGTCGGAGCCCGGCGGGAGCTCCGGCGGGGGGGCGGGGTGGCCGGGATCGCGGGCGCGCCAGAACATGTGGCTCGTCAGATCCGACGTCCCGACGTAGAAGAAGAGGAGGCCGCCGCGCTCCCGGAATTCCTCGAGCCCCGAGTCGAGCAGTCTCTCGCTCTCGGAAAGGACGATCCCCGCTTGACCCAGGTAGCTCGCGTCGGAAAGGACGCCAGAGTTCAGGCCGGAGGTCTCCTCGGCCATCCCCTGCGTGTAGAAGGGTCCCACCTCGGCGGCGAGCTCTCCGGAAAACCCCTCGGGGCGCGCGATGGGAAGCGCCGGATCGCGCGGATCGACATTCACCGGCGACACGTAGAGCCCGAACCATGGCCTGACTTTTTCAAGGAACAGGCGGCAGATCCCGCGGACCGAGGGAGCGAGGAAGCCGGGATCGAACTCGACCGCGAGCCAGGGGCTCCACTCGCCCTCGACGAGGACCGTTCGGGACTCGCCGATCTGGATGTGGGCGGCCGGTTCCTCGGGATCGATCTCGACGATGACGGGGACCGTGAGCGCCGGGAACCCCGCGCGGAGCGTGTTGGGCGGACCCCGGAGCTCGGCCGAGACGCGCCCTCCCGCTACGCGCACGATCTCGATCCGGCCGCCCTCGACCTCGCCTTCGGTCTCGGGACGGTCGGTGTAGTAGGTGAAGTCCCCATAGGTCCCCGCGAGGTCGGGGACGCCCATCCCGGCGAGGACGCGCCCCTCCTCCTCGCCCGGCGGGTAGTCGGCCGGGACCTTGAGGGCGAGTACCGGATGCCCCGCGGCGGCGATCTTCTCCCAGAACGCGCCGCCCGAACGCAGGAGCTTCACCTCTGGCGAGTCGAGGGGGAACCGCCAGTCCCCGACCGAGAGGACGCATTCCGGCGGCTCCGTCCGCGCCGTCGAGAGGTAGGGACGGTAGGTCGCCGGGTCGCGGTGGACGAAGTCGAAGACGCCGTGGACGCCCGGGTTCGCGCCGGTGAGGAAGGTGCTCCAGGCGACGGGGCTTTGCGGCGGCGTCGTGGTCCCCAGCCGGGAAAAACTTCCTTCGCCGGCGAGACGGCTGAAGTTCGGGAGCGCCCCCTCGTCCATAAGAGAGGAGAGGAGATCGGGGTCCAGGCCGTCGAGGCCGAGCACGATGACCCGCGGGCCCTGCGCTCGCTCGGGCGTCCCCGGAGCGAGCACGAAGTAGGCGATCGCGAGGAGGGCGCACGCGACGGGGAAGGGAGCGGGACGGCGGATCATGGCCCGACAGGATAGCAGGGGAAGAGCTCCGCCGTACCGTCTTGCGATGCTACGATCCCGCCGTGAGTGAGGATCCTCGGACGATCGAGAGGTGGCTGTCCTACTTAAAGGACGAGGCGGACGCCGCGTTCCTCTACCGCACGCTCGCGGGGGTCGAAAAGGACGAGGCGAGGCGCGGCATCTACCTCGAACTCGCATCGGTCGAGGACCGCCACGCGAAGCTCTGGACGGAGGTCCTGGAGCGCCACGGCCGCGCCGTCTCGGCCGGAGGGGCTTCCCCGAGCACGCGCGCCCGGCTCATGGGCTGGATCGCGCGGCGGTTCGGCGCGAAGCACCTCCTTCCGCGGCTTCTGGCGGAAGAAGGACGGGAGGTGAAGAAGTACATCGGCCTCTCGAAGAGCGAGCCGGCAGAGGACGTGCGGGACGCGGCGCTCGTCCTGGCCCGCGAGTCGGGCGAGCACGCGGGGCGTCTGGCCCAGCTAGGGGGAGGCGCGGGAGAGCCGTGGCACAGGACGGGCTCGGGCGGCTTCCTCCGGAACGTGGTCTACGGCTTCAACGACGGCCTTACGGCGAACTTCGGCCTGGTCGCGGGGGTGATCGGCGCGGACGTGTCCGCCCACGTCGTCCTCGTCTCGGGCGTCGCGGGCATGATCGCCGACGCCCTCTCGATGGGTTCCTCGGGCTACCTCGCGGCGAAGAGCGAGCGCGAGGTCTGGGCGCACGAGATCGGCCTGGAAGAGGAGGAGCTCCGCCTCATGCCCGAGCTCGAGCGGGAGGAGCTCGCGCTCCTCTACGAGGCGAAAGGGATCGCCCGGGAGCGGGCCCAGGGGATGGCGAGAGAGGTGATGGAGAACCCCCGGCTCGCCCTGGATGAGAAGGTCCGCGAGGAGCTCGGGATCGGCGGGAGCCACGCCTCGCCGCTCCGGGAGGGCTGGGTCACGGGGACGGCGACCGCCCTGGGGGCGTTCCTTCCGGTGCTTCCGTTCCTCTTCTCCACAGGCGCCACCGCGATCTGGACGTCGTTCGCTTTGGCCATGTCCTCACACTTCCTGGTCGGCGCCGCGCGGAGCCTGTTCACGGGGCGCGCCTTTCTACGTAGCGGGATCGACATGTTCCTTGTGGGGCTGGGCGTCGCCGCGGTCGGCTACGTTGTCGGGGACTTCGTGGCCCGCAATCTCTAGCGGAGGTGCGCCTCCGGGCGCTGGATCGGTTTTGCGCTTGCGCCAGAAGCGCGCCTTGATCTTCCGGACCATCTCGGGACCGAGGAGGGCCGCGCCTCCGAAGAAGAACACCTCCGCGACCACGAGCATGACCAAGACGGTCCACCACTTCGCGGTTCCCGAGACGGGAAGGAACGGGACCCCGAGGACCGCGGTCCAGAGGATGCAGGAGATCCCCCACGCCCCGAGTCCCGCCCGGATCCTCCAGCGCCGGGGTTGGTCAGTGGCACCCGCCCCAGGCTCACTGGCCTTCACGATCTCCAGGCGTCGGTCCTCCATGGCATCCAGGATAGCGCATACAGGCCGCTCGTGCGCGCTTTCGGGACCAGGTCCCTCCCGATGTAAACCGCGGTTGGCGCGTAAGGGGCGGCTTACGGTTCCCGCGGCGATCTCCAGTGGCGCAAGTCCTTGCGCACCCGGCCGCTGAGGGCGCGGGAACCGCGGCATCCCATTTGCCAGTCAGGACCCCCTACCGATTCCTGTCCCGGAGCCTGCCCGATGCGACCCACGCTCCTCGCCTCGCTCGCCCTCTTCCTCGTGCCGTTTCCGGCTCTCGCGGACGACCCGTTCGAGGAGAATGACTCCTCCCGGACCGCCGCTCTGGTGGGGTCGGGGACCTACGAGAACCTCGTGGCCGACGACGCCGACTGGTTCGCCGTCGACGCGCCGGCGGGGGGATCGATCGAGGTCTCGATCGAGTTCCCCGGAGCCTCGGGTGACCTCGATCTCGTGCTGGTCTCGCCCGCCCTTGCCGCCCTCGCGCGGAGCGAGGGCACGGGGGACCGCGAGTCGGTCAGGACGACGGCGGCCGCGGCGGGGCGCTACCTCTTCGAGGTCTACGGATACCAGGGGGCGAGGAACGTCTACCGGATGGTCGTCTCCGCGCGCTCGCGCGCCGACGACTCGTTCGAGGAGAACGACACCTTCGCCGCGGCGCGGGCGATCCAGCCGGGGAATCAGTTCCTGGAACTCCTGGACGACGACTGGTTCTCGGCCCGGGTCGTCGCGGGCGACACTCTCTCGGCCGACGTGCTGTTCGACCACGCGAAGGGCGATCTCGATCTCTCGCTTCACGACGCGACGGGAACGCGTCTCGCCTCGTCCGAGTCGACCACCAACCAGGAACGCGTCTCGTGGGCGGCGCGAAGCGCGGGGAGCCTCTTCCTCCGCGTCTACGGCTACCAGGGAGCGAAGGGCTCCTATGAGCTCCGGCTGCGGGTCTCCGCTCCCGCTCCGGCGGCGGCGGATCCCGGGGCGCGGGGGTCGCGCGCGGTGGGGGAGGTCCGCGGGACGATCTTCGACTCGGCGCGGCAGAAGAACATCCAGGTGATCCTCCACTACCCCGCCCTCTCCGACGGGATCGGAACGGCGATCGACGCCTCGTCGGGACCGGCGAGCCTCGTCGCGCACGGGCACGGCCGCTACGGCGCGGGGCCGCAGAACCCGCCCAACATGCTCGGGTGGAACTACTACTACGAGCACCTGGCGAGCAACGGCTTCTTCATCATCGCCCCCGACCTCGACGTCAACTCCGTCTCCCCGGAGTCCTCCGAGCAGCCCAGGCGGCAGATCGTCACGAACGGCGAGGACCTTCGCTACTGTCTCACCTTCCTCCTCAACGCGAACGGGACGGCCGGATCGAGCTTCGCGGGGAAGATCGATCCCGGAAAAGTCGGGGTCACGGGGCACTCCCGGGGAGGGGAGGCCGCGCTCTATGTCGGCCGGGCCGATGCGAGGGTCCGGGCCGTCGTGGCGATCGCGCCGACCGATTTCCACGGCATCACGTTCGCCGGGAAACCCCTCCTTCTCTTCAACGCGACGCACGACTGCGACGTCGTCCCACGGATCCAGCAGGCGATCTTCGATCGCTGGGTCGGGGACGTGCGGCTCCTCACGGTGATCGGCGGCGACCATTTCTACTGGACCGATTCGACCGGCCCGATCTGTCCCGTCCCGATCCAGCGAAGCGTCCAGCACGCGATCACGAAGCACTACGTCCTTGCCTTCCTCGATCTCCGGCTCCGCGGGAACACGCGCTTTCAGGACGCCTATCTGACACAGCTCCCGAGTTCGGGGATCCAGCAGAAGTGAGGCGCGTCTGGCCCGTCCCGGCCGCCCTCATCGCCGGCCTTCTCGTCTGGCTGCTCGTGGCTTCCCGCGAGGGTGGAGACCCGGCCCTCCCGGCTTCCCCGTCCTCGCCACGGACTCCGGACCGGACCGCGCCCCCTTCTTCGGGGCCTGACGTTTCGCCTGCCCCCGCGGCGCTCGCCGGCCTTGTTCCCGATCCGCCCGCGCGTGAGGCGCCGGCGGAAACACTTGCACGGCTCCACGGCGTCGTCTGGACAAAGGATGGCGCTCCGGCGGCGGGCGCGATCGTGACGCTCGACCCGCCTGGCGAGGAGGAGGGGAAGCCGCTCTCTGTCTCGACCGACCGCGACGGGCGCTTCTCGCTTCCGATCTCCCGGGGGGGCAAGGGGACTCTCGTCAACGCGACAAGCGCCGACCTCGACGAGCGCGCCACGGTCGAGCTCCCGCCCCTCGATCTCGCGCGGCTCCCGGAGATCGAGATTCACCTGGAGACCAGCGCCTCGCTCCGGGGGCGAGTTGTGGATTCCTCCGGTTCTCCGGTTGCCGGCGCGCTCGTGCGACTCGTGGACCTCCCGGGGCTTTCCCTGGAGCGCCACGAGCGCGAGAGGGAGGCGGGCGTTGTCGCGACCGACTCCGAGGGACGCTACCGGCTGGGCGGTGTCCTTCCCGGCGCAAAGCGGCTCATCGTCGAGGCTGCGGGCCATCCCCAGCGCTGGATCGATCTCGCCATCGAGGGCCTGGATGAGGATCGCGAACTCGACGTGGAGCTCTCCCCGTCCGCGAAGCTGGCGGGTTTGGTACTCGACGACGCCGGCCGACCGCTCGCCGGGGCGATTCTGCACTTCCTGCGGGTCGAGACGGAGGCGGGCGACCCGGGGGAGACCCGGTTCGCCCGCGCCGATGGCGAGGGTCGCTTCGAGGTCGCGGGGCTCGACCCGACCCGGGACTACGCCGTCCGGGTCTTCCACCCTTCCCTGGGCGAGACGCGCGCGCTACCCTCCACCGTGCCGGGATCGGCCGGCTGGAGGGAGTTCATGGTGGAGTGACGCCGGAGCTCGACGTCGAGCGCTATCTCGATGGGGTCGGTGACGGCCCGGTCTCCGTCTGGTCGAACTGGAACGTGCGCGAGACCCTCCCCGACGTCCTGGGGCCGTTCACGTGGTCGATCTGGCGGGACGTGATCCTGCCCTTCGTCGCCCAGGACGTCTTCGGGATCCCTCGATCCTCTCCGGTCTTCCGCCACGTCGTCGCGATCGACCTCGTGGAGGGGCGCCTCTACTGGAACATGAACGCGATGCTCGCGATCCCGATCTTCGGGCCGGTCCTGGGTCGCGTCCTTTCGGTGATAGACGCCCGCGCGGCCGAGGCCACGGAACGGCTCATCGCCTCGGGCATCCTCGTCCCCCGGCGCCTTCCGGGCTCGAGGCTCGCGCTCGCCCTTGGCGTCGTGGGCGCGGGCGCCCGCGCGGGCGCCCGGATGCTCGGAGTCCTTTCGCCGCGGAGGTGCATGCGACTCCTCGACCGGTGCGCCGTCGATGTCGCGGCGAGGCCCGCGGTATCAGGGCTCTCAGACAGGGATCTCCTCGGGACGATCCGCCTGTTCGACTCGCCGGAGGGGAAGCGGGTCCGTCGCGGGATCCAGATGATGTCGGTCGGAATGGCGGTCTATTTCCTCGCCGAACGCGCGTTCCGGCCCCACCCCGAGGCCCGTGAGCTCCTTGCGGTCGGGGTCGCGAACAACCCGACCACCGCGATCTCGATCGCCCTCGACGAACTCGCCGAGGCGGGGCGACCTCTGGCTCCTGTATTCAGCGAGGAACGTTCGACGGGAGCTCTTTTCGAGCGACTCGCGGGAGAACCGGGAGGGACAGAGTGGCTCTCGCATCTCGACTCGTTCCTTGCCCGGTTCGGCCACCGGTGCCCCAAGGAGTTCGACATCGCCGCGCCGCGCTGGTCCGAGGATCCGACGATGATCCTCGACCTCGTCCGGGCGAGGCTTTCCCTCCCGCGGTCGGAGACGACCGGGGAACGTCTCGCGCGGCTCCGGGAGCGGCGCGGCCGGGCAATTGACGCCGCCTGCAAGGCCGAAAGGCCGTGGCGCCGGCCTGTCCTTCGCGCCCTCGCCCGGCTCGTAGCGGAGTACATGCCGCTCCGCGAGGCGCCCAAGCACGCCGTCATGTTTCTCTTCGCCCGGATGAGGCAGGCCGTGGCCGAGATCGGGCGGCGCCTCGCGGCGCGCGGGATCCTTCGGGAAGCCTCGGACGTCTTCTGGCTCCGGTGGCCGGAGGCGAGGCTCCTCCTCCTGGGTGCGAATCCTCCCGCAGACCTGGAAGCACGCCTCGCCCGCCGCCGCGAGATCCACGAACGCCGGCTGAGAGCGCGCCCGACCGAGTTCGTCCGCTCCGATGGGGTGGCCGTCGCGTTCGAGGACCCCGCGAGCGAGGAGCCCGAGCAGCCCATGCTTCTTCGCGGCACCGGGATCTTCGCGGGGACGGCGTCCGGACCCGCGCGCATCCTTCACTCGCCCGATCCCTCCGCCGTGTCGCAAGGGGACGTGATCGTCATGGAGTTCGCGGACCCCGGCTGGACGCCGCTCTTTCCGCGCGCCGCCGCGGTCGTCATGGAGGTAGGCGGGCTCATGTGCCATGCCGCGATCGTCGCGCGCGAGCTCGGCATTCCCTCGGTCTTCGGCGTCCGCGACGCCACTCGCCGCCTCTCGGATGGCGAGCGCGTCACGGTCGACGGAGCCAAGGGCACGGTGACGCGGGGGTGATGGCCCCGCAGCAAGTCGAGCCGGGCGTGGCCCCTCACCCATTGGAATCGAGCTGCCGCTGGATCCAGGAGAGGGACACCTGATATAGTCCCGGCGTGAAGACGCTGGATCAGCACATCGAGACCACTCCGGGCGTCGCAGGAGGCAAGCCCAGGATCACGGGTCGCAGAATAACAGTTGAGAACATCGTGATCTGGCACGAGAGGCTCGGGTGCTCCCCGGACGAGATCGCCGCCGAGCACGATGTCGGCCTTGCCGACGTCCACGCGGCGCTCGCGTACTACTTCGATCACAGAGAAGAGATCGAGCGTTCGATCGACGAGGGATCCGCGTTTGTGGAGGCGCTCCGCAGGGCGAATCGGAGCACGCTGAAAGAAACCCTCGGTCGCAAAGCGGGGGATGCGAAGTAGGATCCGCTTCTACTTGGACGAGCACGTTTCCAGGGCAGTGGCGAGAGGGCTCCGGCAACGGGGTGCCGACGTGCGAACCACTCGGGAGACGGGGCTCTCCGGCGCTCCGGACGACTCTCACCTCGATCTCGCAAGGTAGGAGACGCGGGTCATTTTCACTCAGGACGTAGATTTCCTCCGGCTTGCGCAGGCGGGGAAGGAGCACGCGGGCATCGTATTCGCTCACCAGGGCACGCCGGTCGGTACGATCGTGCGCGGCCTCATGCTCATCTATCAGGTGCTCGACCCTGAGGACATGACAGGCAGAGTGGAGTTCCTCTGACTTCCATGCCATGAGCGATTGGGCTTCCGATGCCCTGCGTTGTTGCCTCGCCCCGGGTGTGCTTCCGGGGGCGTGACGGGGGGTCGCCCGCTGTTTCTACCGGAACGCCACCGCCACGAAGTTCCACGCCGTCGAGGGGTGCCCGGCGTAGATGAGCTCGTCGTTCTGGCAGAAGACCATGACCCGCGCGAAGAGGGGGTCGAGGGTCCCGCGGAGAGCGTCGTGGGAGTACTCGTAGGGATGGTGGCGCTGCCGGGAGAGGCTCCGGTCGCTTCGAGCGCGCGGCGTGGAGAGGAGGAGGATCCCGCCGGGGGCGAGGAGGTCGCGCATGCAACGGGCGAGGGCCTCGCCGCTCGACCGGTCCATGTGCTCGATCACCTCCAAGCAGACGACCGCGTCGAAGGACCAGGGCGGCGCGAATGACGGAGAAAGGAGGTCGGCGGCGACGAACTCGATATTCTCGCGGCGGTAGCGGCCCCGGCAAGCCGCGATCGCCTCGGCGTCGGAGTCGATCGCGACGACCCGCGCCGAATGCCGGGAGAGGAAGTTCGCGCCGAAGCCCGCCCCGCACCCGACCTCGAGCACGCGGTCGGTCTCGCGCAGCCACTTGCAGGCGAACTTGTAGCGAGCGATCGTGAAGCCGATCATCTCCAGCGGTTCGTCCGGATCCTCGAGCGTCACGCGGGGCCGGATGGGGCCGTGGACGTGGTCGGTCCTCACACGAACTCCTTGTGGAGTTTTCGCTCATCGGCGAGGTAGTTCAGGAGCTCGTTGTAGTAGTCGTAGCGCATCCGCGTCGTCCCGCCGAGGCAGACCCGGCCGCAGTCGCCCTGCTCGGCGCGCTCCATGACTTCGCGGCGCCGGTCGCCGTCCCAGATCTCCTGGAAGGTCTGCTTGCCGACGTCCCCCATCGCGAAGGCAGCGTGGCCGCGGAGGAAGCAGCAGGCGTAGACCTTCCCGTCGCCCCCGAGGACCCCGACGAGGTTGGGCCCGAGGCAGCGCGGGAACTTGAAACGCGGCTCCACCGTCTGGAGGAGGTCGTCCCGCGAGAAGTTGCAGAGGAAGACCTTGAAGCGCTCGCCCTGGAGATCGCGGACGAGCGCCGCCTGGCGCTCCATCTCGTCCACGATCTCCATCTCGAGACGGTCGTTCCGCACGAGGGCCGTCCGGAAGGAGGCGTAGCGGGCGCCGAGGTCCCGGGCAAGGAGCCCCATGTCGAGGATCTCCCGGTAGTTTTCCCGGTGGATGCAGAAGTTCGTACCGACCGTCGTCCGGCCGGCGCGCTCCGCGAGCGAACGCGTGTTGGCGAGGATCCGGTCGAAATCGCGCGAGCGGTGGATGAGCTCGTGGGTTTCGGGAGTCGCCGCGTCGAGCGAGACGCGGACCCAGTCCACGCACTCCAGAACCGCCTCGTCGATCGCGGGGTCGGCCCACGACCCGTTCGTGATGAGCCCCACCCGGAGCCCGGCGCGGGCGATCGCGCGAATGAGCGGCACGATCTCGGGGTAGATCGTCGGCTCCCCGCCCCCCTTGAGGACGATCGACTGGACGCCGAGCGAGGCCATCTCGACCACCCGTTCGCGCAGAATCGGGAAGTCGATCCGCCGGTTCGAGTGCGCCTCCAGCGAAACGCACCACCCGCATGCGTGGTTGCAGAGGTTCGTGGGGTCGATCTCGACCGTGATGGGGTAGCAGCGTTCGCCGCGGAGGAGTTTCTGGACCCGGTCCCAGTAGTTGAGGATCTTGTAGGGCGAGAACTGGTTCGCGCCGTCGTCGTACGGGTCGCCCGAGGCGGTCGAGACCGGCGCGGCCGGGAGGGGGAGAGCGGCGACCTGGCTCACGGCGCGGCCGCCACGGCGGGTATGGGAAGCCTCGCATGGAGGTAGGCCGGCACGATGACCGTGCGCACCCTTGCCTCGAATGTGTGGTCGGAAAGGACCCTCTCGCGTGCCCGCTCGGCCATCTCGCGCCGGAGCTCGGGACGCGCGAGGTAGTACTCGACCTTCCGGACCATCTCCTCGCGGTCGCGGAAGACGTCGAGCTCAAGGCCCACCTCGAAGAAGCGACCCACCGGCCGCTCCTCGTCGAGCGCGCCAACCAGGAGGAAACCGCCCGCGGCCGCGGTGTCGAAGAGGCGCGGGTGGTTCGCCGTCCAGGCATGGAAGTGGACGTTCACATCGGAGGCGCGAAAGACCTTCCCGAGCTCGGTCCGGTTGTCGGCATGGCCCCGCGCCGCGCGTGCGAGCGTCGAGACCTTGTCCCAGCCGGAGCCCCAGAGGGCCAGGCCATGGGGGAGGAGCGCCTCCAGGTACGGGACCCGGATCGCCTGGTGGACGATCCGGTAGCGGAAGTACGAGAGGGCGGTTCCGAGGGCCTCAGGAGTGAGCCGGATCCCGTGGCGGGCGAGCGCCCGCTCGAGCACCTCTCCCAGGTCGGGGAAGAGCCGTCCTCGCGTTGCGGGAAGACGTGCCAGGAGATCGTCGTGCGCGCCCCTCAGGGCCGCGGCGAGGCGGGGTTGGAGGCCGCTCCCGGCGTACTGATCGAGATAGCCGGGCTGGTAGCTCGCGACGAAGGAGACTCGCGACCCGTAGCGCTCGCATTCTTCGGGCGACGGATCGGGGCCTCCCCAGCGGTCGGGGTTCGAGGCGAGGGGGAGAACCCTCGGGCCATTCGGTCGCGGCCCGATGCGGCGCTTCCATTCGTCGAGGAGCACGAAGACGCGGTCGCCTGGCCGGTATCGTTCCTCCCAGCGGACGCGCGCCTGGGCGAGCGCGTCGTCCACGTCCCAGACCATCGCCGGCAGGCCCGGCGGGAAGATCCTCCGGGTCGCTTCGTGAGTGAAGCTCAGGAAGACCATGAGGTCGGGGCGCATCTCCTCGACCGCGTCGAGGGCCTCGTGACTCGCGAGCTCGGCCTCGAGGAGAAGAGCGCGTCCTTCCCAGCCTGCCGCGCGGAACCCCGCGATGAGGTCCTCCATGCCGTACCGCTGCCATTGCGAGCGGAGCGGGGCGAGGCCGAGCACCCGGGGCGCGCGTCGCCCATGCCGCAGGACTTCCCGGAGCGGCTCCTGCCGCTCGTAGAGAGCCGCGACCTCGGCGATCCTTGCTTTGAGCCTCGTCTCGTAGACCCGCATGAGGCGGGCGACGGCCTCGGTCATGGTGGGGTCCGCCCACTCGATCCACCCCGTGTTCGGACCGTTGGCCCGGAGGTATGGGATCGGCCAGCCGTCGAAGGGCGCCCGCGAGAGGTATTCGTGCCAGTCCTTCGTCCAGCCCGGTCCGGCGAAGACGTGCCACCGGCCCGCGCGAAGCGGCTCCGCGATATCGACCTCGCGCACGACGCGGAGGAGGTCCTCGACCGCGGGGGAGATCCAGTGGACGGCTCCCGTGCTCGCGGCGGCCCGTTCGAATATCGGCCGGGCAGGCGCGCCGGTGACGATCCCTCCACGAGCGTAGTCGACCGGAGCGCTGTAGCGCGACCCCGGACCTGGACCGGGAGCTTCCTCGCGAGAGAGCGGCGGACTGGATTCCCCGCGCGCGGCAACCTCGTCGAGGAGTCGCGCCGCGGCCGGGGCCGCCGCGAAGAGGGCGGCGCGGTTCTTCTCGAGAAGGGCGGAGTCCATGTTCGGGGTTCGGGGTCCAAGGAAGGGGAATCGTGGGGGCGAGAGCCCCGTCTTCCTTATCGGCCGCCGCAACCCCCGGCTTGAACTCCCTCCTCGTCCACCGGCCGCCGCGCGAGCGTCGTGTAGCAGGCCGGGAAGCTGTTCTCCTGCCCGGCGCGCGGCCGGAAAACATGGCGCCCCAATAGGTTGCTGATGGCGAAGAGGGTCGGCCGTACGCTGCGGCCCACCCTTCCCGAGAGGGCCCTGTAGACCTGGAGGTTCGTCATCTCCAGAAGACACTGCCCCGGGGAAGTGTCGGGAAGGATCTCCAGAATCTCGAATCCCGAGAAAAGCCTCCGGAGGGCATCCTCCGAGAACCGCCAGTAGTCGCGCGGCCGGGCGTGATACTCCCAGGCGAACGGGGTCGCGAACGCCGCAAGCCCGCCGGGGCGGAGCACGCGACGCGTCTCTCCCACGACCGCCGCCGGCTCCTCGACGTGCTCCAGGACCGTCGAGCACAGGACGATGTCGAACGACGAGTCGAGGAACGGGAAGCGCCCCGCCTCAGCGGCTACGTCGCAGAACCGTCCCGAGAGGTCGATCCCGACGTAACGCAGGCCGGCGAAGAACGGCTCGTACGGCCGCCGGCCGCACCCCACGTCGAGGACGAGCCCTCCCGGCGGCGCCCGATCGCCGACTCGCCGGTAGAAGCGCGCGAGCGCGACGAGCGATAGGTAGTAGCTGTGGGAGATGGGCGGATCGCGCCGGTCCGCTCCTGGGTCCGCTACGGGTCGCCGGGCCACCCGCGCATTCTACTAGTCAATTTCTGGTGCGTAATTCGAGATTGGCGGGAGGAATAACGATGAGGAACCCAGGAAACCA
>JACQVV010000202.1 GCA_016209595.1 Planctomycetota bacterium
GAACTACAACGGCCTCGGTGTCGTGGAGGAGTGCTTGGAGGCCTTCCGGAGGGCCTGCCGCCTCCTGACCTGGGAGCTCTACGTCGTGGACAACGCCTCGACCGATGGAAGTCGGGAGATCGTCGCCCGCCGCTACCCATGGGTCCACCTGATCGCGAGCCCGACGAACCGCGGCTACGCAGGAGGAGCGAGCCTGGGACTCTCGGCCTGCAGCGGCCGGCGCCTGGTCGTCTCCAACCACGACGTCCGAGTCGCGGAGGACGCGCTCCTTGTGCTTCTCGACGCGATGGAGGAAAACCCGCGAGTGGGGCTCGTCGGGCCGGCGATTCTCGACCCCACCGGCCGCCGCCTCGACCCGGACGTGGGCTCCTTCCCGACGCTGCCGTCGGTGCTCGCGCGCCGGATCCTGGAGAACTCCGGCGTGGAGCGACTCTGCCGGCGCTCGCGCCGCTACCGAGGCTGGTTCGGCGAGGGGCGCGATCCGGACCGCGCCGGGCCGGTCGACCAGATCTCCGGCGCCTTCCTCTGCGTCCGGCGCGAGGCGCTCCTGGAGGTCGGCCCGATGGACGAGCGGTACTTCCTCTTCCTGGAGGAAACCGACTGGTGCCGGCGGATGTGGAAAGCCGGCTGGCAGGTGGCCGTCGAGCCGCGGGCATCCGTGCGTCACCTGGGCTCGGTCTCGACCGGCCGGTTGCCCGATCGCGACCGCATTCACGACCGCTCGATGGCCCGCTACCTCGAAAAGCACCGCGGTCTCGCGGAGGCGGTCCTCTTCCGGATCGCGACCGCCGCCCTGGTGCGTCCCCTCTCGCTCCCGCGGAGACTCTACCTGGCGGCCAAGGCGCGATGGCAGGCGACAACGAACTAGTCCTCCACGTCCTGGGCACCGCCGCGGCCTGGCCCTTCCCCAGGGTGGGCTGCGCGTGTCCGATGTGTGCCGAGGCGCTCCGGGACGACCGGCTCCGCCGCGCCCGGTCGGCGCTCCTGGTGGAACGTCGCGGATCGGAGGAACTCGTCCTCGTCGACGCGGGGAACGACATCCACTGGCAGCTCCTGCAGGCCGGCGAGAACGTCCACCGCCGTCTCGCGGCCCTGGTGCTCACGCACCCGCACAGCGACCACTACCTCGGCCTCGACGACCTGGCGCGAGCGCTGAAGGACGTGCGAGAGGTGCTCCTCCCCTTCTACCTCCAGGACGACAATCTCCCGGTCGTGGAGCGGACCTTCAGCTACCTCCTGCCGAGCCGCGAGGGGGCGAGGCCCTGGGAGAAGCCGCGCTTCGAGCCACGGGCGATACGGCTGGAGGAACCCTTTGACGTCGCGGGGATCCGCTTCACGCCGATCAACACGTTTCACACCGACACGTTCACGACCTGTGCGTTCCGGATCGAGGCGAACGGCCGAGCGGCCGTCTATGCCCCCGACTGCGCGCGGATCGAGTCCGAGACGGCCATGGACGCCGATCTTCTGGTCATCGACGCGACCGAGCTCGACGACGCGACGGAGAGCCACCTCTCGATCCCCACGGCGCTCGAGACCGCCCGGCGCCTGCGCGCCCGGCGGACAATCCTCACGCACATCGGACACCACCAGATCTCCTGCGCGGACCGCGACGCGAGACTCGCGGGCCAGGCGACCGTGGCGACCGACGGCCTCGTCCTGGAGGTGTAAAAGCAACGCGCGACCTTGACTCCATCCTCGACCTCGCCCGAGCCGTGGGCGATCTCAAGCGCCTCCAGCGCTCGGGTTGGGTGCGGGCCGGGGTCCCCCAGCCCGAGTCGGTTGCCGACCACAGCTACCGCCTCGCCTTGCTTGCGCTCGCGCTCGCCCCGCGTTTCGGCATCGACGCCGGCCGGGCGGCGTCGATCGCCCTCGTCCACGACCTCGCCGAGAGCCGGACCGGGGACCTCTACGTGCACCCGGACCGTTCCGATGCCGCCGCCCGGCGCGACGCAAAGAGGAAGGAAGAGGCCCGGATCCTCGCGGACCTCCTCGGCCGCGCCCCGGGGACGGACGAGTGGACAGGATGGCTCGCCGAGTACCAGACAGGCTCGTCGGCCGAGGGGCGCTTCGTCCGGGCGCTCGACAAGCTCGAGATGGCGCTCTCGGCCCTCGACTACGAGAGAACCTACGGGATCGACCTCGAGGAGTTCTGGGAGTCGGCCCGGGAGGGACTCGAACCGGGACCGATCACCGATCTCCTGGCGGAGATCCGGTCCCGGCGCCCGGCCCTGACGAAGGGGCGCGGCACCCGCTGGATCTACCTGCACGGCTTCGCGAGCGGGAAATCCTCGAACAAGGGTGTTTTCTTGCGCGATCGCTTCGCCGCGAAGGGAGTCCACCTCGAGATCCTCGATCTCAACCTCGATCTCGAGGGCCGCGAGGCGTTCCGGACGCTCACGATCTCCCGGATCCTCGCCACGGTCGATCGCCTCCTCGATGGCTCGATGCGCGCGGTTCTCCTGGGATCCTCTCTCGGAGGCTATGCCGCCGCGCTCGCCGCCGCGCGGGACCGGCGGGTGGAGGCGGCGGTTCTCGTCGCCCCGGCCTTCGGCTTCGGCCGGCGCTTCATCGAGCGCCTCCCCCCGGGCGCCCTGGCTGCGGGTGAGTTCGAGACGCACCACCACGAGTACGGCGCGCCCCGCAGGGTCTCGACCGGGCTCTTCGAGGACGCGCTTGCCTACCCCGAGTTCCCCGACCTGCGATGCCCCACGCTCATCATCCACGGGCGTCGCGACGAGTCGGTCCCGGCGGAGCTCTCGTCCCGCTTTGCCGCCGAGCGCCCGAACGTGCGCCTCGTCCTCGTCGACGACGACCACGCGCTGGCGCTCCCCGCGACGCTCGAAACCCTCTGGCGCGAGACGGCGTCCTTCCTCGAACGCTATCTTCTCTGATGGTGCGGTCCGAGCCTGGCGACTCCTTCGCGACCAGGTCCAGCGCCAACTTGACATCAGAGCATCAAGAGTTCTATGATTGGATGCATGAGAACCACGCTCACGCTTGACGACGACGTCTACGTGCTCCTGAGACGGATTCAGGAAAACAGGGGCCTCTCCTTCCGCGCGGCGGTGAACGGAGCGTTGCGAGAGGGACTGCGTTCCATGGAGAAGCGCCCGAGGTCCAGAAAGCGCCACCGGACCCGTTCCATCTCGCTCGGAGGGTGTCGCCTACCTTCGTTGGACGACGTGGCCGAAGTTCTGGCCTTGGGGGAAGGCGAGGCGTTCCGTTGATCCTTCTGGACTCGAACCTGCTCGTCTACTCC
>JACQVV010000203.1 GCA_016209595.1 Planctomycetota bacterium
GAGCTCCTTTCCCGTTCCGCTCTCGCCCAGAACCAGGACGGGAACGGTCGAATCGACCACTTTGTCGAGCATGAGGAAGACGTCGATCATCGGAGGCGAGTCGCCGATGATCTCGGAGTAGTCGTACTTGAGGGAAGACCGCGCCTTGGGGGAGGCCTTGCGCATGAGCCGGGTCAGCTCCCGTTCCTGGCTCGAGACTCGCTCCTCGAGGTTGGCCTTGAGGCCGGTGACCTCGCGGACGAGGAGCGAATTGGCGATCGCGGCGGCGATCGGACGGGCGAGGGCCCGGAGGAGGTAGATGTCCCCTGTCCCGACTCTGTGGCCACCTTCGAACTCCAGGTCGATCGCCCCCACGACGCCGCGAGGCCCCGGGAGGGGCAGGAAGAGGTGGGCCCCGGGGCGGGTGCGGCCGGTTCTTCGCCCCGCGGGAAGGGCGGCCTCCACGAGCCGCGCATGTGGCGAACCCTCGAGGGCGCGAGCCAGGGCTACCGCGTCGAACTCGCCCGGCGGATCGAGATCCCGACCGCCGGCCTGGCGGGCGATCTTCTGCTCGAAGTCCTCCGCCTTCTCGCCCAGGCCAATTCGTCCCCGGACCGCGCCGGAGGCGTCGAGGAGGAAGTCGAGAGCGGAGACGAGAATGCGGTTCGGATCGGCCAGCTCTCCCGCAATTCGCAGGGCCTCCAGGAGGTGGAGGGCGTTCCGGTAGTCGGCCGCCGGATGGCCGGTGAAGAGCCCGGCAAGCCGGTCGGCGGCGTCGGCCTTCCCGTCGGCCTCGCTCGTCCAGGCCGCCGCGCGACCCGGACCGCCGCTTTTCGCCAGGGCCAGTGCCTCGGCGGCCCGGATCACGAGCTGGCTCGCCGCGCCCTCGCGGGGGGATGGGGCCGCCGCGGCCCCGATCGAGATCGTCATATCGACCCCGGGAAGGGTCCCGTCGAGCGCCGCCCGGGCTTCTTCGATCCACTTTCCGGCGAGATCGACCGCAAGCGAGAGGTCGGTCGCGGGGAGGAAGACCGCAAACTCGTCCCCACCGTAACGCGCGACGACGTCTCCCGGACGCGCCTCGCGCAACAGCAGGCCCGCCACCGCCTCGAGGACCCGATCCCCGGCGCTTTCGCCACTAGCCCGGTTCACGCGGGTCAGCCCGTCGACGTCCACGAGGAGGAGGCTCGCGGGTCCCTCGCTCCCTCGTCCCGGCTCGATGCTCTCGCGGATTCGCTCCTCGAACTCGGCGCGCGAGAAGAGCCCAGTCAGGGGGTCGCAAGCCGCGCGACGGTAGAGGCGCTCGAGGTCCACGAAGAGAGATGTCTGCCGGGCGAGCGCCGTCAGGAGCTCGATGCCGGATCCGCGGATCGATTGGCCGGCGAGCACGGCGAGGGCGGCACCGGAGGTTCCACCCGGGGCCCCGGGGATCGGGAGAGCGGCGACGGCTCCGACTCCTTCCGCCTCTCCGAATTCCCGGCCGATCGCGTCGCCCTCGACATGCACGAGCTCGCCCCGGTCGATCGCCCGCTCGATCGCGTCCTCGATGAGAGGCGGCGTCTCCTCCAGCCACTCGCGAACCGCTGTCCGGCCTCGAAAAACGCGGGCGCCGTCCGATCCGGGGACCGCGAGGAACGCGCCCGAAGCTCCCGTGCCCGAGATGGCCGAGGCGAGGATGCCGTCGAGAAGAGGCCCGGCGAGGTCAGCCGGGTGCCCCTTCCGTGAGGAGATAGGATGTTGGTTCGCGGCGGATGGCATCGAGAGCCTGGGCAACAGAGGCGAAAAGAGCGCGAGGGCTCATGCTACGGCGCTCTCGCGCCGCCGTCAACGAGCGGTCAGCTCGTGAGGATCCGGACGCGCCGCACTCCATCCGAGATCAGATGCGCGATGTCCTGTTCCGTGAGGGCGGTTCCCTTGGGGAAAAGCGCCTCACCCGCCGGGTTCTTGGCGTCGTCGGCGAGCACCTGGCCCGGCCGCACTTCGGAGGTCATGACCGCGACGCCCCGCTCCTCGCGCTTCTTGAGCCCCGCCAGCTCCTCGTTCTCGCGCCGGATTCGATCAAGGTCCGCGTCCACTCCGCGGATCTCGCGGTCGATGTCCTCGGTCACGATCCGCTCGCCGAGCGCGCCGATCCCCGCACCGAAGAGGAAGAAGACGACGAGCGCCACGAGCGCCTTCCCGGCTACGGGCGCGAACGGAGCCTCGGCCGCTACGCCGCTGGCAAGGACGTAGATGAAGGAGACGAGGGCGAGCGTTCCGCCGAAGCGCACTCTTCAAGAATCCTCCAATACAACAGTATATATCGGCCGGCGGGGCGCCGGAGTGGAGTCCGGCGCCGTATTTTCGGCGACGGTAACGGGCGAACATCGAACGTCGAACTCCCAACGTCGAACTTCGAAGTTCAGCGTCCGAAGTTCAGCGTTCGAAGTTCGATCACGCGACCGACGAACAGGCTCGTGCCGGCTGGGGCGGCTCCCCACCCGATGCAGATCATCTCGTCTCCGAGCCCGCGGCAGTCTCCCACGCCGCGGCGAGTTCCCGCGAGAACTCCTCGCGATCCGAGAGGATCGCCTGGTGCTCCTTCTCGAGCTCATGGAGGAGGATCTCCAAGACGTCGCTCGAGGCGAGCCTCTTCACGCGGTCGGCGAACGTCCCGTAGTCGCGGGCGAGATTCGGGCCGGCCCCGAAGAGCCCCTCCAGGGCCGAGGCGATTTCCTTCTTGTTGCGCACCAGGGCCTCGTTCGAGTTCCTGAGCCTCTGGGCGAGGATCCGGACCACCCGGAGGAGGATCCAGGTCCTCTCCTCAACCATGGCTTGGAACTTCTCGCGCGTCACCGCCAGGAGCCTGGACTTCTGGAGGGCCCGGACCGTCGCGGTCCGGATCTCCTCGTCGAGAAGGACGGCCATCTCCCCGACGATCCCGCCCTTCTCGATGAGGAAGATCTGCCGGTTCTCGAGTTCGACCTGAATCTCCCCCTCCAGCACGATGTAGAACTCCGCGCCGCGATCCCCGCGGCGGAAGAGAACCACGTCGGGCTCGATCTCGCGGATCGCCGGCGGGGGCGTGTCGATGAGCGCTCCCAGGTCTCCTTGCGCGGTGATCTGCTCCGGGCGGACCCTCTGGTCCATCTCGACGCGGCGGGTGAGCGGCTCGATCGTGGGCGAGTGGGCGGCCTCGCGGCCGCGCGACCAGCTCCGTGTGGCACGGCCGGCGTCGACCATCTTCTTCACGGGCGGCGCTCCGGCGAAGACGCCCGCGGTCTGTTCGATGAGCTCGTAGAACTTCCGGGCGTGCTCGGAGGCTTTTCCGTCGATCTTCCGGGCGAGGCGCAGGAGCTCGCGCATGCGGTCGTTGTTGCCCGAGAGGCGGCGGGCGAGCGTTCTTGCGATGGAGACGCCGAGCGATCGCTTCGACTCGATCGCCTTCTCGAGCGTATCCCGCGTGAGGGGGATCGACTGGAGGACCGCTCCGTCCGGGCCCGCGCGCAGCGTCGCGGTCCGGACCGAGAGGAGCGCGCCCATCTCGCCGACGAGCTCCCCCTCCCCCCGAAGGACGGCGAGGCGCTGTCCAAGCCGCTCGACCTTCTCCGCGTCGAGCGGAGCGTCGGCCGGTTCGTTGTAGAACACCTCGACCGACCCGGAGCGCAGGATGTAGAGCGACCTCATCGGCTCGCCCTGGAAGCAGAGGATCCGCCCCGGCACGAACGTATCTTCGACGGAAGACGGTGTGGTCATCCGCTGGGAGTATAACCGTCAACGCCCCGGGGGTCGGGCGAAGAGTCCATCGAGCCGGGCCGCGAACTCCTCGCGGGCCCGTTCGATCTCGGCCTGGCTCGCGCGGAGCTCCTCGACCAGGTCGACCACCTTCACCCGGTAGCTCGCGAGGTTTTCGGCGAGCGTTCCGTATTCCCGGGCCAGGTCCGCGAAAAAGAGGAGACCCTCCGCGCCCTCGCGGCGGCAGCCGGCGATCGTTTCGTTCGAGTTCCGCAGGCGATTGGCCAGCGCATGGACGAGGCGCAGGAGAATCCAGGGCATCTGGTCGACGATCTCCTGGAGCCGGTCCCGAGGCACGACGAGCACCCGGGTCGGCTCCAGTGCCCGCACGGTCGCGGTTCGCACGGGATCGTCCAGGAGGACAGCCATCTCGCCGACGATTCCGCCTTTCTCGACGACGAGGATTTCGCGATGGTCGATCTCCACTTGGAGGCGCCCCTCGAGCACGACGTGGAACTCGGCGCCCGGCTCCCCTTGCCGGAAGAGGACCCCGTCCCGTTCGATCAGGCGCACACCCTCGCTGCCCGCGGGTGAGAGGTCCCCGGAGCCTCCCGCGCCGGCCGGTGGACCCAGGAGGGCGAGCTCCTGGGACTCGGAGGCGGAAGGGGCGGCGCGGGGAGCCTTCGCTGCGATCTTCCCGCACTCGTAGGCTCGCGTGAGGAGTCTGGCGCTGAGGAGATTTGCCATCGACTCCCGGCCGGAGAACGCGCGCAGGACGCGCTCCATCGATTCGTAGAACCGGCGGGCATGACCGGCCGTCCGCTCGGAAAGGTCTCCGTGGAACCGGATCAGGGCCCGCCATCTCTCGTTGCCGTCGCGAAGCCGGCGGGCGGTCTTGGGCTTGCCGTCGAATTCCGGACGGGGGGTATAGGCGGCGTCCCGAGGGGCGGCTCCGGAACCGAAGGGCTTGGGGCTCTGCGGCTCCGCCGACTCCTTCTCCGGCTCCTCGGCCATGGCCGCTATGAATATAGCCCTCAAATCCCATCCCGTCAATCCCCTGCTCGGAAGTCCCAATTCCTCCTGGGACCTCCCCCGGGAGCTCCTGGGGCC
>JACQVV010000206.1 GCA_016209595.1 Planctomycetota bacterium
ACGCGGACGTCCGTTCGGATCTCCCGGGAACCGCCCACGCGGCGAAAGGAATGGCCCTCGATCGCCCGCAGGAGCTTCGCCTGGAGCGCGAGCTTCATCTCCGAGATCTCGTCGAGGAAGAGCGTCCCGCCGTCGGTCATCTCGAAGAGCCCCGCCCGCGCTTCCCGGGCGTCGGTGAACGCCCCGCGCTCGTGGCCGAAGAGCTCGCTCTCCAGGATCTGTTCGGAAAAAGCGCTGCAGTTCACCTTGACGAGCGGCCCCTCCCGCCGGTCGGAGAGGCGATGGATCGAGTCGGCCACGAGCTCCTTTCCGGTGCCGGTCTCTCCAAGGACGAGTACGGGCGTCGCGGTCGGGGCAACTCTCGCGATCTCTCCCCGAAGGAGATCCATCGTCCGGCTCTCTCCCAGGATCTCGCTCGTCTCCTCCCGATTCGCGCACTCCCGTTCCAGCCGGCGCAGGCGGAAACGAAGCTCCCGGGTCTCCAGAGCGCGGGAGACGACCCGGTGGAGTTCCTCCAGGTCGAAGGGCTTGACCAGGAAGTCCGCCGCCCCCTCCTTCATCGCGCGAACCGCGGTCTTCACGTCGGGATAGGCGGTCATCACCACGACGAGGATCTCCGGGTCGAGGCTCCTGGCCTGGGTGAGGACGTCGAGGCCCGATCCGTCGGGCAGCTTCATGTCGAGAAGGACGAGATCGATCTTCTCCGATCGGAGCCGCTCGAGCGCGCCGGCGACCCGCGAAGCGCACTGGACCTCGTGCCCTTTCCGGCGAACGGATCGCTCCAGCGACTCGCGCAGCCCCTCGTCGTCGTCCACCAGGAGGATCGTCCTCTTCACAAGTCTTTCCCCCCCGGCAGACTTACCCAGAACGTCGCCCCCTCGCCCGCCCTGCTCTCGCACCCGATCTTGCCGCCGTGCTCCTCGATGACTTTGCGGCAGATGGCGAGACCCAGTCCGGTGCCCTCCTCCTTCGTCGTGTAGAACGGCTCCCAGACGCGGTCGCGGATCCCTTCGGGGATTCCTGCCCCCTGGTCGCAAACCTCGATCCGGGCCGCAGCCGGATCGCGGGGGAGGCCCGGCGGATCGGCCTCCCTGCTCACGCTCACGCGGATCTTCCCGCCGGCCGCGGAGGCGTCCGCCGCGTTCAAGACGAGGTTGATGAGGACCTGGCGGAGCTGGTCCGGGTCTCCCTGGATCTCGGGAACGTCCGGCGCCAGATCGAGCTGGAGCGACAGCTCCCTCCGGGAGATCTCCTTCTCCAGAAGCAGGCAGGCATCCCGCGCGACTTCCGGGAGTGAGGTCATCTCTCTCCGCGACGCCCGGTCTCGATGGACGCGGGCAAACGACCGCAGGAAGGCCGCCAGACGGTCCACCTCCCTCATGATCTCGGCAAGGATCCCCTTGCAATTCTCGCAGACGGCGTCTTCTTCCTGTGAGACCTGGATTTTCGCCTTGATGGCGGCGAGCGGATTGCCGACCTCGTGCAGGACTCCGGCCGCGATCTGGCCGATCGAGGCCATCTTGTCCGCACGCGCCAGCCCGCTCTGGAGCTCCCGGAGCCGATCGGTCTGGCGCGAGACCTCGCGCTGGAGCTCGAGATTCCACGAAGAGAGACGATCCTGGGCTTCCTGGAGCCGGGCGGTCATCTCGTTGAAGTCCTTCGCCAGGCCCTCGATCTCGTCGCCGGTCTCGATCTCGACGCGGCGCGAGAGGTCTCCGGAGGCGATCTCGCGCGTCGCGTCCCGGAGGAGGCGGATCGGGCGGGCCAGATAGTGGGAGATGAGGACGCCGATCGCGCCCGCGGCGACGGCCACGAGGCCCGTCGCGATCGAGAGCGAGGTCGTCAGGCGGTTCACGGGAGACTCGATCGGCTCGCGTGGATGCGCGACGACGAGGAGCCAGCGCTGGCGGCCGTCCGATGCGTCGATCGCGATGGAGGCAGAGGCGAGGATCGAGTCGCCCGTGTGGACGGTCCTGTTCCCCGGCCCTCCGGGCCGGAGGTGGTCCAGCGCGTCCGGATCGCACTCGTCCCGGAGCTCCTTCCGCTTCTCGGGATCGACACCGACGGTCCAGCCGTTGGATTCACCTACCGATCCTATGGTGGCCAGGGTCTCGTCCAGCATCCACGCCCGCGTCCCGGGCGAGAGCGGCCCGAGCAGAGCGAACAGAGACTCGGCGAACAAGTTGATGACGAGGACTCCCCTTGGCCGGTTGGTCCAGTCGAGGACTCGCGACGCGTAGCGGACCACGGCCCGGTGCGGGACCTCGATCTCGCCGTGCTCGACGTTCAGATCGACCGGCGACACGTAGATCGATCCCGTTTCTCGCATAAGGGCGGCCTTGAAGTAGTAGCGATCGCCCTTGTCCTGGAGACGGGCGGCAGGAACGACCCGCGGCAAGCCGTCCTCCAGGTCGAGCCGGACGACCTCGTGGCCCCGCTCGTCGAGGTAGCGCACCTGGTAGTAGGCGCGCTTTCCTTGCGAGAAGATGAGGAACTCCCTCTCGACGTTCCGGCGTAGATCCTCGTCGTGCTCGGACAACTCGCCGTTCACCGAGCCCGCGAGTTCGCGGACCGAGCGGATCTCGGTCAGGAATCGCAGGTCCTCTTCGACCGCCGCGAGAAACGCCTCCACATCTCGCGCCTTGCTCCCGGTGTCGAACTCCACGCGCTCGACGACCCGCGCGAGCAGGGCTTCCCGGGTGCGGTAGGAAGCGAGGGTTCCGATCGCGGCGACCGGGACGAGAGCCAAGAGCGCCATCGGGACGACGATCTTCGTCCGGAGCGTCACGTGCTGGATGCGCCTCTTCCAGGGTCCCCTCGTGGGCGGGAGCTCCGAGTCCCGGCGGTGTCTCCCGGTCTGCCGGAGGAGGACCACCGTCGCGACGAGCGTCGCGACGAAGGCCGCCGTGAGTCCGCGGGTGAGGTGCAGGGCATGGAGGAGTTCCGAGTCCGCCCCGCCGAGCCAGATCCGTTCCACGACCTCGTACCCCGCGAAGAGGAGCGCGACCACTCCCAGGGCCACGGCCAGGGCCAGGAGAATCTCCCTCCCCCATCGATCTCTCATTCGTTGGGTGTCTCGTGGTGGTCAAGCGTGACGACCTCCAGGAGGTCCGCAACTCCCATACCACGGCGAGGAGCCCTCGTCCAGACGCGGGGATTCCTCCGGACATGGGAAGTTTCGCCCGCCCCGCGGGAAGAACTCCGGGTACTTCTTCTCAAACCGCCCGCACGAGCCCTGGCCAGACCGCTACGAGCTCTGCGGGGGTCTGGGTGGCGCGGGTATAGGGAAGGTGGCGGTGTCGATGGCGCCTGGCTCGGTGGAGTAGAGCCGCGCGAGGCGAGTGGGGTTCTCGCCGGCGAAGTAGCGCGTTTGGAGCCAGGCGTTGGCGAGGGTCGTGCGGGCGATTCCCTGGCGCTCCCAGCGGCGCGCGGAGACGAGGATCGGGTGGGGGAGAGCGCGGAAGCGCCCACGGGGGCGGAGGCGGGCCGAGATCCCCGCGTCCTCGAAGATGGGCCACTCGGGGTAGCCGCCGGCGGCCCGGAAGAGGTCGGCGGAGACGAAGAGCCCGGTGTCGCCGTAGGCGAGGCGGAGAGCGCGCGCCCGGACGTTCGCGAAGAACTCGATCGACCGATAGAACGGATGGCGCCCCAAGATTCGCATGCGAAAGGTGCCCCAGTCGGCACGCCCACGATCGAGGAGTGAGAGCGCGGCGTGGATCGCGCCGTCGGAGAGCCGGACGTCGGCGTGGAGGAAGAGGAGGACGCGCCCCTGGGCTTCGGCCGCGCCGCGGTTCAGTTGGGGCCCCCGACCGCGCCCGGAAGGAAGGGGAGGGGGCCGCTGGCACGACCCTTGCTTCGCAAGGGGAGTGCCGGCGGTAGGAAGGGGGAGGGGGTCTTTCCCCTCCCCCTGATGGGGAGGGGGCCGCTGGCACCTGCCGGGCGACGGGGGACGGGCAACGGGGGACAGAACCCCAGAACCCCGAACCCCGAACCCCGTCGCCCGGAAGAGGGGGTCGTTCCCCTCCCCCTGACAAGGGACGACGCGCGCCCAGCGGCTCGCGATCTCGACGGTCCGGTCCCGGCTTCCGCCATCCGCGACGAGGATCTCCGACCCGGGAGGGACCTGGCGGGCAAGTCGGCGCAGCGTCCGGCCGATGACCCTCTCCTCATCGAGCGCCGGGACGACGACCGAAAGCTCCGGACGGGTCAGAAAATCCTCGAGCGGGGTTCGGGGTTCAGGGTTCGGGGTTCGGGGTTCCGGGAGACGACCCAGAGCGCCGTATCGGTCAGAAAACCCTCTGGCTCTCGACCTGTGGTATCGACGCGACCCGCCATCCGCCCTCGCCGGGGCGGATCTCGAACCGGATCCAGCCGGCGACGGCGGCGCCGGACGCGTCGACGGCGAGGTAGCGGATGTCCACGGGGACGTCGCCCTCGGGCGCGCCGTTCTCGCCCTCCCCGGGCTCGGGAAGGGACGCGCTCCACACGGTCCAGTGGACGAGGATCGCCTCCTTCCGGTAGAGGAACTCAAGGGGCTTCCGGAAGTCGGCTGAAGGGACGCCGGTAAGTATGGGACCGAGCGAGTCGCTCCCACTCGTGAAGGACTTCTCGATCCTCGCCAGGAGCTCCTGGAGGCCCTCGGGAGTCTCGCGTCCGGCCGCCCTGGGTCCGGCGTCGAGGCCAACTTCGTGGTCGATCGAGCGGATGAGCGCCTGGGCGTATGCGAGGCGGTCTTCCGGCAAGCCGCCCTCTCCGGGATCCCCTTCCTCGTCGCGCGGATCGGCGGTCCCTTTGTGGACCTCGTAGACGCGCCGGGAATAGGCATAGGAGATCCCCAGGGCGGTCCGGCAGAGCGCCTCGAGGTCGTTCGCCGCGTTGGGATATCGCTCGGCGAAGAGATGCTCCTGCCGGCCACGAAGGAGCTGGTAGACGCGCGCCGTCCTCGGGCGCCAGTCCTCGTCGAGCCACTTCCGCCATTTCGTCTCGTCGAGGGTTCCTTCTTTTTCCCAGCCCCCCTTGTCCTCGTCCCGCTGCTTGTCCGGGTTCCACTCGACGAGCGCGTCGTGGCGCCCCTTGACCTCGCGGATCCGGCGATCGAGAAGATCGACCATCACGAGGTAGTAGCCAGCGAGGACGGCCTAGGTCCGCTCGATCTCCCCCTCGCTCCCGAGCGAGAAGATGTGGTTCCCCTCGCGGTACTCCTCCTTGTACTTCTCGGCGAAGGGCTCCGGCTGGTTCGCCCCGGAGAAGACGGCGACGGCCTCGTAGAGGCCCGGGAAAAGGACCTGGCCGGAAAAAGAGATCGTCTGCTCGAAGCGGCCCTTGTCGACCAGGGTCTCCGTCCAGGCCACGCCGCGGGCGAGGTTCGGGTCGATCGCGGGGTAGCGGAGCACCAGGTTGACGAGGCACCCGTCCTCGTAGTCGGCGCGTCCCTTGATCCGGAACTCCCAGTGGTCGCCCCCGCCCGAGGCCGCGACGTCTTCAATCTCGATCGGGCGCTTCACCTCGCCGGGGTTTCTCGGGTCGAACTCCGGATCGCCCTGGGCGAGGACCGGGGGCGCCGCGGAGAGGCCGGCCAAGAAGAAGAGTACGAGGGCGCGCAGGATCAAGTTCAAGTCCAAGTCCAGGTCCAGGTCCAGGTCCAGGTCCAGGTCGAAGTCCAGGTCCAGGTCCAGGTCGAAGTCCGGGTCGCTAGTCCGCGAGCACCCACTCCCAGGAGAGGATCTCGGGATCCGTGAGCAGGATCACGGTCACGTCGTCCACGACGGGGGAGGAGAGGCGGGGGGAGCTCGCGACGGTGTGCCCGCGGAACGTGAGGGTGAACCGGACGAGCCCCCGTTCCTTGACGAGAAGGTCCACGGGCATCCCGGCGCCCCGGCTCGTCGCGAACGGCATGTTGACGGTTTTCATCCCGTCCGGGGTCTCGATCTCGGCCGTCATGTCCACGACCGGTTTCGTGGCGTCGGTGTAACGGCCCGCGCCGGTGTCGTTCCGGAAGGGATTCCGCCGCGGGCGGTACACGGTCCAGGAGATCGAGCCCACCGGCGTCGAGCGCGTCACCTTGGTCGCGAAGGCGTGCTTGTAGGTGCCCAGGGCCGAGAATCGGGAAGGCGGGACCTGGACCATGCCGGTGAGCGCGAGCGTGTTCTGGTAGAGGGCGAAGGTGTCGAGGGTCGCGTTCGTGGGGTTCTCGACGTCGACGACGTGCTTGAAGATGCCGTCCCGGACGAACTGGCGGCGACGGAACCCGCCGACGAAGAGCGCGTTCACGGGCATCTTCTCGTTCAGGGTCACGAAGGACGGGATGTTGTCCCGCGGGTCGACGTTCCTGGGCATCGTCTCGGGGAGCGTGCTCTTCTCCTCTCCGTCGATCCAGACGCGGAGCTTGGAGCGGTCGGCGAGCTCGTCGTTCCAGGCGGCCGCGACGTGGTGCCACTCGTGGGCCTTCCACTCGTTGACGTCTACCACCATGTCGGTCCGCGCGACCTTGAAGCGGTAGCCGCTGTCCGAGTCGTTGGGGTCGATGACGCCCGTCCGGTCGGCCTCCTCGGGCTTGTCGAGGCCGCGCCTCGCCCCCGTGTCGTCGAAGGCCTGCTCGAAGTAGAGGCGCGTGATCCGGAGCTGCCCCAGCGTGTTCTTGAAGAGATACCACTGGACGCCGCCGGTCGTGACGTTGTTGATGACGCGGGTCACGGTCGTCGCGGAGGCCATCCCGCACTGGTAGTCCTCACTCGCGTCGTGCTGGAGCTTCACCCAGAACTCCAGCGCGCCGGCGTAATAGGGCGCGTTCCCGCTCGGCACGTAGTTCGTCCCCATCATCCCGAGCGTCGGATAGAAGAGGTAGCGGTCGTAGTCCGCGATGAATTTCGACGAGAAGAAGCCGTCCCGGCCGGCGTTCGTCCCCTCGACCCATGTGAAGTTCTCGATCGACTGCCTGCCTGCCGGAACGAGCGGCTGCCACCCGCCCGTGTTGGCGAGTAGCTCCGGGACCCAGCGCGCGTCCGGGGTCTGGCCGTCCAACTGGCTCTTGAAGGGATCGCGCTTGATCTGTCCCGTGTTCTCGTCGAAGTGGGCGCGCATCGTACCGTAGAGCGTCTGGAGGTTGGGGTTTCCCACCAGGCTCGCGTCCATCGGCTGCTGGGCAAGGTATCCGTCCCAGGTGCTCGCGTTCCCCTTGAAGCCGAGCTTCGCCCGGATGAACTCGGGGTAGCTCGAGACGAGGACGAACTGCGGGTCGATCCTCGTCGATCCCACCGTGATGGGTTTCTCGAACTGGTCCTGCGTGGTCATCCGGAGCACGCTGTAGACCTGCACGACCACGCGGAGCTTCGCCTCGGCAACGAGGTTTCCGCCGCCTTTCGTGATCCTCCCGAGCGAGGTGATCTCGAAAAAGCCCATCGAGCTGAAGGAGAACTCGGTCGTGTGGGTGGGGACGACGCCATTCGGGGTCCCCTTGGCGAGGGGGTGGCTCGGGTCGCGCTTCCAGAAGTCCCCTTTGTCCACGGTGAGCGCGGCCGCGTCGTTGGGGTTGAACTTGTTGCGCCGCAGGTTCGGGTTCGCGTTGGCCTTGACGGCGTCCTTGCAGCGCCGGTACCAGAAGGCCGAGCCGTCCGCCCGCGCGCGGACGAACGGCGGGGCTCCGGCGAAGGACGGGAAGAATGCCGCGCTCTCCTGGAGCGAGTCGATGAACTCCTCGAATTCTTCCCAGGTGCGGAAGGGCTGGGTCGCGCGCCGCGCCACGATCCGCTCCGCGATCCGCCGGGCCTGGGAGGGGGCGAGCGGTGGGATGTCGAGCCACGTCGCCGCGGCGTTGATCTCGGTGTCCTCCTGGATCGGACGGGGCGACGGCTTCTCGTCAGTGACGGGCTTGGTGGCGACCGTGGACGAGATTTCCGGCACCTTCGCCGAGAGGCCCGCGAGGGCCGCCTCCAGGACCGGCCTGGGCGCGGTGTTGAGGTTCACCGGGTGGCGCATCTCGCGCCCGAAACTCAAGGCGACCTTCGTCGCGTCCCCGGCGTCAATGCCCCCGAGGTTCACCGCGACGGTGTCGGGGTCGCCCCAGGAGTGGACGCAGACGTAGTCCCTCAGCGCCTTGTACGCGGCCGGACCGAGGATCGGGACGAGCTGCTCCTTCGAGTAGAAGCGCTTGCCGGGGAGCTTGTCGCGCGCCTGCACGATCTCGAGGCCCTTGCCCCTTCCCGTCGAGGGGATCGTGGGGCTCGTCTCGCCGGCAGTCGACGGGATGGGGTTCACGGCGCCCGGGTTGTTGGCGCGGAAGTTGGGATCGGTCTGCGCGTAGTACTGGAGGCTCTTGCCGAGGTTTTCCAGGATCGCGGGGAGGGAGGTCTGGGTGCTGTTCAGGTTGACCTGCGCTCCCGCGTCGATCACCTGGAGCTTGTAGTAATCGCCGTAGTCCTCGTAGGTCCCCGCGCGGTACCGGAACGGCCCCTGGACGCCGGGACCGCCGCCGAGAACGCCGGAATAGGCGTCGCCGTACGGCGTCGCTCCCTCCTTGAAGGAGGGCTCCATCGTCTCCTCGAGGGGGCTGTCGTCCTTGTAGATCCAGGTGTCGGTGCGCGGATCGTCGAACGCGCGGCCGCTACTCGCCTTGCGGAGCTCTTCGATCCCCCGTTCGACGCCGGAATGCGCGAGGAACCTGGCCCGCACGGCGTCCACGTAGTTCGTGCTCGCGACACGCTCCAGGGACATCAGGCGCGCGAAGGAGACGGCGAGGAGCGCCAGGACCGTGAGGATCGCCACGCAGACGATCAGAACCGCGCCGCGACGCCGGGCGCCAGCGAGCCGGGTGGACATCATGCGGCCTCCAGTCGGGGAAAGGAAACGACAGCCGCAAACGCCATGCCGTCACCCCGGCCGATCGGCTCTCCAGTGTTTAGTGCTGCAACTGGTTGGGACACCCGCAGGCCGTGAAGCAGGGATCGTGCGGGAAAACGTCCCTTTTCGTTACAGGCGGGTAGCTCCGCTTCCAGCCGAGTAACGGATGTCTACTTGTACGAGCGGAGCATGTTGAGCATCCGCTCGATCTCTTGGTGGACTTCCTCGGACTGCCGGACCACCAGGATCCCGCCGACGACCCGCATCCCGACGCTCGCCTCGTCCCAGGTCCCGATCCCGGTGTTCTCGCGCAGAATGTCCTGGATCACGTCGGGTTGGGTGAGGTCGTCGCCGGAGGATGGCTCGTCGCCGAACACGGCGCCGATGCCACCCTGCTCGTCCGGACTGGAGAGCGAGATGTCGGGGCCAGGGAAGTCCCGGATCTCGAACATGAGGTCGCGGATGTCATACGTCTGCGAGTAGGTCTGCTGCTGCCTCGCTCCGGCGAGCGTGATGAGGAAGACGCCGTTCTTGAAGACGTAGTCGAGCCGGTTGACCTCCAGAAGCAACTTCAGGGCGTTGAGGACGGGGAGCTTCGAGACCTTGAGGCTCACCTTCATCTCGTCCGGGGTCCGCTCCTTGTAGATCTCCGGGTCGATCACCATGTTGACCGCGGTCGTCTGGCGGATGTACTCGATGACGTCCTCGAACGGCGCCTCCTGGAAGTCCATCGTGATGAGGTACGTCTCGAGATTGTGCAGCATCTGCCGTTCGTCTTCCGAGAGCCGGCTCTGCGCCGCGGCAGCGGGCGCGAGCAGGGCGAGGAAGAAGACGGCGAGAACGACCCTGGTCCGGTTCATGGCGGCGCTCCTCGTAGGTTCGGGTGGAACACGGACCGCGCTCTGGAGTGGCTGAAGTGTAGGCCGGAACAGGCGATCGTGTCAAGCGGCGCACCGCGAAAGTGACTCCCCCGCGTTCCACCTGAAAACCAAAACCAATTCCGGCGGTGGTAGAATCGGCGTGTCCTTCGACAATCCATCCCCCGCGCCAAAGAGAAAGACCATGCTGAACGACAAGATGGCGGCGGCCTTGAACAAACAGTTCAACTACGAGATGTCCGCCGCGTACGCCTATCTCGCGATGGCCGCGTACTTCCAGCGCGCCAACCTCGCCGGGTTCGCGAGCTGGATGATGAAGCAGCACCAGGAAGAGATCGCCCACGCGATGAAGCTCTTCGGCTACATCCACGACCGTGGCGGGAAGGTCGAGCTGGAGGGGATCGCCAAGCCCCAGGTCGATTTTGCCTCCGTCCGCGAGGTCTTCAAGAAGTCGCTTGAACTCGAAAAGACGAACACCGCCATGATCAACGACCTCTTCACGCTGGCCGTGGAATCGAAGGACTACGCGACGCAGAGCCACCTCAAGTGGTTCCTCGACGAGCAGGTCGAGGAGGAGAAGATCATGCACGAGGTGCTCGGGCTCCTCGATATCGCCGGGGACGATCGGGCCGCCCTCCTCACGCTGAACCGCGAGGTCGCGGCCAGGACGGGCGGGAAGTAGGGCGGGGGCCTGTCCCCCGCCGCGCAAGGGCCGGGACAAACCCGGCGGCTACTTCTGTCCGGCGAGCCACTCCTCGACGAGGCGCTGTCCCTCTTCCACCGCGTCGGGGTCATGGGACGGTCCCGCAGCGGAATCGGGTAGGGCGAGGCCGCTCTTCTCCCGGGCGAGGGTGAGCGCGCGCGTGGCGATCTCCTGCGACGATGCCCAGACTGCGATCTTCCAGAGCGCGGGGACGGCGGAAGTCGCGGGAAGGTCCCGGATCCACGCGAGCGCGACCTCTGCCGCTTCCGCCGGCTCCCCCATCTCGCCGTACTCCAGGAGGTAGACCGTCCAGTCGCTCAGGTCCCCCGCAACGGAACGCGCGACGAGACGTCGGACCCGCTCGAGGAGAGTCGCGGACGCGTCCCCCTCTCCCGTCCAGCATTGATCCGTTCTGTCCAAGGCCGCCGGGAGGGCGCCGGGGGCCCGCCCCACGAGCTCGATCAGGAGATCCGCCGCTACGTCCAGGTGCCCCACCTCGTCCGCCGCCGTAAGCGTCTGAAGCGCCTCCACGGTCCGCGCGTCGTCGGGGCCGAGCTCCGCGAGCGCGCGCATCGCATCGGTCCCGACGTTGGGTGGAAGGTACGCGACGGTCCGGTGAAGCGAAAGGAGCGCTTCGTAGGCCGCGGCGCCTCCCTCCCTTCGCAGGATCGCGATCGCTCTCTTGAGAACCGCGGGGTGGTACTCCTCCAGGTAGTCGCTCGTCAGAATCCTCGCCGCCCCCGCGACCGCCCAGCGACCGCCCAGCCCCTCGATAATCTCCAGGGCGCGCGACTGCCGGAGCCGGTCCGTGCCGTGCTCGGGGTCCATGAGGTTTCCCGCGACCTCCGCCCCGGTCTCTCCCCCGACGCGACATGCCCACTCGAGGATCGCGCTCGACTCGTGCGCCGCGATCCCATCCTCCGTGTCCCCCGAGAGGACCGAGAGGACGGGTCCGGCGAGGGCGGGATGGTCCTGGGCCAACGCACGGATGGCCGAGGCCCGTACGCACGTGGAGTTCTCGACATTCAGCGCGACGGCGGCCAGGACCGGGACCGACGCGAAGCCGGCCTGGCGGGAGAGGTGGAGCGGCCAGAAGGATCCAAGTATCGAGAAGGGGTGGACCTCTTCCCGCGCCAGCCGGGCGAGGAGTCCCCACGCATCCGCGTGGCTCGTGTCGCAGAGGAGCGCCAAAGTCCCGAGGGCCGCCGCCCGGCTCCCCTGGACTTCGGAGGCGAGGCGGACGAGCCCGATCCCGCCGGTCCGGGTTTCGGTCGAGAGGAGGGCCGAGATCTGGCGAGCTTCGTCGGTCGGGTTCGCGACGAGGGACTCGCGGACCCTTGCCCGAGCGTCGTGGGATCCCAGCCGCGCGACGGCGGCCGCGGCGATCTCACGGGCCGGATCGGCGGGGTCGAGCGCCACGGCGAGGACCGGCGGCGGGAGCTCGATCCGGGCGCCGGTGAGCAAGGACTCCAGGAGCCGCTGCCGCGCCTCCGGCTCCGTGAACTCGGCGAGCGAGTCGATCCCACGCGTCCGGCTCGCCTCGTCGCTCAGGAAGGCGCGCGTGGCGACGAGGAGTCGGGAATCGGCTCCCTCGGCGGGCACGAACGACGCGAGCGACGTCGCGAGGGAAGGCTCGCCCATGAACGCCGCGAAATCGAGGAGGCGGCGCCGGCCCTGGGCGTCCGCAGTTGGGTAGGCCGCTTCGAGCAGCGAGCGGGCGACCTCCTTCGTCGGATGGGCGCCGCACGCTTCCTCCGGAGATCTCAGGAACGCCAGGGCGAGATCCCCGGCGATCGGCCGGACGGCGGCGAGCCCTTCCGCCAGGCCCGCCGGGTCCATCGCTCCCGCTCCGAGCGCGATCTCGAGGATCGCCGGCCTGAAGTCGCCCTCGACCCTCCCGGCGAGGTAGAGCGTCACCCTCCACCAGGCCCGCGTGGGGAAGCTCCAGCGGAGCGCGCTCTCCAACGCCTCGATCCGACCCGGGTCGGCCCCTGCCATGTAGCGCGCGGTCCGCTCCGCCGCGCCTTCCCTCGACTCCTCCTCCAGGTGGAAGAGGAGGGTCGTCAGGAGCTCGCCATCCTCCTCGAGCGCCGCGCGGCAGAAGCCCTCGTCGATCTGCCGGAGGATGTCCTTCGCCCGTTCGACTACCTCCAGGTCGGTCCCGCCGAGCGCCGCCCGAAGCGCCGGCCGTGCCGCGAGTCCCATCGCGAGGAGCTCCTTCGCCGCCCGGTCCCGCTGGGCCCACTCGTCGCTCCCCAGCTCCTCGACGAGCCGGCTGACACCGTCCTCTCCATCCTGGCCGCGAGCCGCCGCCGTCAGCGCGAGGGCCGCGAGGAATGCCGCCATAGGGATTCGCAAGTGCATGGCGGGATTCTAACCCGGACTCTGCTTCGATTGCGGAGGGAGGGAGGCGAGCGACCGACACACCGGGTTAGAATGGTGTAAACCACGTGAGGCCAGGTTTCATGGCATCCCCCTTCCCAGGAATGGACCCGTATCTCGAGGACCCCGGCGGCTGGCTCAACTTCCACAACAGCTTCGGACCGTATCTCGCAGACGACCTCAACGCGATCCTGGGCGATCGGTACATCGCCTTCCTTACGGAGAGAGTGATCGTCGAGACGCCCGCGGCCGAGTTCTACGAGACGGGCATCGAGATCCGGCACAGGCGCGGCAACCGTGTCGTAACCGTGATCGAGCTCATGAGCCCTACGAACAAGGCGCGCGCGGGCCCGGGACGTGAGCAGTACCTGACCAAGCAGTCGGAGGTCCTGTCGAGCGACGTAAACCTGGTCGAGATCGACCTCCTTCGCGCGGGCGAGTGGACGGTCGGCTGCCCCGAGGCAACGGCGCGAACCGCCGGCGACTTCGACTATCTCGTCTCGGCAAGCCGTCCGGAATCGCGGCTCGAGTTCGAGATCTTCCCAATTCCTCTCGACAGGAAACTCCCCCGGATCACGATCCCGCTCGCGGACGGCGATCCGGACGTGGTGGCCGACCTTCAGTCGCTTCTCGACCGCTGCTACGACCGGGGGCGGTACGCCGAGACGATCGACTACTCGGTCGATCCCGTCCCGCCGCTCCCTCCCCGATGGTCGGGCTGGGCGCGGGAGCTCCTGCGTGCGTCGCGGAAGATCGAGACCGGATAGCGACTCGCAGCACATCCAAAAACCCTCCCGTCGCCGGGCGGGCGGCGGCGGCCCGTCTGCTTCGTAGCTTCGCGCTTGACATAGCTGCGCTGTGGCTGCGCGCTCGCGCCTCGCATCCGGTGGGAGCGCCCGTTGTTTCTCGACGAGATAGGGCCTGAGGCCCTGTAGCTCCCCGGAAGGCCTTCAGCGCTCCTCGCCGATTGCGGCGCGGACCTCAGGCGAATCACGGACCGCATGGAAGTCCGGATCCTCGCGGACCCATTCGGGATGACTCCAGCCGAACTGGAGGGCGAGGCGCAGCGACTCGGCGGAGAGCGCGGCGTTCCCCCCAAGCGCATGGAGCGTGGCGAGACCGTAGTGGACCCTGGGGTCGGACGAGTCGAGATCCCGAGCGGCCTCGAGATCGGCCAGCGCGGCGGCGAGTCGCTCGCGCGATTCGGCCTCCCGAGCGGCGGCGGCTTCCTTGTCGCCGGCAAGACGGCGGTCCTTCGCATCGAGCTCGGCACGGCAGGACGCGCGATATCGCAGGCCGGCCCGCCACAGGTAGTCGCGCGCCCGGAAGAGATCGCTGCGCTCCTCAAGAGTCGTCTCGTGCACCAGTTTGAGGAAGAACCGCGCGAGCGACGAGAGCCGGTCGAAGTCCACCGTGACGCCCAGGCGTGGCAGCAGGAGGAGCCGAATCCCCTCATCCACCTCGGGAAGCTCGCGCGCAAGGCGTCGCGAGTCGGCGAGGAGCTGCTCGAGCTCGCTTCGCACCATCGACTGGTCCCGATACTCGGCGAGGCCCTCCTTCACCTGGGGAAGGGCGAGGGCGGCGCGCAGGAAGAACTCGGTCGATCTCTTTTCGTCGGGCGCGAGGAAGAGCACGTCCTGGAACTCGATCAGGTGGTCCCGAACGAGGTTGGACGCGACCTCGAGGGCTGGAGCGGGGAGCTTCTCCGCGAGCTTCAGAAACTCGTCGTTGAATCGTCCGGACTTCGATCCCAGGAGGTCGAGGGTTCGGGCGGCGTCTTCCTTGCGGCCGAGGGCCCACTGGGCCAGGGCCGTGATGACGATTCCGACGTCCGGCTCCGCGGGACCCGATCGGAGCGCGTCCTGGGCAGCCTCGAAAGCCCCCTCAAAATCCCGCTGGAAGAGCGCGACGAACGCGAGGAACTCAAGCCGCCTCGACACCGACGCGCGAACCGATTCCACGTCCTCACGCAGGACGACGATTGACTTCTCGAGTTCCGTTCGCGCCTCGGCATGTCGCCCCGCCAAGAAGAGAGAGCGGGCGAGGTAGTACGTCGGCTCGGCCCATTGGGGCGCGTTCTTCGCCGCGACCCGCAGGTGCATCTCGGCGATGCCCTGCTCGCCGAGGACGAAGCCGAGGATTCCGAGGTTCATCCGCGCGAGGACGTCAGTGGGATCCTCGTGGACGAGGACCTCGATCTCTCGAAACGCTCGCGACAGATCGCTGTGGAAGGATTCGTCCCGAAACGTGTCGCCACGCGCCGGATGCCAGTAGAAACCGTGGAGTCCGGCGAGGAGGAGACGGGCCTCGGGAAGATCGGGAGCGAGTTTCTCGATCTCGCGCGAGAGTTCGCCGAACGGCACCTGGCGATCCTTGCCGCGAAACGTTTCGTAATGAAGACGCGCGAATCGGACGTACGGATCGGCGGGCCAGCGACTCTCGAGGGGCAGGAGCTCTTCGGCGTTTGCTCCCTGCCAGACGACTCGCAGCATGAACTTCCTCGCGTGGGCTCGGATCGAGTCCGGATCGCGTTCGATGGCGCGGTCGTAGGAATCGAGCGCCTCGCGGAGCCGCCCGGTTCGTTCGTAGGTCTCGCCGAGGGCGAGGTGCGCCTCGGCGATCCCGTCGTCGAGTTTCACGACCTCACCAAGGATGCGAATTCGCTCCGCGACGCCATCAGGGTGGGCCAGGATGTACTCGGAGTCGGTCGCCCGGGAGACGAGACCGAGGAGCGCGCGGCGCCTCTCGAGGGCCTCCTCGTCCTTGTCGAGCTGTTCTCCTCGACGAGATGTCCAATAGAGCGCGGTCCCGGCAAGGCCGACGGCGACGAGAACCAGCGCCGCCGTCCCGAGCGCGCGACCATGGCGGCGGACGCCGCGGCGCGCGCGTTCCCAGAGGCTCGGCGGCCTGGCCAGGATCGCCTCGAAGCGAAGGAACCGGTCGAGATCCTCGGCGAATTCGCGGGCGGTCGGGTAGCGCTCTCCCGGATCGAACGACATCGCTTTCGACACGATGGTCTCGAGGTCGCGAGGAACCTGCGGGGCGCGGTGGCGAAGGGGCGAAACGTCCCCGCGCAGGACCTTCGTCACCACGTCGACGATGTCCCGGCCTTCGACCGGCGGGACGAGGGCGGCCAGGTGGTAGAGGCTCGCGGCGAGCGAATAGACGTCCGCCCGAGCGTCCACCACGTCCCACCGGCCGGCCGCCTGCTCGGGAGGCGTGTAGTGGGGCGTCCCCATCATCTCTCCCGAGATCGTCAGGGCCTTGGTCGAGGAGGCGTCGCGCGCGAGTCCGAAGTCCGTGACCTTCACCGAGCCTCGGGCGTCCAGGAGGAGGTTCTGCGGCTTGATGTCTCGATGGACGAGACCCTGTTCGTGCGCGTACTGGATCGCGAGCGCGGCGTCCCGAATCCAACGAACCCGCTCGGGGAGAGGGGGCGCGTCCCGCGTCACGCGAGCGAGCAGATTCTCGCCTTCGACGAGCTCCATCGTGAAGTAGTGGGTGCCGTCTGCCTGGCCGACCTCGAAGACTCGAACGATGCCGGGGTGGTCGAGGCGGGCGGCGGCGCGGGCCTCGCGCTGGAAGCGTTCGATCGTCCCCCCGTCCGCGGCGGCGGCTCCCCGCAGCGTCTTCAGCGCCACATGGCGGGCGAGATCGTCCTGGTAGGCGCGGAACACCGTCCCCATGCCGCCGGCGCCGATTTCGGAGACGATCGTGAATTTCCCGAGGCGGCGGGACCCGGAGGGCGACCCGGTCTCGGGAACGAGCGCGGGAACCGGAACGGGAGCGGTTCCCCGCGGGGGAGCCACAACGGGAGTGGGAGCGCCCGCGAAATCGAAGAGAGTCGAGGGTTCGGTGGCGGCGCTCCCGGGATCCGGACTCTTCGTCTCTTCTCCCATTCGCCTCTCCGATCCTCGATTCGAGTCCTGCACGCTGGACATTCAAGATTCCCGCGGCGGCGCCTCGGCCGCGAGCCCTCGCCGGATGACGTGAAGCACAGGTCGCGCAACGGCCCGAGATCTCCGCGGGTGCTCCCGTGAGCACAACCCGATCTCCACGATCGCCCAGGTTCAGGGCGAACGGGAGCCCTGTCAAGCTCCTCAGGAACTTGCTCTACGATCGCCGCGGCGAAAACGGCCGGCCAATGGATCCTCTCTCTCCATCCCGGCCACGCGTGGCCGTTGCGGAGGAACTTCGCCGCGAAGAATCCGGCCTCGATCATTCAGATGATCGGGTTCCTCACCTCGCCTCCGCGATCTCGTTCGACACGCCGACGGCGGCCGAGCCCCCGAACCCCAGCCATGCGGCGAAGCCTCACGTCGAGGTCAGTTCCTCTCCAGAGTGGGGAAGATCCTCCTGGAGCTCGTTCTCGGCGAGCTCGCGCCAGTGGGAAGCGTAGTACCCATACTGGAGCGTCCCTGCGCGGGTCCACGGTAGCGGAAAGACCTGTGGGATGTCGGTCTCAGTTTGATCGACGACGTACAGCCAGTATTCCTGCCCCGAGGGGGCGTTCCGCGCCGCGGAAAACTGCGCCTCGGACATCACGACCGACGCGTCAGATTCCCACTTCCCCTTCATCCCCTTGACCTCGATCCGCCGAACGACACCGCGTCGAGGATCGTGGCTTTCGACGTCGTACCCCACCTGTTCGAATGGCATCTCCCGGGGCTCACGCCCTCTGGCGATCTCATACTCGACAACGGCCTGCCGCTGGAGCGCGTCGCTTCGAAAGGGCTCGTCGCGGCAGGTCTCGCTCGCATCGGAACCCTGGGACGCACGCGACGAAGGTCGAACGTAGACACCGAATCCGTCGATGCCCCGCCGCACACGGCCCTCGTTCGCGTCTGGGTCGCCGTCGCTGGCACTCGCGCGGCCGTGTTCCAGGCCGCCACGCGGGAGTCGTTCGGGTTCGGCCACCCGATCTTCACCCCTCTCTACTCCACACGCCGCCCCCGTCGGGACTGCTCTCGACTCGCCCGGTTCCGGCGAGGCCCGCCCCTCACTCGACCGGACGCTCTCGTCTTCGCGCCCAACCGTGGACGGACTCGGGTCCGGCGGCCCACCAGCCTCCGGCAGCGGGCACTCGATATCCAAGGCTTCGGCGATCTTCTGGGCCTCGCTACGGAAGGTGTCCTTGGCATCGAGGTGAACGAGCGCGATCGTCAGGTGGACCGCCAGCTCTCCTTCCCCACCAAGCTCGAAGGCCCCGAGAAGAATCGTTCCCAGCTCACCCGCGAAGTCCGCGGGATCACCCGTCAGCGAAAGGTGCGCCGTCGCCTCGTCGAAGTACGCGGCGACGGGGAACCGTTTGTCTCGCGCCTCGAGCTCCAGAAACTCGTAGCACTCGATGGTCGAGATCGCGCCCGCGTCCTTCCGACTGGCGAGCATATCGAGGAGCGATCGCAGCCGCGGAAGCCATGTCGCGTCGGGAAGCTGGCTCCCCCGCTGGACTTGAATGGCAAGCCTGTCGGAAAGCCGCTCGACGCCCAGGATCGCGGCAACTTTTCGCTGCGTCTCTCGATCCGACCCGAGGTCCCCCGGCCTGACGAGAACTGTGTCCTCGGAGGCGAGTTCGCGCAGCCGCCGGTCGCCGATATCGTCCAGGCACGGACGATCCTCCAGGCTTCTCCAGCGACGGCCGGCATACAGTTGGATGCTGGCAGGGTCGTCCTGGGCGATCTCCTTAAGATCCCGGCAGACTTCTTGCTCTTCGAGGACATACGAATAGGCCATGCGAAGAAAACGTCGCAGCGAGTCGCGTTCTGGCGCTTTGCCTTCACGATCGGGCGAGACACGCGCCCATACGTCCTTCAGGTACTCAAGGGCCTGGCGTCCCGTCGTCGTCGGGTGAATGACAAGACCCGGCACGAGCTCGAGCGCGGCCCGCAGTCGTGTGGATCGGCGAGATAGATCCAGCACCCAGCCCCCGAGGTCGCTGCGCAACGTTGCCCCGGTACCGGTACGCGACACGACCCGGTCGAGCGGAACGCCGGCGATACGGACCCCCTCTAGCGCCCTGCGAAGCTCGTCCTCTCCCCCATCGGCGCTTCTGGCCGCCTCCACGGCCTCCTCGAGGAGGGCAGCCAGCGGGTCATCGTCCAGTTGCCCCCCCAGACGCTGGAGTCGCTGGATGGCGGGGAGCTTCGGGACATGGGACCCGAAGGCGAGCCCCTCCACTTGCAGGATCTTGACCAGCTCGGCGTCGAGATCGGCGACCGGGGTCCCATCGAGACCCTCGTCCGCGCTCAGGAGGACGTCCGAGGGACGGCGCAGCTCGCCGTCCACGCAAGGCACCCATGCCCAGTCGCGGAGGTTTTCGATCCAGGTCGCCGAGGCAGTACCGTGGGTCGTCTTCGCATCGCCCTCCCAACTGCTCGTGGCATGCTTTCGGCCCTTTCCCCGCAGTCCCGGGTGTTCTGCGGCAAGGAGCCACGCGAGATCATCGCCTCGGATCCGGTCGGTCCCCTCCGGGAACTGCCAGTCCCGGAGCAGGTAACCCTTACGATTCGCTTTCTCGACGCCGCCCGCTGCGAGGAGGAGAAGCTGCGCCAGGCGGTGCGTCTCCCTGTGATCGAGCGGGGTCCCAGTCTCCTTGGGAACTATCGATCCGTTCAGTCCGAGCTCCTCGAAGAACCTGCACAGGGCGGGAACGTCCGACTCGCCTTCCGCGTACAGGGGGGAGACCGGCGGCCGGTCCGGAAATGCGCGGCGGCGCACCTCCCCCCGGGGGACGTACGGGTCGGCAAGGAGCGCGTCCCTGGGTCTAACAACTCGACCACCGGCAACGACGAACTGCACGAGATCCCGGCGATCTCCTCTCAACCTCGCCCAGCGGAAGAGTTCGAAGAACGCAACGAGAGGCGGACCGGCGCTGCTCGCGAGCTCGCCGAATTCCTTCTTAATGATCTCAGCGAGCCTGATCTCCGTCTCGTAGCTTTCGAGCCAGCGGGCGAGCACGTACCTGGATGCAAGTCCCTTGCGGACATCCGAACGAAGAGTCTGCGCCTCGGATGGCAGGCCAGGGCCGACGATCTTGAGTACGGCGTCACCCCCTGGCTCGTCAGTGGACGGAGGTTTCCCGGAGACTTTTCGCAGTGCCCGGGCTTTAGTCCAGAGTCCGCCTTCCGTGGGGCAGCAGGGAAGCTCAAGCCAATCCCCTCCAAGGTTGCCGATCGCCTCCCAGAGGTCGAGGACTGCCCCTGTCCGATCCCCCTGGCCGAGGGCGTCCGACCAGCCCGACAGCCCGTCGGGCCAGGGTACCTCGCATGGCGCGATGTCGCTGAACCACCCCAACCAGTTCGCGAACCCGAGCGCTCGATCCTGGAACACGGAGTGGTCGAGAACCTCGCGGCCGAACAGGAGGTCCGATCTCCGCTCCGGTCGCGTGGCAAACTTGGCCCGGAAGGGGGCCGGGAGGCGGCGCACTTCGGCTGGCGGGCGAAAAGCGCGGACGCCTTCCGAGCAGGTCGGCACGATCTCAACGTCGCGCAGCGCCCCGTCAAGCCGCTTGCGGAAGGACTCGCTTCTCAGGTGTCGCTCCAGGCGAACGGCGTTGTCCCCCGGCACGCCGAGAACGGAATACCCAGGGGCCAGCGCGGATTCCGGCTGCTCCCGCAACCATTCCAGGTAGTCGGCGAGGAGGCCCGGAATCTGCTCCACGATCGCCTCCTGCCAGGGGTCTCCCTCGACTTCCCGAAGCCCCTGCCGGCTGCCATCGAGCAACCAGTCGGCCTGCACGTGCATTCCAAGCGGTATCGTCTCCTCGAGCGGAAGGGTCGCGCAGACCCGCCCTCTAGGAAGAGGGGCAGGAGAGCCGCGCGCGTCGAGCGGGACGAGCCCCACCACCTCACGTAGCACCTCGCGTTCGTCCAGATCGAGTTTCTCGTCGAGGACCCGGCGGAGCTCGAGGAACCGCCGAAGCGCCGCGTCGCTCGGGCGATACTCTCGACGCACGATCAACCATCTGTGGGCGGTCTTCTCCCTGCGGACCGAGACCGTGTGGGTCTCCCGGTCCTCGTCGAGCTCCCAGTGAACGCCATTCACTTCCAGCGATCGGAGACCGCGCAGGGCCAGCACGGCGAGTGGCGCCGGGTACTCGGGATTCGCCAGGTGCTCTAGATCGTCCGCCGGGGAGTGCGCCAGATCGTGCGGACCGCCGAGCGCGATCCTCGTGGTCCAGGGGCTTCCCGGATCGCTCCCCTCCGAATCCCACCGCGGGAGCAACGCGTCCATCCACTGGAGATGACGGGATCCCACCGCCCCCTCCTTGACCCCGATATCGAAGCGGAACCGCCACCCGGAACCGGAGACCCTGGCCGTCCGGAATCGCCGGAATACGCTTTTGAACCCAACCCCCATGAACCCGACGGCCGCAAGGCCCTTCGTGGAGCGACCGACCTGGCAGAAGGCGCGGACGTGGCGCTCTTCGAGTTGCTCCGAGCCGTCGTGCGAAAGGACGAAGGAGTCGGGTGACGTCTCAATCCGCAACCGGCTTGCCTTCGCATCCAGCGCGTTCTGCACGAGCTCGAAGACGTAGAGCCAGCGCATGGGGAAATGCACTGTTAGGGTTGACTCGATGGCCCTGCGCGGGTCCTCGGACCAGGATCTCTCGTTCTCTTCTCGGAGTTCCTCGACGAATTCGCGCTTTCCCATGTTGCGCCCGATTCTAGCCCATGGCCTGGCCCCGGACCCTCGTCTGTCTCAGAGGCTCTCGCGGAACAAGCGCTCCCAATCGCACTCGCCGCGTTCAACGAACAGGATCTCGACACCATCGGCAACAAGGCGGTAGGCGATGAGTGTCGGGCCTACAGACCAGAAACGAACGGTCACGTCGATGGTGATGTCAGGACGAACGTGGCCGATGCTCGGATTCCCCGCGATGCCCTCGAAGGCCGAGGCGAGCCGATTCAGCACGTCTTCCGCGACGCGCAGACCGAACTCACGCTCGACGTACTCGAGGATGTTCCGGAATCCGAGACGCGCTCCTGGAGTCAGCCTGTAGCGAGTCACTCAGCTCTTCTTGGCAGACTCGCCTCGCGACCGCAGGAAGTTCTCCATCTCCTTGATGACGGCTTTGCCGTCCATGAGCTCGCCACGGTCGGCCTGCGCGAGACCATCGGCGAGCGCCTTGCGAAGTCGCTCGAGGTGCGCCTCCCGGAGCCGGTCCTGCTCTGCGAGCAGCCGAAGTCCCTCGCGCACGACCTCGCTCTGATTGTTGTAGAGGCCGGAGGCAACTTTCTGCTGGACGAGGCGCTCCAGCTCAGGCGTGAGGTTGACGTTCATGAGAGCAGCTTATCCGGATGGTCAATCTTTGTCAATCCTTGACCATCTGCGTGGCTGCGGCAAGCTCTGCAGAGGACTGCCGGCTCTCCTCGCGTGGTCCTTGGCCCGGGGGGAGCTCGCCTACCTCGCCTCCGCGATCCCGTTGACGAGGACCTTCTCGCCCTTCTGATTGGCGGTCTCGAAGGACCAGACCCGCCGGCCGCCCTTGTCGGGTTCGGCCCAGCCGCAGGTCTCGAGCTGGTCACCGGGAAGGACGGGTTTGGCGAAGCGGACGGCGAGGCGGGCGAGGCGGGTGGGATCGCCGCCGAGGGCCTCGTCCACAACGGCCTTGCCGGCAAAGGCCATCGTGCAGAGCCCCTGGAGGATCACATTGGGGAAGCCGACGCTCTTCGCGAACGGGGGATCGACGTGGATGGGGTTGTGGTCGCCGGAGGCGTCGGCGTAGCGCCAGGGCTGGTCCTCGGTGACGGCCATCCGGGCGCGGAAGACGGGCTCGGGACGGGGCGGGGCCTCCTCCTTCTTCTCCTTCTTGTCCTTTCTCTTCGCCCGGATGAAGAGGCCGGTTCGCATCTCGATCGCGAGCTCGCCGGCCGAGTAGAGCTTCTGCTCGACCCAGAGGATCTGTCCGCTCGACTTGTCCTCGATCCCGGCAATGGAGCCGCGGGGGGAGATGAGGTCCCACGGCCGGAGCAGCCGGTGGATCACGATGTCCTCCTCCCCGTGGACGAGCCGGGCCATGTCGGCGCCGAGATCGGGGTCGAAGAAGACCTTCTCGAAGATGCCGGCGACGAGGCGCACGGGGAAGACGGGCGGCGCGACGATCCCTCCAGGGGATCTCTCGTCGATGTAGCGCGGGTTCGGGTCGTTGGTCGCGCGCGCGTAGGCCGCGATCTCGTCGGGGCGGGCGAAGACGGCCGGGGCGCGGACGACGGTCCCGATCTTGGCGCGGTTGAGCTTCTGCTCCGGAGGCTCGTCGGCGAGCTCGCGGAGCCGGGCGAAGTCGAAGAGGCGGCGGAACTGCATCCATGCGGAGATCCGCGTGGTCTGGACCTTGCCGTCGAGGAAGGCGCGCTCCCCGTCGAGCTTCCCCTCGAGGATCTCGACGAGCGTCCCGGCGTCGCCCGTGACGAGCGCGCCGGCCGGCTCCGTCGCGCCTTTGGCAACCGTGCACGCCCCTCCCGAAAGGACGACCGACCAGCAGGGTTCGCCGCCCGAGGCGGCGATGACGATCGGCCCGCTCCAGCCGTCGGCCCTTTCGGCGAGGTAGGCCTCGGGGAGCTTCGAGAGCAGGAGCTCCAGTCGTTTCACGCCCCCGGCGGCCGGGGCGCCCGCCTGGGCGGGCGTTCGCTCTGTGAGCTTCTTGAAGTCGAAGACCTTGCCGAACTTCATGAGGTCGGCCATGTTCGTGGCGGAGATTTTGCCGCGCATGAAGGCGTCTTCGCCCTTCACCTTCCCCTCGATCATTCCAGCGAGCGTTTCGGCGTCGGTCTTGACGACGCAGGTGGGGGAGCCTTCGAGCCCTTTCGCCACGCGGACGGGACCCTTCGAGGCGTGGATCGAAAAGTTCTCGGCTCCCGCGATCTCGAAGTGGACCACGGCCTCCCAGTCGGCGGCCTTCTCCGCTCGGACTGCCGTGGGGAGCGCCGTGAAGAGGAGAGCCACGCGCTCCGCGGGGCTTGCCTCGGGCTCGGCCGGCGCCTCTCCAGGCGATGCCGCGGCGGCGGGAGCTCCCGCGGCCACGACCTTCTTGAAGTCGAAGACCTTTCCGAACTTCGTCAGGTCCGACACGTTCGTCGCCGAGATCTTCCCCTGCATGAAGGCGTGTTCGCCCTTCACGCGCCCTTCGATCATCCCGGCGAGGGTCTCGGCGTCGGTTTTGACGACGCAGGTGGGTTTCCCCTCCAGGCCCTTCGCGACCGCCGCCTTCCCGCCCGAGACGCGAATGGTCCAGTTCTCGGCGCCCGCGATCTCGAAGTGGAGCGCGGAATCCCAGTCGCCCACCTTGTCCGCGCGGACGGCGCCGGGGAGAGCGGAGAAGAGGCGCTCGATCGTCTCGCCCGGGAGCCCTCCCGCGGTCGCGGCGGGCGCCGCAGAGAGATTCGCGGCGGGAACGGGCGCGGCGGCCGAGATCTCGCCGAGGCGCTCCGCGATCTCCTGCGGCGTCCAGGCGCGGTCGAGCTCGACCCCGGGGGAGAGCTTCATCGTGTACTCGAAGACCTTCGTCCCGTGGACGCCGAAGATCCGGCCGGTCACGTCCGCGGCGAGGTCGCTCGCGAGGAAGACGGCCATGGGGGAGACGTGCTCCGGCTTCATCTCCTCGGAGACGCTCTCGATGTCGTCGGTCATGCGCGTTTTGGCGATGGGGGCGATCGCGTTGACCGTGACGCCGAATTTCGCGAGCTCCAGGGAATGGACCCGGGTGAGGGCGTAGATCCCCGCCTTCGCCGCGGCATAGTTCGACTGGCCGAAGTTCCCGAGGAGGCCGGCGACCGAGGTCGTGTTGACGATCCGGCCCCCGGGGGAGCCGGACTCGGCGCGCTCCTTGAAGTGGGCCGCCGCGGCCTGGGAGACGAGGAACGTCCCCTTGAGGTGCACCGCGATCACCGCGTCCCACATTTCCTCCTCCATCTTGAGGAGGGTCTTGTCGCGGAGGATCCCGGCATTGTTCACGAGACAATCGAGGCGCCCGAAGGCGTCGAGCGCGGCCCGTACGATCCGCGCGGCCCCCTCGCGGGAGGCGACGGAGTCGTAGTTCGGCGCGGCGGTTCCCCCGGCCGCGCGGATCTCCGAGACGACGCGGTCGGCCGCCGCGGCGCTCGAACCCACGCCGTCGCGCGCTCCGCCCACGTCGTTCACGATGACCTTCGCGCCCTGAGCCGCCATGGCGAGCGCGTGAGACCGACCCAGTCCCCCGCCCGCGCCGGTGATGATCGCGACCTTCCCGTCAAGAAGTCCCATGGTTACCTCCGCCGTTCCCCCGCCTTCGATTCGCGTAGCGGATGTTACCGCCCCGCGCGCCGGTGGCCAACGGGTAGAATCGCAGGCGTCCCGAGGACACGCGTCCGATGCCTTCCGCTCCGGTGCTCCAGTCGCTTGTCGAGCAATCCTCCGCCTGGTCGAAGGGCCTGACCGCCCACATGCTCCAACCCGAGGAAGTGGCGAGGGTCCTCTCCAGCGCGAGGGTCCGGTTTGTCCTGACCGGCGCCCACGCCACCAACGCATGGACGCGACGGGTCCGCGCCACGATGGACGTGGACGTCGTCATAGCGAGCCGCGACCACAGGAAGGCCGTGCGCGCGGTACAGCAGGCCTTTCCTCATCTCAAGGCGCGCGACACCGAGGTCGTGACGCGGTTCCTGGACGCGAAGGCGGACCAGGTCGTCATCGATCTGATGAAGCCCAGAGACCGGCTCTTGAAGGTGCTCTTCAAGGAAGAACACGTTCGATGGATCCGGCTGGGGGGGGAGAGGGTGGCCATCCCCGACCTGGAAACCGCTGCGGCGCTGAAGTTCGCGGCGATGGTATCTCCGAACCGAGCCCGGACGGACAAGATGCAGGACGCCGTGGACTTCGCGCGGATCGTCGAGGCCAATGCGAGGCTTTCACTCGCGAGGCTCGCCCACCTGGCCGAGCGCGTCTATCGCGGGGGTGGCGAGGAAGCCCGCAGGCTCGTCTCCGCGATCCGGAAGGGTGAGCCGCTGGTGTTCTAGCAGCGCTTACACCCTAGGAGTCTTGAAAAACAGAGCAAGTTCTTCGTGGTCGTGGTCGTGGTCGTGGACGTGGTCGGTAGTTCTCTCGTCTCGACGGCCATCGATCACGACCACGACCACGACCACGAAAAGACCGGCAGCTTCTCTCGTCGGTCGGAGGCAGAGCCTTGTTGCCAGCCGGACCGGGACTAGGTTCCCAGCCGTTCGATGATCGTCGCCGTTCCCTGTCCGAAGCCGATGCACATCGTGACGAGGCCGTAGCGGGCCTTGCGGCGCTCGAGCTCGTGCAGGATCGTCGTGAGAAGCCGCGCTCCGGTCGCCCCGAGGGGG
>JACQVV010000207.1 GCA_016209595.1 Planctomycetota bacterium
CCTCCCCTCGCCCGCGTGCATGACCGCGTCGTCCAGATCGTAGACGAGCCGGCGGGCGTGCCCCCGGACCGCGGCCAGGTCGAGCGCGCCGAAGAGCCGCTTCTGGACGAACACGATGTCGGACTCGCCGAGCCCACGGAAGAGCCGGCGCCTCGCCCACCACCCGCTCGGCACGAACTCGACCCGGACATCCCAACCCCGCTCGCGAAGGTGGGGGAGAAACGCGGCGACCCGGAAACGGTAGCTCGGCTTCTCCGGCCGGGAGGCGAGAAAGAGAACACGCATCAGAGAGATTCTACGCGATGGAACCGGGCGCGGAGCGACCTCGGCGAACGCTTCCTCTTGGGGACGATCCGGGTCAGTTTGCGGCAAGACGGGTGGGGCTCTTTGCCGTTATCATCGGTCTCGTGAATTCCAGGATTCTCGCGCTCGCGCTTTCCCTCGCGGCACTGCTGGGAGGTGTCCAGGCCCAGGAGGGCTCCGGGGGGGACGACCTGGAGGTGATCCGGGGGCGTGTCCTCGCGGATCTCCTCGCCCAGGACGCGGGTGCGGCGGCTGGGTTTTTGGAAAAGATCGACGGCGGCGGGCGCTTCTCGGACCTCGACTACGCCGAGGTCTCGCCAGCCCACCTGTCCCGGGTCGAGATCCTCTGCGTGGCCTACCGGCGTCCGGAGCACGCCCTGCACGGCAAGGGCGAGCTCCGGGAGGGGATCCTCCTTGCGCTCGATCGCTGGCTCGCGGACGACCCGCGGCACTCGAACTGGTGGGTGAACGAGGTCGCGGTCCCGCGGGCTCTCGCCCGGGTGATTTTCCTCCTCGACGGGGAACACCCCGCCCAGACGAGCCGCCGGGCGGATCGGGTCCTGGGCCGGGCCTGGCCGGCGCCCCTCGTCGGGGGGAGCGGGCAGGCGGCGAATCTCTTCTACCGCGTGGAGACCGCGCTCCTTGCGTCACTCGCGCGGCGCGACCGGGAAGCGCTCGCGTCGGTGGTCGCGAGGGCGGCCGAGGAGATCCGGGTTGTGATGGGGGAGGGCCTCCAGGCCGACCGGAGCTTCCACCAGCACGGGCCTCAGTTCTACTCGGGGAGCTACGGCCTGGAGTACGCCCGAGTGGCGGCGAACCTCGCGGTCCTCGTCCGCGGGACGGGGCTTGAGCTCCCGGCCGAGAAGATCGAGCTCCTCACCGGTTTCGTCGTTGACGGCCTGGGCTGGATCACCTGTGGCCGGGCGATCGACCCGGGCGCCCAGGGCCGGAATTTTTCGAGGAAGCACGCCTGGACGGATGGCGACTCGGTCGCGGCGATCGCCCGGACCCTCGCAAGACTCGATACTCCTCGCCGCGGCGAGCTCGAGTCTCTCGCGGCCCGGATCGCGGGAGGGGTCGCCCCGCCCGGCGAGCCTCAAGGGAATCGGGCGTTCTGGCGGAGCGACTTCGTCGTCCACCGGCGACCGGGATGGTACGCCTCGGTCAAGGCCGCCTCATCGCGGACCAAGGGGACCGAGAGCGGGAACGGCGAGGGGCTCCTCCAGTATCACATGGGAGACGGGGCGTGCTTTCTCTTCCGCGACGGGACCGAATACGCGGACATCCAGCCGGCCTGGGACTGGCGGCTCGTGCCGGGCACGACCTGCCGGCAAGGCGAGGGTCGTCTCCCCCTCGTCGACTGGGGATACGGGGCGCGAGGGGGGGCCCGCTTCGCGGGCGGCGTCTCCGATGGAACGTACGGGGCGGCGGCGATGGTCCTCGACCGCGGCGGGGTCCGCGCGAGAAAGTCCTGGTTCTTCTTCGATGACGAGTACGTCTGTCTGGGCAGCGGAATCGCCTCCGGTGAGAACGGCGCGGTCCGGACAGCGGTCGAGCAGCGAAGGGCCCGGGGCCCCGTCCGGCTGTCCGGCGGCTCTCTCGAGACCGACCGGCGCATCCTGGAGATCCCGGCCTGGGTCCATCAAGACGGCGTGGGGTACGTCCTCCTGAGGCCCGGCTCGACCGGCGCCGGCGCGGCCGGGGCGAGCTCGGCCGTGGTCCAGGTGGCCGAGGCGAGGGGGGACTGGCACGAGATCAACCGCCGCTACGCTTCCGAGGAAGTGAGCGCGAGTCTCTTCTCCATCTGGTTCGACCACGGCGTCCGCCCGCGCGGCGCGTCCTACGCGTACATCGTCCGCCCCGGCATCGAGGCGGGCGAGCTCCACGACTATGCCGCCGCCCCCCCGGTTCGCGTCCTTGCCAGCACGCCCGACCTCGCCGCGGTCCGCCACGAGGGGCTGGGCCTCGTCGAGGTTGCCTTCTTCGAGCCCGGAGAAGTCGCCGCCTGGGACGATCTTCGGCTCTCCGCCGACTCGCCCTGCCTCGTCCTCCTCCGCCGCTCGGGCGAGGAGCTCGTCCTCTCCGCCGCGAACCCCGCCTACTCCTGGCCGTTCCGGGAGCCGTTCCGCCTCGTCCTCACGCTGGGCGAGCGAGAGCCGCTCGTTCTCTCCCTGGAAGACGGCCGCACCACCACGGTTTCGCTCAATCTGTCGGGGGGCTAATCCCCGGCTTCGATCCGCTTCACGGCCTCGTTGGCCATCGCGCGGACGGTCTCGTCGGGGTCCTTGGAGGCGAGCTTCTTGAGGGCCGGCAGGGCCTCGTCGACGGAGAGGATCCCGAGGAGGGCGGCGGAATTCGCCCGGACCTGGGGCATCCGGTGCTCGAGGCCCTTGAGGAGCTCGCGGGCAATCCCTTCCATCCGGAGGAAGGCCCCGACGAAGTCGTTCACCTGCTCCGCACTCACTCCCTCGATCTCTCCCTTTGCCTCGAACCACCCCTCGAGGAGCGGGACGAAGCCCTTCGGGTCGCCGAGGTTCATGAGGTAGTAGGCCGCGCGGAAGCGGTCGGCAGGGCCGAGGTCCGGAATTGTTGCCGTGAGGAACTCCTGCCCTTCGGCCTCCCCGCCGCTGGCGAGGAGGTAGGCGGCCTTGAGGCGGCCGTCCATGGGCGCGGAGTCGTCGGCCGTGATCTCGCGGTAGAGGGGCACGGCCTCGGGGGGATGGCGGCGGAGGAGCGCGTTCGTGGCCCGGCGGCGGAGCGAGTACTCGGAGTGGTGAAGAAGCCCGACAAGGAGCCGGACGCTCTCGCCGGTGGCGAGGCGCTCGAGGGCCTCGAAGGCCCTCTCGGCCGCCGGAGTGTCGCCCTTCTCGATCGTCTCCTTGATGGTCTCGATGAAAGGCCCCTGGTCGAGAGAATCGCGAACGGGGACGAGGCTCGTGACCGCCCGGTGCTGGACCTCGGGGTGCTCGTCCTGGAGCGCGGCACGGACGAGAGCCTCGACGACCCGCGTGTCGGTCGTCTCGGGCTCGAGCTGGCGCGCCGCCTCGTGGCGCAGGCCGAAGCTCTCCGGAGTCTCCGAGGCCAGCGCGGCGAGGAGGTCCTCGACCTTGCGGCCCTCCCGCGGCACGAGGACGCTCCGGCAAGTGCGGAAGCCGGTGTCCGCTCCCCAGTACCCGGGCGGGAGCCCGGCGCGTTCGAACGTCCGCAGCGATGGTTGCGGGCTCGCGAAGGAGCCGCCGGCCACGCCCGCGAGCTCGTTGCCATCGCGGTCCGCCCCGACCTCGAGAAGCCACTCCCGAACGTTCCCGGCCATGTTCTGGCAGCCATAGGGGCTCTCCCCGCCCGGGAACATCCCCACGGAGACGGGGCCCGAGTCCTCCCCCGCGGCGCCGTGGCAGCGCCCGCTCTCGAAGTCGCGCCCCCAGGGGTAGTCGCGGCCGTCGATCCCGCGGGCGGCCTTCTCCCATTCGTCGCGCGTGGGGAGGCGCATGCCGATCGAGCGGGCGTAGGCGAGGGCGTCCCCCCAGTCGACGTGCGTCACGGGAAGTTCGAGCTCGTCGGCGGGAGGCTCTCGCCCGGACCAGACGTGCGCTCGCCAGCCGCGCTCCATCGCCGCCTCGCCGAGCTCCTCGCGAGCGATGCCGGGGAGCCTCTGGAGCCGTTCGGCCTGGCCGTCGATCGTCTTCAGGAACTCCCAGTACCGTGCGACCGTCACCTCGCGGGCGTCTATGTAGAAGGCGGGGACGTCCTTCTCCTCTCCCGCTTCCCCCAGGCGAGCGGGACCGCCGGAGACGAGGACCATGCCCCGGGGAATCCGGACGAGATCGACGCCGATCTCGACCCGGCTGCCCCGGCCCTCATCGCCGGCGTCGCGCGCGATACGGACCGGGACCCATACGGTCGGATGCTCCGGGTGCTCGATCCGGACCCGGTAGACTCCCAGCGGGAGCTCGCGTGCCTCGGCCGGGGCGTTTCCAAGGGGCCGCCACGTCCCGGCAAACGCCCCCGTCTTGGGGTCGGCAGCCTCGATCTGCACCCGGGAGCCTGGCGGTCGGGCCTGGACGGAGACGCTTCCCTCGCCGCGCGCCCAGGCGGCGAGGTCGGCGAAGATCGATGCGTCGCCGAAGAGCTCTCCCGCCCTGCGGATCCGGTCCTGGGCCTCGTCGTAGGCCGCGCGGCGCAGGGCGAGCACGATCTCGCGGCAGGTCTCGGTCACCGCGCGAGCGCGCGCCTCCCTCGCCTCGCCGTCTGGGACCCCGAATGCGGGAGCATGCGCGAGAAGCGCGAGGGTCTCCTCGACCTTCCCCTCGCGGAGCGAGCCCCAGATCTCGGCCGAGAGCGCCTCCCGCCCGCGCTTCCGGGCCGCCTCGAGGTCCTTCGCCGGGACACCCTCGTCGCCCATGCGCGACAAGTGACGCCTCGCGTCCTTGAATCGCTTTCCCTCCAGTGCCTCGTCGTATGCCGCGAGGGCCTCCTCCGCGACGAAGGCCTTGTGGCGCATCTGGGTCGCCACCACGAAGGAGAGAGCGCCCACGAGCGAGAGAACGGCGATCGCCACCGCCACCGAGAGCGGTCTGTGACGGCGGATCTCGCGGCCGAACCGCTTGAAGAGAGTCGTTCGCCGGGCGAGCACGCCGCTTCCCGAGAGGAACCCGTGGATGTCCTCGGAGAATTCCGAGGCCGTCTGGTAGCGGCCATCGGGGTCCTTCTGGAGCGCTTTGAGGACGATCGCCTCGACCTCCTCGGGGACGGTGGGCTTGAACCGCCGGGGCGGGGCCGGTTCTTCCGACTGGATCTTCTTGTAGACCTCCAGGCTCGAAGGTGCCTTGAACGGGACGCGCCCCGTGAGGAGCTCGTAGAGGATGACCCCGAGCGAGTAGACGTCCGACCGGGCGTCCACCGCCCGGTGTTCTCCCCGCGCCTGCTCCGGGGACATGTAGAAGGGAGTCCCCATCGCGTCTCCGCTCTTGGTGAGCCGGTCCTCCTCGCCGAGCGCCTTGGCCAGGCCGAAGTCCATGACCACGGGCTGGCCCTCGCCCGTCAGCATGATGTTCGAGGGCTTGAGGTCGCGGTGGATCACGCCCGCGTCGTGGGCGGCCTGGATCGCGCCGGCCACGAGCTCGATCGTGCGGAGCGCGTCCCTCTGACCGGGCGGGCGGCTGGCGAGGACCTTGTCGATGGTCTCGCCCTCCAGGAAGTCCATGGCGCAGTAGTACACGCCGTTCTCGCACCCCCAGTCGTAGATGCGCACGATGCCGGGGTGGTCGAGACGCGCGATCAGAAGTCCCTCGCGTTCGAAGCGCTTGACCTGGGACTTCGAGTTTTCCTCCGAGGCGCGCAGGACCTTGAGTGCCACGAGCCGTCCGAGCTTCCGATGGCGCGCCCGGTAGACGACTCCCATCGCCCCCACCCCGATCTTCTCGTCGATCTCGTAGTTCCCCAAAACCTGCTTCCCGTCCACGCGCGGGAGCTCCGCCGCCGTCGGGTCGAGCGGCCGGGTCGCCTCCAGGTCGGTTCGCTCGAGCGCCTCGGCCGGCGCGAGCTGCGCGAGGTCCATCGTGTCGGGCTTGACCGGGCGCTCGAGCGGCCCGCCGCAGTCCCGGCACCGGAGGTCGCGCCCTTCCTTGTAATGCGCGACGTTGTACGACTTCCCGCACTCGCCGCACACCATGTAGACCTTCTCCTGCAGGCGCAGGATGTCCATGAACTGCTCGACGCTGAGGTGGCGCTTGCGAATCAGGATCTGCCCGAGGAGCATCTGGCGCTGCTTCCCGCTCTCGGCCTTGTCCTGCATCTCCTGCTGTTCCTGGAGGCACTCGTTCACCTGGCTCCAGGTGCAGTAGCCGCGCTGAATCGCGAGCCGTCCGAAGAGCGGCACGTGTCCCTTGCCCGAGAGGCGCCCGGCCTTGACCGCCTTCTTGTGGAGGTAGATCACCTCGGAGAGCTGCTCGAAGTCGAGGAGTCCTTTTTCCAGAAGGATCTGCCCGAGCGGCGTGGGCTCCTCCATCGACTTCTGGAGCTTCAGGCACTCGCGCACCTTCTTCTTGGGCACGAGCCGGAGCCGGATGGCGATCTTGCCGAAGAGCAGGTCGCTTGGAGAGGGCACGCTCCCACCTCGGGAGGTAGACACACTTTTCCCCACCCCCGCTGTGCGAGGCGGGCATTTCGCCGGTATTGTACTGCATTCTCCGGCGGCTGCGAACCCCGTGGTTCGGTCTTTGCTACAATCCCCGACCAATGAGCGCGCCGAAACGGGGTCCCGGAGAGGGGGGAAAGGGGAAGGTCACGCCAGGGGGAGCACCGGGCGAAGAGCCGCCCGGCCTCGGAGTCGGCCGCGCCATGGTCGCAATCTCGGGGGGGCTCGCGCTCGCGGGGTTCTTCCTGCCGTGGGTCCTCGTCCACTACGGGATGGAGGTCGAGCCGGAGATCTTCGGGCTGAAGACCGAGCTCTACGTCTACTTCTTGCTCCTCGACTCGAGCGGATACGACCTCGCCTTCGGCCACCTTTCCACGCGGGTCGAGGGGGAGAAGGTCGAGGTGGTCGGGGACGCGCTCTTCCTGCCCTTCCTTATCTTGCCGGTCGTCTTCCTCGCCGTCCCCCTCGCGCACCACTACCTTCGCGCCCGGGACCGCCGGGCGACGCCGGTCGCGCTTGCCGCCCTCGCCGTCGCCCTGGCGGCCTTCTTCGTCTTCAAGATGTACGTCGGCCTGCAGGACACCGTGCTCCACGCGGCGTCGAAGCGGATCGAGGCCTGGGAGGCCGAGAAGAAGGAGGAGAGCTTCAAGGCCCAGGCCGAGCAGTCCTTTCCCCGCTTCGAGGTGGGGTTCTGGATGACGCTCTTCGGCTATGCTGGCGTCCTCTCCGGCTCTATCCACTGGCTCCGGGAGGTCGAAATGAAGCAAAAGGAGGAAGGATGAGACACTCGGGACTCCCCGATCCGATCGCCAAGCGGGACATCCTTTATGACCCGGACCGGCCGGCGCGGGAGAAGGTCGCCACGGCCGACGCCTACTTCGAGGTCGGCCGGTATCAGGACGCGCTCTCCTTCTACCGCGAGGCGTGCCATGCCCAGGGGCTCTCGAAGGTCCGGGAGCTCGCGCTCGAAGAAGGGGACGCGTTCCTCTTCGCCGGAGCCGAGATGCCCGGGGAAGCCCCGTCCCCCGAGGACTGGCGGCGGCTTGCCGCGCACGCCCTGGAGCTCGGCAAGTTCCGGTTCGCGGCGAAGGCGTTCGAGAAGCTGGGGGACGAGGAGGCGAAAGCGGCGGCGCTGGCGAAGCTCCAGGAGGCGATGGTCGTAGCCGCAGCCGAAGAGGCGGCCTTCGAAAAGGAGCGCAAGATCCTCGGGGGCGCGACCGTGCCCGACCGCTCGGTCGGCCTGGGCCTGGGCGGGGACGAGGCGTCTTGAAGAAGGGTGAATCCCCGTACGTCCTCCTCGACGCGGGCAACACGATCGTCCATCTCGACTTCGAGGCGCTCGTCCAGACCCTCGTCGAGGCCGGCGGCGAACCCGTGGATCCGGCGCGCCTCGAACGGGCGGAGCGCGCCACCCGCGCCGCGATGGACACGTCCCGGTGGGCTCGCTCCTCGACCGACTCCGGGCGCTGGAAGGAGTACATCGCCGGCATGATGGCCGGCGCGGGCGTGGCGGCCCCGGCCCAGGACGGCTGGGCCGAGATCCTCCGCGCGCGCGACCGGCACCGGACCTTCTGGCGCCGCGTGCCCGACGAAACGCGCCGGGGGCTCGACCGCCTCGCCGCCGCCGGCGTGAGAATGGCAGTCGTCTCCAACTCCGACGGCCGGGTCCGGGAGATCCTTCGCCGCGTCGGGATCCTCGACCGGTTCGAGTTCGTGATCGATTCGAGCGAGGAGGGAGTCGAGAAGCCCGACCCGGAGATCTTCCGGCGCGCCCTCGCCCGCGCGGGGGTCGGTCCCGACGGGGCGCTCTACGTGGGAGACCTCTACCACATCGACGTTCTCGGAGCGCGCGCGGCCGGTCTCGACGCGGTCCTCGTCGACCCCGACGGGACCCGGGGGGGGCTCGACTGCCCGCGGGTCCGTGACCTGGACGAGCTCGCGGAGCGGCTGCTCGCCGGCGATCTCCGGCCACCCGAACGCTCCGTGGCGGGCTAGAGAATCCGCAGCCGGGAGGGCAAAGGTTGGCGGCGCTCGTCTGCATCGACGGTCCCGCGCGCGGGGCGCTCTTTCCGCTCCCAGGGCCGGCGGTCCGGATCGGCCGCGGGGAGGCCTGCCCGATCCGCCTCCGGGACGAGCGGCTCTCCCGAGAGCACGCCGAGGTCGAACTCTCGGACGGCGGGTGGCGGATCCGCGACCTCGCGAGCACGAACGGCGTCACGAAGAACGGCCTGCCGGTCGGGGATGCCTTGCTCCGGCCGGGGGACGAGATCGCGATGGGCGGGAGCGTCTTCCTCTTCACGGACGACGCCGGTCCCACGGGGGCGTCCACCGGGGCGGCCGGCCGGCCGACGGTGGCGGCCGACGCGGCGCCCGTGCGACTCGAACCGGGCCCGACGCCACGGCTCCCGGCGGTGCGATTCTCGCCCATGATCGGCCGGAGCGCGTCGATGGTCGAGGTCTACGGGCTCGTCTCGCGCGCGGCCGCTTGCGACCTTCCCGTTATCGTCCTGGGCGAGAGCGGAACGGGGAAGGAGCTCGTCGCGCGAGCGATCCACGCTTTCTCGCCCCGACGGGACGAGCCGTTCGTGCCGGTGAACTGCGCCAACCTGACGGGCGCGCTCCTGGAGAGCGAGCTCTTCGGCCACGAGAAGGGGGCTTTCACCGGGGCCTACGAGAGGCGGATGGGACGATTCGAGGCGGCGGGGGAGGGGACGATCTTCCTCGACGAGGTCGGCGAGATGGAGCCCGGCCTCCAGGCCCGACTGCTCCGCGTCCTGGCAGAGAACGAGTTCACCCGCGTGGGCGGGCACGTCCCGTTCCGCTCGCTCGCGCGGGTCGTGGCGGCCACGAATCGCGACCTCACCCGTGCCATCCGGGAGGGCCGCTTCCGCGAGGACCTCTACTTTCGCCTGCGGGTCCTGCCGATCGATCTTCCCCCGCTCCGCGCCCGGCGGGAAGACGTGCCGCTCCTTCTCGACCACTGCCTGGAACGGTGCCGGGCCCAGAGCGGAACTCGCCTCGCGGGGTTCGACGAGGCCGCGCGGGAGGCGCTCGCGGCGTACGCCTGGCCCGGAAACGTGCGGGAGCTCCAGAACCTCGTCGAGCGACTCGCGATCCTCTGCCCCCGGGAGGTCGCCGGATTTGCCGACCTGCCGGTGGAGATCCGTGCCCCCGGCGCTCCACCAGACGTGGAGGGCGAGCCGATCCGGACGCTGGCCGAGGTGGAGCGGCTCCATCTCCTACGGGCGCTTGCCGGGGCCGGCGGGAATAAGACGCTCGCGGCAGGGATTCTGGGGATCGAGCGGAGCACTCTCTACTCGAAACTCAAGCGGCACGGACTCGACGCGGCGGGTCCGGTCGGCGAGGAGTAGAGGATGGCCTCTCCCCCCCTCCGGCCGGGCGACGTGGCCGGCGGGTATCGGGCCCTATCGCTGCTGGGGAGAGGCGGCTCCGCGGCGGTCTACCTCGCGCGGCGGATCGCAGGCGACTCCCTCGTCGTGCTCAAGGTCATTCCGGACGAGGTCGCCGGATCCGATCGCGCCGTCTTTCGGCGGTTCGCGAGGGAGGTCGAGATCCTCGGGCGCCTGGATCACCCCCACGTGGTGCGGATCCTCGGCCCGCTCGAACGCCTCGACCGCGCCTGGTTCTTCCCGCTGGAATACGTACCCGGGACGGATCTCGCGAACCTGCTCTCCCGTGAAGGTCCGCTCTCGCCCGCGCGCGCCGCGGACTTCGCCCGGCAGATCGGATCCGGTCTCGCGGCGGTCCACGAGGCGGGAGTCCTCCATCGCGACCTCAAGCCCGCGAACGTCATGGTCCAGGAGGCCGGCGGGATCAAGATCGTCGATTTCGGGCTCGGAGTCGCGGGGGACCTGACGCGGCTCACGGCGACGGGCGCGTTTCTCGGAACGCCGGACTACATGGCCCCCGAGCAGCTCGACGGGCGGACGGATCTCGACCCGCGCGCGGATCAGTACGCTTTCGGAGCTCTCGTGTACGAGATGCTCGCCGGAACCGTGCCCTTCCCGCGTTCCACGATCGAGGCGCTGGTCGCGGCTCGAGCGAACGAGCCGCCACGCCCTCCCTCCGCGTTCCGCCCCGGCCTCGATCCCGCCTGGGACGCGTGGACGCTCCGCGCTCTCGCGTTTCGACCGGAGGATCGTTTCGCAAGCGTGGCCGCGGCGGTGGAAGCCCTCCCGGAGCCGGCGGGGCAGCCCGCGACGCCCGAGCCAGACCTCGCGGCCACCACCCGGTCGGGCCGGATCGGAGCGGCCGGGGAGCCCACCGCGACGGGGCGAACCGGCGAGCGAAGGCCGCCCGATCCCACGCTCGCAAGCCCGGCCACGCCGCCCGGCGCGCCGGAGCGCCTGGGGCGCTACGAGGTCCTCAGGGAGCTGGGGCGCGGCGCGACGGGAACGGTCTATCTCGTCCGGGACCCCGAGCTCGACCGTCTCGTGGCTCTGAAGCTCCTTCGCCAGGGTCCTGGCGCGACCGACGCCCGCGCGACCTCGCGCTTTCGCGACGAGGCGAGGGCGGCGGGCGCCGTCCGGCATCCGAACCTGGTGCTCGTACACGAGGCGGGGGAGGTGGGCGGCGTCCCGTACTTCACGATGGACTACGTGGAGGGTCGCTCGCTCGCGGACCGACTCCGGCAAGCGGCCGGGCCGCTTCCCGCGAGGGAGGCGGTCGGGATCGTCGTCGAGGTCGCCCGCGCTCTGGGCGCCGTGCACGCGGCGGGTCTGGTCCATCGGGACGTGAAACCCGGGAACATCCTCCTCGACCTTCGGGGCGCCGGCCACCTTTCGGACTTCGGTGCCGCCCGGAGCGTCCACGAGGTCGAGCGGACCCGCTGGACGAGGCCGGGGGCGCTCGTCGGGACCCCGAGCTACGCGAGCCCGGAGCAGTGGTCGAGCGCGTCCGCGGGCCCCGCCTCCGACGTGTGGAGCCTGGGCGTCGTGCTCTATCAGTCGATCGCCGGGCGGCTCCCCTTCGCCGAGGCGGCGATCCTCCCGCTCGGTCGCTCGATCCTCCTCGACGATCCGGTCCGGCCCTCGCGTGTCGCGCCGGGAGTGCACCGGGACCTCGACACGATCTGCCTCGCGTGTCTGGAGAAGGATCCGGGGAAGAGATACCGCGATGGGAACGAACTCGCGGCGGACCTCGAGCGCTTCCTCGAGGGAGCGCCGATCGAGTTCCGGCGGGCGGCGCCGTTCCGGAGACTCATGTCGCGGGCGAGACGCCATCGGTTCCTAACGGCGGCTGTCGCGTCGGCCGCCGCAGGGGTCCTCGCCCTAGCGGCCTACGTCGCGGCAGGCGCGTGGCGGGATCGGACGCGGGTCGAGACCGCTCTCCAGGAAGGTCGGACCGCCCTGGACAGAGGGGACCTGGAGGGCGCGGCGGGGAGGTTCCGGTTCGTCCTCGACCTCGATCCCGGGAACGACGGCGCGCGCGAGGGGATCCTCCGCGTGGAAGATGCCCGGAGCGGGCGGGCGCTCGATCGGACGCGCGAGCGAGCGGCGGAAGAGGAGGCCCGCGCGCTCCTGGAAGGACGCCGGGCCGAGTTCGAGGAGCTTCTCTCGCGTGGAGTGGCGCGGCTCCTTGTCCTCGCCGTCCAGCGCCTGCGGCACCCGGCGAGCGTGCTCGCGGCCGAGGCCCGGGCGGTTCTGCCCGACCTCGAACGCGCGCTCGCGCTCGACGGAACGAGCGCGCGTGCCTGGTGGCTCGCCGGCCTCGGTCTCTGGTTCGAGGGGGAGAGTCCCCGAGCCCGCGAGGCGTTCGGGCGCGCCCTCGCGCTCGATCCCGCGGACGCCGTCGCGCGAGCCCTGCGGATCGCCTTCCTCGTCGATCTCTATCGGAGCCGGGTGCTCGACCGCCACGTCCGTCTCGGCGACGGGAGGACCGGCTTCCTCTTTCCGGCTCCCTTCGCCGCGACCCGGGAAGACGAGGAGCTCGCCTCGCTCGACCGGGCTCTGGCCGAGGACCTCGACGCCTACGCCAGTCTTCCCATCGAGGCGACCGGCGAGGGGGACGCGGCCTACGCCGGCGCGCTCCGGGCGTATTTCGTCGGAGAGTTCGACCTCGCCCTGGAAAGGCTCGCGGCGTCCGCGGCCGCGGATCCCATCTTCTCGCTCGACGAGGGAGCGCTCCTAGAGGCGGAGATCCGGTGGATCCGGGGCGAGCTCATGGAGCGGCGCCCCGGGGACAGGGGGATCGGCGGGCTCCGGCGCCTCGAGATCCTCGTCCAGGGAAGGGTTCGCGACTTCCGGATCGTCGAGGAGCTCGCGCTCGGCCGCGCGAGCGCCGGATTCCACGACCAGGCGATCGAAGGCTGGCGGCGGGCTTTCTCGGACTACCCGGAGCACCGTGCCCGAGCCTACAGCCGAGCCGTGTCGACCCGCGCCTCCCAGGGAAAGTTCGCCGCGGCCATCGCCCTGTGCCAGGAGTTCCTTTCGGCGGTCGTTCCGGGGGCGTTCGCGAACGAGATCGCCGGGGTCCGCCGCCTCCTGGAACGGGTCGCGGCCGGGGACGAGGAGCGCCGGAAGGATCTTGCCGGCGCCCTGCGGGAGCTCGCGCGTGTCGCCCGTCCCTCGCTCGCCGCCTCGGACGCGGAGTGGTTCGAGACCGGGACGTCCGACCTCGCGAGGGCGGTCGAGGGCCGCTGACAGCGATGAGCGACGAGTCCTCCATCACCCTGTGGTCCGACGAGGGTCCCGGAGACGACCCCGATCGGACGCCTCCCGCCGCGCCACCGGCGCCGGAGATGCTCGGCCGCTATTCGATCGTCCGCGAGCTCGGCCGCGGTGGGATGGGCGTCGTCTACCTCGCCCGCGATCCGGTCCTGGGTCGCGAGGTCGCCCTCAAGGTTCTCTCATCCGATGCCCCGTCGCACGACCGCGAGACGCTCGCGCGGTTCCGGGAGGAAGCGCGCGCCCTGGGCCGCGTTCGCCATCCGAACCTCGTCTCGATCCACGAGGTCGGGGAGATCGACGGGAGGCCGTACTTCACGATGGAGTTCGTCCCGGGACGTTCTCTGGCGGCGCGGCTCGCGGCCGGCCCGACTCCGATGCCGGTCCGCGAGGCGGCCGGAACCGTCCGCCAGACGGCGCTCGGACTGGGCGCGGTCCACGCGGCCGGGATGGTCCACCGTGACGTCAAGCCCGGCAACGTGCTCCTCGACGAGCGAGGGACGGCGCGCGTGTCGGACCTCGGGATCGCCCGGCACCTCTACGAGCGGGCGCCGGAGCTCCGGACCCGGACGGGCGTGATCGTGGGCACGCCGGCGTACATGAGCCCCGAGCAGATCGAGGCACGCCGAGACGTTGGACCGGCCGCCGACGTCTGGGGGCTGGGCGCCGTCCTCCACGAGTGCCTCGTCGGACGGCCGCCGTTCGGCCGCGGCGACGACCTCCTCGCCCTCACGAGCGCCATCTGTCTGGGCCGGGTTGCGCGGCCGTCCCGGTGGAACCCGCTCGTCCACCGCGATCTCGAAACGATCGTCCTCAAGTGCCTGAGGAAGGAGCCCCGGGGACGCTACCCCGATGGAGACGCCCTTGCCGGCGACCTCGGCCGGTTCCTGGACGGACGTCCGATCCTCGCCCGGCCGCCGTCGGCGGGGTATCGATGGACGCTGTGGTTCGGCCGGCACCGCCTCGCGGCGGCGCTCTTCCTCGCGGCGGTCCTTGCCGCGGCGTCCCTGATGGCGCTCCATGTTCACGAGGGAATGGAGGAGGGGCAGAGGAAGCGCGAGCGGACCCTGCGCGGCGAAGCCGCCCTCGCGGCGGGGGACCTCGATCTCGCGGGGGAGGAGTTCCGGGCCGCGAGCGAGACCGCGCCGGAGGATCCCGATGTTCTCCGGGGGCTCTACGAGGTGGCAAGGCGACGCAACGAGGAACAAAGGGTACGGGCCGAGGAGAAAATCGCCCGCGAGATCCTCCGGGCCGAGGCCGAGCGCGCGCGCGGGGAGCGCGAGGCGGTCCTTGCCCGGTCCGCCACCTCGCTCCTGCCGCACGCCGTGCACCGGTGGCGGTTTCCCCGCCCGGTGCTCGCTCGCGGCGCTCGCGGGACGCTCGAGCCGCTTGCCGGGATTGCCGGAACGGGGGACCCCAGGGGGGCCGCCCTCCAGGGTCTCGCCCTCTGGTTCGCTGGAGGCGAAACGGACGAGGCGCTGGCGGCTCTCGACCGCGCCGTCGAGCTGGATCCCGGAGACCCGATCTCGAGCCTGGCGGGGATCGAGATCCGCCTCGAGCGCTATCGCTCGATGCTATACCGTCGCCACGTCCGACTGCTCGACGCGCGGGAGTGGTTCCGCTTTCCCGAGCGCCCGACCGCCTGCGGCGAGCACGACGACGAGCGGGAGCTCCTGTCGAGGCTTCTCGAGAAACTCCGGGCGTTCGTCGCCCTCGGCCCGGAGAGGTTGGCCGCGGGCGATCGCGCCTATGGCGAGGCCCTGCTGGCGCACCTGGCGGGGAAAGGTCCGGAATCCGTCAAGGAGAAGCTCGGGGCGCTCCGGAGCTCGCCGCCCGTGTTCTCGCTCGACTCCGCCGTCTTCCTCGAGCTCGAGACCGCGCTCTTCGCCGGGGGCGCCGCCGAGGTGCGGGAAGCGTCGGACCGGGCGGGCGACCTCGTCCGCGCGGGCTACCGGAGCGCCTGGATCCTCGACCTGCGCGCGCTCTTGCTCGTGGAGATAGGTTTCCCCGACGCGGCGCTCGCGGAGTGGGAGGCGTACTCCCGATCGCGCCCGGATGAGGCGGCGCGCTGGTACTCGCGGGGGACGTCGGTCATCGCGGTCCGTGGGCACGGACGCGAGGCGTTGCGACTGCTCCTTGGCGCGCTCGTGAAGCTAGAAGTCCCCGTCGATACGCGGGCGATCTGGAGCCGGGCCCAGGGAGGGGACGTTCGAGGAGCTGCGGAGGACACGGCGGCGGCGATCGACCGGTGCCCTCCGGGCGTCCTGTCACCGGACGATCTCGACTGGCTCCGCGTCGCGGCGCAGGACATCAGCCGGTTCTGAGGTCCGATCCGAGGGGCGCGTCCAGATCCACGACGCCGCTCTGTCCAGATTCCGTACGGCGCGTGTTCCGGGCCCCGTTCTTCCGGGCTCCGAGACCTGGCAGGCCGTTTGCGAAGAGGGTTCGCGTTCCCGCATTCACCCCATTCAAGAAGGAGGAGTAGCCATGCGTGCCCTTTCGAGCCTTGCCCTTGTTGCCGTGATTCTCCTCGGCGCCGCGGTTCCCTGTCAGGCGGCCCCTCCGCCGGGCGACGTCGACGGCGACTGCGCCATCACCCTCGTCGACCTGTGCCTGCTCTATCAGATGGTCCTCGGGCTCGCCGATCCGACCCCCGCGGCGGACTTGAACGGCGACGGCGCGGTCAACGTGGCCGACATCGTCTGGTTCCTGAAGTTCGCCTACCCAGACGCGAAGGGCGACACGAACGGGGATGGGCTGATCGACCGCGCAGACTACAGGTACGCGGAGCGGCAGGTCTTCTCCGACGCGCCGGACCCGGACGCGGACCTGAACAACGACGGGGAAGTCAACGTCACCGATCTCGTCATCATGGCGAAGATCCTCGAAGCGATCGAGTCCGGCTGGTAGCAGTGTTCTTCGACCGGCCGGGAGCTCCGCGCTCCCGGCCGGTCACCCTACGTCTTCCCGAGAGGCGAAACGACCCAGGAACAGGAGATCCGACCATGATCCGACCTTCGCACTCCCGCGCGATTGCCTTCCTCCTTGCCGCCCTCGTCGCGAGCGCGCTGGCCGCTCCGGCCCAGGCCCAGGCCCAGGCGCAGGACTCAAGCCCGGAACTCGATGGGAAGGAGAGCGGCGAGGACCGCTCGATCGGTTTGGACGTCGAGAAGCTCGGGGAGGGCGGGGCGGGCGCCCTCGTCATGTCGATCTTCGTATTCCTCTACGGCGTCCTCCTCATCGGCACGGGGGATGTCATGCGCGCGGTCGTCGAGTCCGCGAAGAACACCCGGCGGCAGGCAGACGGCCCCTCGTACTGGGCGGCGGTCACCGCCGGGGTGATCCTCACGATCGTCGGGTCGCTGGTCCTGGTCGCGGGATTCCTCGCCGTCATCATCCCCTTCGTCGCGGGGCTCGGGCGTGGCTAGCCCTGGCCGCGGGCAACCCTGGCTCCCAGCCGGGCTTCGATCCGGCCGCGAACGGGTTCCGGCCAGGTAGCCGGGTCCTCCGCGGAGCGCAGGACGATCTGGGGCCCGCGGGCGTCGAGTAGGTCGTCCGTCCGGCACCCGAGAACCTCGCGCGCGGCGACCAGGCCCGAGAGCGTGGCGCCCATCACGCCGTGCGCGACGGTGCTCGCGCCGCAGAGGAAGAGCCCCTCGATCTCGGTGCGCGCCTGGAAGCTCCAGGGACCGACCTGTCCGCGTCCTTTCTCGGTCCCGTAGACGGCGCCCGCGGTCGCGGCGACGTAGTGCTCGTTCGTGAGCGGCGTTCCCAGGTCGGCGAAGACGACGCGCTTCTCCAGTCCGGGCACGATCCGGCCGGCCGCGCGGAGCATACGGGCCATGAGCCCGGCCTTCAGCTTCCGGTAGCCCTCGGGCCGCTCGCCGTGGGGGCTCGCTGCCCATGCGTCGAACGGGTCGCGGGGCACGAACCAGAACGCTTCCATCGTGTGGTGCCCGAAGCGCGGTTCCTTCGAGGGGTCCTTGAGCGCCGTCGCGGTCAGGAAGAGGCCGGGGATCTCCTCCACCTCGATCGCCGCGGGGCGCGACATGGTCCGGTAGAGCTCCTCGACGTCGGGGGTTCGCGAGTACCAGTAGTTCCCCGAGTCGAGACCCTCCTCGCGGAGGTCGAGATCCGTGGCGAGGAAGAGGGAGAGACAGGAGACCGACCACCGGGTGCGGGCGAGCCGGCGCCGGATCCGTCGGGAGAGGTGATCCGCCTCGACCAGACGGCCGAACGTGACGCCGGGGTCGGCGTTCGAGATCACGCGACGCGCGCGGATCTCGCTCCCGTCCGCGAGGCGGACGCCGATGGCCCGCCGCCGCGAGCCGGAGCGTTCGACCAGGATCCGTTCCACGGGCGCCCGCATGCGGATCTCCCCGCCGTGGCTCCGGATCGCCCGCACGAAGGCGCGGGGGATCGCGAACCCGCCTCCCCGCGGATACCAGCCCCCCTCGAGGTAATGCGCCGCGATGGAGGCGTGGAGGACCGCCGGAGCGATGGACGGTGGCAGTCCGTGGTCGCCGCACTGGGTGGAGAGGATCGCGGCAAGGAGGGGGTCGCGGACGTGGCGGCGGAGGAGAGAGGAGAGGGTCGAGAACCCCCAGCGGGCGACGTTCGGCGCGCGGAAAGGGAGCCACGCGAAGTCCCGAAGGCCGCGGAACTCCACCAGAGCGGGGAGTTCGCGTCCGATCTTCTTCACGACTCCGAGGTAGCCGTCGATCCCCTCCCGCTCGCGCGGAAAGCGCGACTTCAGGCGTTCCGCGAACGCCTCTTTTCCCTTGGGGATGTCGAAACTCTCGCTGCCGATGCGGACGTGGTCATAGCCATCCGGGTTGAGCTCGACGAACTCGAGGTCGCCCGAGACGCCCAGCCCCTCGTAGATCCGGCGGAACTCGCCGCCGGGGCCAAGCTCGCCCATGTAGTGGACGCCGGGGCTGAAGCGGTAGCCTCCGAGCGTGAAGGAGTGACACCACCCTCCCGGCAGATAGTGCTGTTCCAGGACGAGCACCTTCCATCCGGCGCGCGCGAGACAGAGCGCCGCCGCGAGCCCGCCGGCCCCCGATCCCACGACCACCGCGTCCACGTCGTGCATCTCTTTCTCCCTTTCGAAGCGAACGAGAGCCTCTACTCGGACCCAGGCCCGAAAAGCGCATCGAGGGCGGACCGGAGGTGGGCGATGACCTCCTCCTCGTTCCTGGACTTGGTCAGGCGGAACAGGAAACGCACGTCCTTCGCGAGCGCGGCCACCACGCTCATGAGCGCGAGGTGCCCCGTCGCGTCCCATTCGGGGGAGAGAAAGAGGAAGACCACCTGGACCGGCGTCCCCTCGCCCGAGTACTGGATCCCGTCCCGGAGGACGCCAAGCGCGCCGAGGAAATCCTTGACGAAGGGGACCTTGGCGTGCGGGCAGGCGACGCCGTTGCCAATGTTCGTGCGGGCGAGGGCCTCTCGTTTGAGCAGCGCGAGGACGGCCCGCTCCTCATCCGCCGCCGGGAGCTTGCCCCGCTCGACGAGGACGCGGATGAGCTGCTGGATCGCCTGCTCGTGGGAGCCCGCGAGCAGGTCCCTCCGCACGACGTCCTTCTGGATCGTATCGAGGAGTTTCATGGACGAGGACATTGTAGCGTAGAATCGAAGGCTCGTCCGGCGAACTCGATCGGAACTGGAATGCCCAGCATCAAGCGCGCGCGCGTCGAGAAGCGGATCCAGACCCTCGTCTCCCAGATCCTGCTCCGGGAGCTCCGGGACCCGCGGCTCGGCTTCCTCACCGTCACGCGGGTCGAACTTGCACGAGATTATCGGGAGGCGAAGGTCTTCGTTTCCGTTATGGGGGACGATGCCCAGAAGCGAACCTCGCTCCGGGCGCTCGAGGACTCCCGGGGTTACGTGCAGCAGCGCATCGCGCCGCGCCTGGCCATCCGCTCGCTCCCGGCGCTCCGCTTCGAGCTCGACCGGGCGGTGGACAAGAGCCTGCGGATGGCGGAGATCCTGCACCAGATCGACAGGGAGAGAAAGGAGAGGGAGGAGGCAAAAAGCGACGGGAAGCAGGGGGCAGGCGACGGGCAAGAGGAGCGCGGGCTGGAGACGAAGCCGACCCCGGGCGAGGAAGAGGAGGGCGAGGAAGAGGAGGGCGAGGATGGAGGGGGGTAGGAGATTCTGCGCTTTCCACCGCGAGCGCTCGGCCGTTGGCGCGTGCCGCGGCTGCTCCGCGCCGCTCTGCCCCGCCTGCTCTCTTCCCCACCAGGGAGCGGTCGACTGCCCCGACTGCTACCTGTCGCTCGCGGCGAACGCGATCGTCCCGCTCGCCGGTCCCTCGCGCGCGGTTCCCCTCGTCCTCGGATGGGTCGGCCTGGGGCTCGCGGCGGCGTCGCTCGCGGTGGGCGCGATCCTCGTCCCCGCGGCCGGCGTCTCCGCCGCGGCCGTGGGAGGTGGCCTGTGGAGGCATCTCGGGCTCCCGGAGGGCGCACCCGCCGGAAACGCGATCCTTGCATGGTCCCTGGGCGCGTTCGGGCTCGCCCTCTGCGCGCTCCGGATCGGTCTTTCGGGGCCGGGCCTCTCCGGATTCCCTCTCGGATGAGCGCCTCGCGGGTCCTGGCGGTGCTGCTGGCCGTGTTCGCGCTCCATGCGGGGCTCGTGCCCGGTCAGGAGTTGGGGGTCGAGGAAGAAGTGCGGAGGCACCTGGGCACGCTCGCCTCCCCGGACCCCGAGATCCGGGACGCCGCGGAGGACTCGCTCGTCTCGCTCGGCGACGCTGCCGCACGGTCTCTCCCGCCGGCCGTCGAGGCTGCCGACCCCGAGATCGAGTGGCGCCTGGAACGCGTCCGGCGCCGGATCCGGCTCGCGCTCGGCCGGGATCTCCTGGATCTGGTCCACGGGCTCCTCGACGACTTTGAGGAGCGTCCCTTCCGCGGCCGGATCGAGAGGCTCGCGCTGCTCGTGCGCGTCGCGGGCGAGGCGTCCCTTCCGACGCTCGAAGCGGTCGCGGCGAACGACCCGCACGCGGAGGTCCGGCGCCGGGCGCGTCGCATGGCGGGGGAGCTCGACCTCGGAATCCGCGTCCGCGAGGCCCAGCCGCTGCTCGCCGCGGGCGACTACGCGGGGGCGGTGCGTCGGGTCGAGATGAGCCTTTCGATCGACCCCGAGGCGCCGCTCGTTCACTACCAGATCGCTTGCTACCTCTCGCTCGCCGGCCGGGTGGACGATGGGATAGCGGCGCTCGAGCGCGCGTGCGCCCTGGGTTTCACAAACTTCTACCACATGGAAGAGGACCCGGAGCTCGCCCGGCTCCGGGCCGATCCGCGCTTCGAGGAACTTCGCGCGCGCTACGAGGAGGGTCCGCCATGAGGCGCCGGTCCTTTGTAGTCATCGGTGTGCCGATCTTCCTCTCGCTCGCCACGCTCGCGACGGGGCAGAAGGAGGAAGACCATCCCCGGCCGCCTCGCGATATCCACGTCCTCGTGGTCTCGATCGACGGCCTCCGTCCCGACGCGATTCCCGCGGCGCGAGGGACGCCGGCGATCAATGCCCTGGCGGCGGCGGGGGCCCGCGCCGCGCGGGCGAGGACGGTGTTCCCGAGCTCGACCTTGCCCAGCCACACCTCGATGCTCACTGGCCTCGTTCCCTCGCGCCACCGGGTCATGCTCTGGAACAGCTACGACCCGGAGCGGGGGCACATCGAAGCGACGACGTGCCTGGAGCTCGCGGGGCGGGCGGGCTATCGGACGGCGATGATCGCCGGGAAGGAGAAGTTCTGGCACCTGTCGCGCGGGGTGGACCACTACGAGCGCCCGGGCGGTTCGGCCGGCGAGGTTGCCCGCGCCGCCGCGGCGCACATGAAGGAGGCGAAGCCGGGCCTCGCCTTCGTCCATTTCGCAGACCCGGATTCGGCCGGCCACGAGCACGGCTGGATGACCGAGCCGCAGTTCGAGGCGATCCGGGAGGTCGATCGGGGGCTCGCTCGGATCCTCGACGCGCTGGCCGAGGCCGAGATCCGGGAGACGACGGTGATCGTCGTCACGGCCGACCACGGCGGCCACGGGAAGACCCACGGGACCTGGCTCGACGAGGACATGTCGATTCCCTGGATCGCCGCCGGCCCGGGTATCCGGAAGGGCACCCTGATCGAGCGCGAGATCCGAACCTACGACACCGCCGCGACCGCGCTCGCCCTCCTCGGTGTCCCGGTCCCGGGGGACTGGGACGGCCGGCCGGTCGTGGAGGCCTTCGAGGCCTCAACGGACCGGTAGGAGGCTCCCGACAGCCCGTTCCTTCTCCTCGGCGCAGCGGCACTTCCCCTCGCCGTCGCGGCACCGGTCGGTCTCGCAAGCGGCGCAGCGACACTCCGCCGCCTTGTCCGGGGTCGGCTTCGCCTCCAGGGCGGCCGGCTCCTCCTCCGGGGCCACGGCCCGTTTCACGGAGCGGAGGAACTCCGAGGCGGGGTCTGGCGAAGGCTCGGGAGTCGCCGCCTCCCCGAAATGCCAGCCGCGGTCGAGCGCGGTGAAACCCACGGCAAGAAAGACGATCGAGAACAGAACCGCTGTTCGCGTCATCCCTGGAACCCCAGCTCCCTTCCTCTCCTCCCCGAGCGAATAAAAGGGGAAGCAAACGGCGGACCCCGGCCAGACCGCGACCGTTCCGGGAGATGCTCCCGCCGCTGCTTCCGCCGCAGGAAGATCTTACGTCGGGGGAGTCCCGCGGATGTGTCCGGCCCCAGCCCCGGGGCGAGGGACATCCTGTTACAGGGGAATCTCGATCTGTTACAGGCTTGTCACCGCGCGAGAGGGGACTACCGGAAGTTCAGCGCTCCCGAACCGAGGAGCTCGCTCACGCTCCGGGTGAACTCCTGGCTCGGCTGGACGGAGAAGTCGCGCCCGGCCCGGACCATGACGGTCGTGCCAGAGGTCTCGATGGCGAGGAAGAGTGGGACGCTCCCCGAGTGTTCGCGGGCGAGCTGGCGGAGCGACTGGAGACGGGTCGCGACCTCCCGCTCGTTCGCCCCGCGGACCGTGACCGTGAGAGAGCGCGAAAGGCGCTCCTCGGCCGCCTCGAGCGGGAAAATCTCCTCGGCCAGGACCGAGACTTGCGTCGTGGACTCGTCGATCCGGCCCCGGACGAAGACGGCCGAATCGGGGACGATGAGGTCCTTCGTCTCCTTGTACTTTTCGCTGAAGACGACCACTGGACAGGAGCCGGTGAGGTCCTCGAACGCGAAGCGCGCCATCTTCTCGCCCGCGAAGCGCCCCCTCTTGATGAGCGTCGTGTGGACGGAGGTGATCATCCCGCCGATCGTCACCTCGCAGCCCGGCCCGAGCTGGGCGAGGTCGGCGGCCCGGGCGGTCGAGAAGGTCTCGATCGTCGCGCGGCGGTCCTCCAGGGGGTGGCCGGAGAAGTAGAAGCCGAGAGTCTCCTTCTCGTAGGCCAGCCGGTCGCGCGCGGGCCACTCGGGGACATCGGGGACCGGGAGATCCGCCGCCGGGCCGCCGCTGTTTCCCTTGGATCCGCTCTCCCCCGGGGAGTCGAAGAGCGTCCTCTGCCCCCGGGAACGGTTCTTCTGCTGGTCGTGTCCGGTCCGGAGGGCCTTCTCGACGAGCGCCATGACCTGAGCGCGGGCGAGGCCGAAGCAGTCGAGCGCCCCCGCCTTGACCAGGCACTCCAGAACCTTCTTGTTGACGAGGCCCAGATCGACGTTCGCGGCGAGATCGAAGAGACCCTGGACCGAGGCGGGGAAAGTGCCCAGCTTCTCTCGCGCGGCGAGGATCGACTCGACGGCACGGAGACCGACGCCCTTGATCGCCTCCATCCCGTAGCGGATCTTTCCCTCCTCCACGGCGAAGTGGGCCTGGCTCCGGTCGATCGACGGGGCGAGTACCGGGATCCCCGTCCGGACCGTCTCCTCGACGTATTTCGAGACCTTCTTCGAGTCCTCGCGCACGGTCGTGAGGAGGGCTGCCATGAACTCCGTCGGGTAGTTCGCTTTGAGGTAGGCGCTCTGGTAAGTGACGAGCGCGTAGGCAGCCGAGTGAGAGTTGTGGACCACGACGTCGTCGGCCACGAAGTTGGCCGGTCCCGGGACCTCGAGATCGTACGTGCGCTCGAAGCCGTCGGGCCGGATCTCGCGGATCGGGTCCCAGAGCACTTCGAGTTCGTCGTCTTCAGGCACATCACCGGAGTACGAAACCTCCAGTCGTTCATTCCGCATTCCAGAAGGGGAGGGGGCCGCTGGCACGATCCTCGCTTCGCAAGAGGAGTGCCGGCGGTAGGAAGGGGGAGGGGGCAGTTCCCCTCCCCCTGACAGGGCCCGCCCGACGGCGGCGGGGACCTGTGCCGCCGCCGGGCGAACCGCATGGTACGGACACGTCCCTCGGACGCCCGCGGGCACCTCCTCCATCTCCGCGGGGATGTCCTGGCGAAGCAGAAGGTGGACGAGATCGCGCGCGCGCGACTCGCTCGGGGTCCAGACGGCGGCGGGGCCTTCGGGATCGCCGGGCGGGAGGCCGCCCCAGAGCGGAGAGAGCGCCTCCGCGACCTCCTCGGGCGGGAGGCGGAAGAGGATCTCGGGGAAGGGGGCCAGAGGGTCTCGCGCGAGGGTGCGGCCCATCCCCTCGAGGACCGAGGGAGGCGCGCTTGCTGAAGGAACGTAGGGGATCCGTCGGGGCACGGCGATCCGGACCCCGGGGGCGAGCGCGTCGAGAGGCTTCCACCCTGCCGGAGTGAGCAGGGGATGGTTCCCGGTCGCGCGGAGCGTCCTCCCCGAGCGCGTGACCAGCCGGAAGACCTGTTTCTCTCCATTGTCGTGGAGCGCTGCCGGGCGGCGCGGCACGATCCGGCCGTTTTCGAGCGACGGGACCTCCGGAAGGGGTTCCCCCGCCGGTCTCGCTGCGAGCTCGGCGAGAGTTCGCATCCGCCCGGTCGCGCAGTCGGTGACACGCGCCGACCCGGGCAAGCACTTGTTGAACCCGTAGCCGGCAAAGTAGCGGATGAGCTCGAAGATCTCGGCCGCGGTCGTCTCGTCCACTCCTCCCGCGACCGCTCCGTCGATGAACTTCTTCTTGAACTGGGCCATGATCGCGTCGTCCTTCTTGCCCATCGCCTTGCGCAGGTGGTCGGCCTCGGTAAGCGAGAAGCCCGCGAGGTCCGCCGCGATTCGCATCACCTGTTCCTGGTAGAGGATCACGCCGTGGGTCTCTTCCAGGATCGGCTGGAGCCTTGGGTGCCGGTAGGACGCCTTCTCCTGGCCGTGCTTCACGCGAATGTAGGTCTCGACCATTCCGCTCTGGAGCGGGCCCGGCCGGAAGAGGGCGACGAGCGGGACGATGTCGTCGAAGCGCTCGGGACGGAGCTTCCGGAGGAGCTCGCGCATCCCGTCGCCCTCGACCTGGAAGAGTCCGGGCGTATCTCCCCTGGAGAGAAGCTCGTAGGTCTTCGCGTCGTCTAGCGGGATCTTCGCCAGGTCGATCGTCTCGCCGCGGGTCTCCCGGACGAGCTCGACCGCCCGGGCGAGGTGCGAGAGCGTGTCGAGTCCGAGGAAGTCCATCTTGAGGAGGCCGATCTTCTCCACATGCTTCATGGAGTACTGCGTCGTGATGTCGTCCCCGTTCCGGTAGAGCGGGCAGTACTCGGTGATCGGGCGGTCGGAGATGATGATGCCCGCGGGATGGGTGCCCGGCTGGCGAACGAGCCCCTCGATCCGCCGGCTGGACTCCAGAATGCTCTTCGCCTCCTCGTCCGTCACGACCATCTCGCGGAACTCCGCATCCTCCTCGAGCGCCTCGGCGAGCGTGATCCCGGGGCGCTCGGGGACCTTCTTGGCGATCCGATCGACCTTGGAGAGCGGGATCTCCATCACGCGTCCGACGTCGCGGATCGCGGCTCGCGCGGCCATCTTGGAGAAGGTCACGATCTGGCACACGTTCTCGGCGCCGTATTTCCGCCGCACGTACTCGATCACCTCGGACCTTCCCTCGGCGGCGAAGTCGATGTCGATGTCGGGCATCTCGTTTCGCCCCTCGTTCAGGAACCGCTCGAAGAGGAGGCCGTGCCGCAGGGGATCGATGTTCGTGATCTCGAGGGCGTAGGCGACGATCGAACCCGCCGACGAGCCGCGGCCCGGGCCGACGGGGATGCCGCGCCCTCTCGCGTGGCGGATGAAGTCTTGGACGATGAGAAAGTAGCCGACGAAGCCCATCTTCTTCACGACCGCCGCTTCCTTCTGATAGCGCTCGCGCACCTCGGCCTTCCGGTTCCAGTCCTTCCCGAAACGCCGGGCGAGGCCCTCCCGGCACAAGCGGTCGAAGTAAGCCTCCTGGGACTCGCCTTCAGGCGGCGAGAAAGGAGGGAGGTGGTTTCTCCCGAACGGGATATCGAGGTTGCATTTCTCGGCGACCTCGAGCGAGCGAGCGAGCGCCTTTCGATGGTCGCGGAAGGACTCCACCATCTCCGCGGGGCTCTTGAAGTAGAACTCCTCGGTCGCGAAGCGAAGGCGCCCCGGCGCCGTGAGGGTCTTCCCGGTCTGGATGCAGAGGAGGACGTCGTGGTGGCACGCCGCGTCCCGGGTGAGGTAGTGGACGTCGTTCGTGACGACCGTAGGGAGCGAGAGGTCGGCCGCGATCGGGAGAAGCCCGTCGAGCGCGCGCGCCTGGGCGTCGATCCCGTTGTACTGGAGTTCGACGTAGAAGTCGCCCGGCTCGAACATGTCGCGGTAGGCGGCTGCGACCTCGAGCGGTCCGCGTTTTTCGCCGCCCGCGAGGATCGCCTGGCAGAGCTCCCCCTTCAGGCAGCCCGAGAGGCAGACCAGCCCGTTTGCGTGGGCCGCTAGGAATTCCTTGTCGATCCGCGGCTTGTAGTAGAAACCGTTGACGTAGGCCTCCGATGCGATCTTCAGGAGGTTCCGGTATCCCGTCTCGTTCTTGACGAGGAGGGTCAGGTGGTTGTAGTTCCCCGCCCCTCCCGACTTGACGAAGCGGCTCTCCGGGGCGACGTACGCCTCGTAGCCCAGGATGGGCTTCACCCCCGACTTCTTCGCTTCCTGGCAGAGCTCGATCGCACCGAAGAGGTTTCCGTGGTCGGTGAGCGCCACGGCGGGCATCCCGAACTCGTTCGCCTTCTTGACGAGGTCCGGGATCTTGCAGGCGCCGTCGAGAATGGAGTAATGGCTGTGGACGTGAAGATGGACGTATGGCTGCGGGTCCATCGCCCTTCATCCCTCCCATGGAGCCGTCTCCCCCGGCTTTCAAGACTTGCCGCGGCGGAACCCCTTTTCTTCCTCCGCGACGCGCCGGGAGATAGGCTTGGTCTCCCTTATGTCGAATATCGAGACGCGAGGGTACACCATGCCTAGTGGGATGGCAAGAGATTTCCGCGGACGTTCGAAAAGGGCGGGCTCGAGGGGAGAGAGGCGGCCTGGCGAGGCGAGTCTCCGCGTGTGAACCGTTCTGGCGGTGAGCGCATTCCTCCTCGTCCGGGAGCGCGGCTTGATTCCCTCGCGGCTCGCGGGTAGCCTGTCCCGATTCCGGAGCCCGTTCTAGAGGCGGCATGCCTGAAGCAGCCAAGCGACGTCCCTGGATCAGCGTCTTCTTCCGGTGCTGCGTCGTCTACCAGCGGATCTACCTCGATACGAGCGGGAAGTCCTATTCCGGGCGCTGTCCGAAGTGCCTGCGGCGGGTGCGAGCGGTGATCGGGCCGGACGGCACGAGCAGTCGGTTCTTCGAGGCAAAGTGAGAGGGTCCGCCGGATGAGTCGCTCGATGGGTCTCTTCCTTATCTGTACGTGCTTCGCGTGCGCGCTCGCCGGGTGCAACTCCGGCCCGGCGACGAGAAATTCGGGCGCAACCGACGGCGACCTCCCGGACCCCACCCAGATCGATCCGCCAGAACCCTATGCCGCCGGGGACCGCGAGTACTACATCGAGGCCAGGCGGATCTATCTCGAGGGGACCGAGACGGCCTGGGAGGAGAAGAAGGCGGAGATCCTCCAGACGAAGGGGCGCCAGGGGGCGGAGTTCCTGATCGCGCTCCTGGCGATCGGGGAGCAGACCGGGACGACGGAAGAGAGGATGGAGTACGCGGTCCGGGAGCTCGCGCACGTCGTCCGGTACTGGGCCCAGGAGATAGAGAAGGACGACTGGCCGATCCGGTGGTTCGTGATCCAATTCTTCGTCAACCCGAACTCGGGAGCGACCTTTCACAGCACGGTCTGGCTTCCGGTCTGCCGGCTGGTCGGGCCGCCCATCTATCCGTACGTGAAGTCGCTTCTCAACCACCCGAACCTCAAGGAGCTCTGGCGCCTGGAGGTCTATCAGGGGATGGGGGGCTGCGGCGGGGTGATCGCCGTCCCGGATCTCGTCGCGATCATCCGCGCGAACGGGGGAGATGAGGGCCAGCCGACCCGCGTGGCCTGCATGCAGGGGCTGGGAATCACATATGCCGTGGAGGCGATCGAGCCGCTGAAGGAAGGACTGCGCGATCCAGACGAGATGGTCCGGGACATGGCGCTGGACGGCATCCTGGAAATCGCCTCG
>JACQVV010000195.1 GCA_016209595.1 Planctomycetota bacterium
GCGTGAGGCCGAGCACCGGATGGCTCCAGTCCGGGGCGACCTCGGCGAGCGGGGCGAGCACGAACGAGCGCTTGTGGAGTTCGGGGTGCGGAAGGGCGAGGCCGGGAGACTCGGTCGCGCTCATCCCGTGGAAGAGGAGGTCGAGGTCGATCGACCGCGGGCCCCATCGCTCGCGGCGGACGCGCCCCATGGCGCGCTCGATCGCAAGCAGCGCCTCCAGGAACTCGCACGGCTCGGGTTCCACGTCGAAGAGGTCCACGGCGTTCGCGAACTCTCCCTGCGCGGGGCCCCCCACCGGCTCCGTCCGGTAGATGGTGGAGCGGGCGAGGAGCGCGACGCCGGCGGTCCGCCCCAGCCTGTCGCGCGCCTCGGCCAGACAGGACAGCCGGTCGCCGAGGTTCGAGCCGAGGGCGACGGCGGCCCGGACTGGGTTCACCTCCCGACTTCGGCCTCGGTCGAAGGGGCTTCCTCGTCCTCGGTCTCGACGGCCGCCTTGCGGTGGAGCAGGCGCCAGATCGTGCGGGCCGGCCCTGAGAGGGAGAATCCCAGGAAGAGCGTGGCGAAGGCGATCTCGGGGAGGATCGCCGCGAAGATGAGGAGAAAGACGATCTGCGCGAGCTGGGCGAACGACTTGCCGCCCCGGACGACCTTGTTGAACGCGTGGACGTACCGGAAGCGGCTGATCATGAGCGCGCCGAGGAGGACCGTCACCGGGGGCAAGAGGAGGAGGATCACCTGCCGCTGGTCGAGGAAGTCGTACAGGATGACGAGCGAGGCCACGGAGCCCGCGGCGGCCGGGCTCGGGAGCCCCCGGAACGACGAGTGGGAGTCGTCATCGTGCCTTGCGGTCTCGACGTTGAATCGCGCGAGCCGGAGCGCGGCGCACAGCACGAAGAGGACGGAGAGGCCCCAGGCAATCTTCGAGTGGTAGGGGGAGTGGGGGGACTGGACGAGGACCTTGACGAGGAAGGCGGGCGCCACGCCAAACGTGATGACGTCGGCAAGAGAGTCGAGCTGCATGCCGAAGTCGCTCGTCCCGCCCGTCATCCGCGCGACCTTCCCGTCGAGGGCGTCGAAGAGCATCGCGGCGAAGATCATCCAGGCCGCGTTCACGAACCGCCCATCCGCGACATAGGCGATCGACAGGAAGCCGCAGATGGCGTTCCCAAGCGTGAGGAGGCTTGGAAGGACGGAAATCCTCAGGATCTTCATCGGCGGCTCTCTCTCGACCCCCACCTTGCGACAACCACGTCTCGGGGACTATTCCAGCGGTGTCGAGTCTAGGCGAATCCGGCTCCGATGCAAGGGACAGGCGACTAGTGAACTTCACCGCCCGTGAAAACATGGCCTTCCGGGATCTCCCGGTACTCGACGAAGACGTTTTCCGGGGGGGTCCCGAGGCCGCGGCCCACCGCCTCGGCCACTGCGGCGAGAACGCGCGCCTTCACGTCGCGCGTGCGGCCGCGGTAGGCGAGCACCGTGACGAGCGGGGAGACGAGCGCCGCCTCGGACGAGTCCCGGACCCGTCCGCCTTCGAGGTACGTCCCGGACGGGAGCTCGCGAAACGTTGCCCAGCACTGCCTGGGTTCGGTGCCGAACGCCTCGGCCGCCGCGCGTACCGTCCCTTCGAGGAGAAGGGCGACATCGGGCGGGCGATCGACGAGCGCCTCGATCCGGATGATCGGCATCGGGCTACTTCTTCTCGCGCGCCGCCCGTACCCGGGCGAGCGCCTCCTCGACCGACTTCCGGGCGGGCCAGTTCGCCGGGGCGACGGCGAGGGCGCGCTCGAGATCGGAGATCGCCGCATCGACATCTCCCATGGCGTATCGCGCCGCGCCGCGGTTCGACCATGCGTCGGGGAGCGCCGGATCGCACTCGATCGCGCGCGCGTAGTCCTCGACCGCGCCGGCGAGATCTCCGAGCTTCTGGCGCGCGTTGGCGCGGCGGACGTAGGCCTCGGCCATCCGAGGGTCGAGCTCGATCGCGCGCGTCAAGTCCCGGATCGCACCCTCGAGGTCTCCCATCGACTGGAGGAGCGAGCCCCGCGCGGCACAGGCCCCAGCGTCGGCGGGGTTGATCCTCAGCGCCTCGTCGAGATCGGCCCGGGCGCCGTCCATGTCGCCCAGCGCCGCGCGCACGCCGCCCCGCCGCTTGCGCGTTTCGCCGTTCGCCGGGTCGAGAGCAAGAGCACGCTCGAGGTCTTCGATCGCGCCCCGGAGGTCTCCCCGCGCCTGTCTCGCCATCGCCCGCCCGGAGTAGGCCGCCGCGAAAGCAGGGTCGAGCGCGATCGCCCGGTCGAATTCCGCCTGCGCGGCGTCCACGTCTCCCTTCGCCAGGAGGTCGTTCGCGCGCGCGACGTGAGCCCCCGCGCTCTCCTCGCCGCCGTTCTCGCCAGGCGGCTCGCCGGGGTGACCGTCCCCGCCCGAAAGCAGGGCCTCGAGCGTGTCGAGGAGCCGGCCCTCGGACCGGATGATGACCGTCTTCTGTCCTTCGATCCAGAGGAGCTGCGAGCACTCGAAGCTGACGACGAGACTCGCCGCCTCCTCCCCCGAGCGGACCCGAATGGCGTGATGGGGGATGAAGCACTTCGCCATCTCCGTCCCGTACACGCCGCCGTCGAAGAGTGTTTCCTTCATGCGCCGCCGGGCGGCGGGGTCTTCGAGGCGCTTTTCCTCCACGATCGAGTAGCCCCCGATGTTCGCGCCCTGCTGGGTCTGCTCGGGTAGGGTCCTGTACAGGGCGATCCGATCGGCGCGTTCGATCAGCCGGGCGAGATTCTCCCCCAGCGCGGCGAGGGTTTCCGGAGACGGGGTGGGTTCCCCGTCCTGAGCCACGGCCGGCTGGACGAGTCCCGCGGCGAGCGCGAGCGAGATGGCGACGGAAGCTCGGAGCATGCTCTTCCCTCCTTTATCTAGGGCACGCATTCTAGCGGCTCTTCTTTAATCTTTTCAATCTCAAGATTTCTTTCTTGACACGCTGCGCTACAAGAGGTAAATCTCCTCCCTTTTCGCGGCCCGTATGCCGCACGGCGTCATGACTTCAGCCGTAGATTCCGAAAGGAGATGGGCATGAAGCACACGATCCTCGCGGCCCTCGTGGCCGCGTCCATCGCCGGGGCAGCCGGCGCGCAGAACGCGCAGGAGCTCTGGCCGAACCAGGTCGGCAACGAGTGGACCTATGAAGTGAGCGGGCGGATCGGCGGAACGAACCAGGAGATCAAGATCACCCGCCAGTCGGGCGGCTGGGTCGAGGTCGAGGGGATCGGCGATCCGAGCTGGTGGTGGATGAGCGGGGCGAGCGGGAAGGTCTGGATCTGGGACGCCACCGCCGGGAAGTACGAGCTCGTCTTCGATCTCCGCGCCCCCAGAGGCACCGAGTGGAAGACCGCCTATCCCGCGGCCTGCACGACGGGCGCGTCGCTCGTCGTCAGCGACTCGAACGCGACCGTCGAGACCCCGGTCGGGACCTTCACGGGAGCTGTCGTCGTCGACATGAAGCGCCCGATCTGCGCCGACGCGGGCACCGGCGGCTGGAAGTTCGCCAAGGGCGTCGGGCTCCTCGAGTACAGCTGGCAGACGATCGCCGGCCCCTCGACCGCGAAGCTCGTCCACGCCGTCGTCAACGGCCGCGAGTACACGAGGAAGGTCGAGGCGAAGGGGCTCTCCGCCTGCATCACGATCGACCAGTACACCTACTACCACACCGACGTCCGGCCGCCCCTCATGCGACCCTCGACGCTGGGCACCGTCAAGGCGCACTTCGAGGTGAAGAACGGTACGACCGACACGGTCCCGACCGAGTTCACGAGCGGGCAGAAGTACGACTTCGCCATCAGGAACGAGGCCGGCAAGGAGGTCTACCGCTGGGCGTACAACCGGGCCTTCCCCGACATCTACATCATGGGGAAGCTCAAGCCCGGCGAGACGCTCGCTTTCGACGAGACGATCGTCCTGAAGGACAACTCGGGCACGCCGCTCCCGCCTGGGCTCTACACGATCGAGGGCGTCCTCACGACGAAGCCGGCCACGCTGCGATTCGCGGCGACGGCGCGCTTCGAGCTGAAGCAGCGGACGATCCCGTAGAGTCCGCGTAACGGGAAGAAGAAACACACCGACCCCGGCCGCCGGCGAGGAGCCTGTCGCGAATAGCGCTTCGAGGGCGAGCGGGAGCGATTTCGGCCGAGATCGAGGCGCGAGGGCGCCAAGCGTAGCCTTGTCCTACGCTGCGCCCGAGCAACGAAGAGATCGGCCGAAATCGCCCCGCGCAGCCCGAATGGCTAGTCGCGACAGGCTCCCAGGGGCGCGATCCCTCGCCGGCGGTTCTTCCTTCTGGAGAGGATGAACTCCGAGGAGGCAGGGTGATCCACAAGTCCAAGGTCGATCTATGGCTGGCGGCGTTCCTCGGCCTGCTGCCGCTGGTCACGGTCGTCGTGACGGCGAGCTCCGCCTTCGCGGGGGACCGCCCCGGTATTTGGATCGGGACCGCAGCGTTCGCCCTCGTCCTCGCGCTCTACGGCGGCCTCATCTTCCCGATGAGCTACGAGGTCGGACCCGAACACCTGGTCATCCGGCACGGCCTCGTCCGCCGGAGGATTCCGATCGCCGGCATCCGAGGAGTGAAACCGAGCCGGAACCCGCTCTCCTCTCCCGCGCTCTCCCTCGCCCGGCTGCACGTCGATTACGGGTCGTTCCTGGGCGTCCTCATCTCTCCGCGCGACCGGGGGGCTTTCCTCGACGATCTCGCAATGGTCGCCCCGCACCTCCGGCGCGAGGGCGATTCGCTGGCCCCTTCCGGGCAGTAACATGGAGGCCATGACGACACCGGCGATCACCCTTGGTTCCGTCTCCCGGCGGATTTTGGGCGTCCTCCTGGAGAAGGAGTTCACGACACCCAACCAGTACCCCCTCTCGGTGAACTCGCTCACGCTCGGGGCGAACCAGAAGTCGAACCGGCACCCGATCATGTCCCTCGACGAGTACGAGGTCGCGGACCGCCTGAAGGCTCTGGGCAAGGAGGGCTGGGTCGCGAACCGGCACGAGGTGGGCGGGCGGGTCGAGAAGTGGGACCACAAGGTCGCCGAGAGGCTCGGTCTCGCGCGCGCGGAGCTCGCGGTCTTGACCGAGCTCCTGCTCCGGGGCGCCCAGCAGCCGGGCGAGCTGCGGAGTCGCGCGAGCCGGATGCACGCCTTCCCCAACCTGGAGGAGCTCGAGAAGGCGCTCCGGACGCTGGTCGAGAAGGGGTACGCGCGCCTTCTTCCGCGCCGCCCAGGCGAGCGCGCCGCGCGCTACGACCATGCTTTCTACCAGGAGGGCGAGGCGCCCGCGGCGGAGGAAGCGCCGCCGGCGGCGGAGCCGCCGAGAGCGGAGCCGGAGCGTCCTGCGCCCAACACGCCGGGACTCGAAGCGCGCCTCGCGCGGGTCGAGGAGGAGCTCGCCCTCATCAAGGCGAGACTCGAATCGCTCGAAGGTCGGCTCCCGTGACCATGCCAGCGCGCGGCAGGCTCGCCGTTCATCGGCTCGCGAGCGAGGTCCTCACCGGGAACGCGCTCGGAGACCCTACCGAGCGGAATCTCACGGTCTACGTCCCGCCGGGCTACGACGACGATCCTTCGCGATCCTACCCGGCGCTGCTTGCGCTCACCGGCTTCACGGGAACCGGGGCGATGCTCTTCAACATCGATCCGCTGGCCGAAGACCTGGCGAGCCGCCTCGACCGTCTGATCGCGAGCGGCGCCTGCCCGCCGATCCTCGTCGCCGCGCCCGACTGCTTCACGCGCCTCGGCGGGAACCAGTACCTCAACTCCACCGCGACCGGTCGTTATGAGGATTATCTCCTGGAGGAAGTCGTCCCGTTCGTAAAGCGGACCTACCGGACAGGCCGCTGGGGGGTATTCGGGAAGTCGTCCGGCGGGTACGGATCGATCGTCCAGGCCATGCGCCACCCGGAGGTCTTCGATGCGGTCGCCGACCACTCGGGCGATTCGAACTTCGAGCTCGCCTACATCCCCGACTTCCCCGAGGCCCTCGACCGCTGGCGGGAGGCCGGCGGTCCGGCGAAGTGGCTCGACGCCTTCTGGGCCGACCCGAACCGGCACCGGAAGAAGCACCACAAGGCGCTGAACGCCCTCGCCATGGCGGCTCACTATTCTCCCAATCCCGCCTCGCCCCATCTGGGGATCGACTTCCCGTTCGACCTCGAGACAGGGGTCTTCCATCCGGAGGTCTGGAAGCGCTGGCAGGACCACGATCCGGTGCGGATGGTGGCGCGGTACGCGGAGAACCTCAAGGCGCTGGCGCTCGTCTACACCGACTGCGGGACCCAGGACGAGTTCTCGCTCCACTGGGGCGCGCGGGCCCTCGTCGCCGCGATGCGCCGGAACGGGGTGGAGCCCGTCCACCACGAGTTCGACGACGGGCACATGTCGGTCTCGTACCGGTACGACGTGAGCCTCCCGCTCCTGGGCAAGGCGCTCGCGTAGGAACCGCCTACTCGAGGGCCTTCTCCAGCGCGCGCATGAGTCGTTTCGCCTCGCCGACGGGGGCTGGGCGCACCTCTCCCGGAAGAGAAGCTCCAGCGCAGAGGCTCCCGGCGAGTGTCCCCTGGAGAAGAGCTCGCATCATCCCTCTCACCGATCGTCTTCTTCGGGTCTTTTCGTGTCCAGAAAGCGTGGCCCCTACCGTCCCCCGTCCCGCGCAGCCCGCGCCGAGTCGAGAAGCGCCTGGACCCTGGCGCGCTCCGGCCATCTCGCCGGGGCGAGCTCGAGGGCCTTCTCGAGGTCCTGGATCGCCGCGTCGAGGTTCCCTTTGGCCTGGAGGGCCTGGGCCCGCCCGACGTAGGCGTCGACGAAGTCCGTGTCGATGATGATCGCCTGGAAGAAGTCGGCGATCGCGCCCTCGATGTCTCCCTTCGCCGCCAGGGCGAGGCCGCGGGCGTGGTAACAGGCGGGAGAGCGGGGGTCGAGCCGGATCGCCTCCCCCGCGTCGGCGAGCGCCCCCTCGATCTCTCCCTTTCCGGCGCGGACCGCCGCCCGGCCGCAGAGCGCCGCGACGTTCTGCGGGGCGAGCTCGAGGACCCGGGTGTAGTCCTCGAGCGCGCCTTCGGGGTCGCCGGACCCGCGGCGCGCGTTCGCGCGGCCGAGCCACGCCGGCACGTAGGCGGGCCGGAGCCGCACCGCCTCGTCGAAGTCGGAAACCGCCCCGGTGGGATCTCCCAGGGCCTGGCGGACCAGCCCGCGGTTGGCGCGGGCGAGCGCGGAGCGAGGATCGATCCGCACCGCCTGGTCCAGATCGGCAAGCGCCCCATCGAGGTCTCCCTTGTCCTTCCTGGCGACGCCGCGACTGTTGTAGGCCTCGCCGAAGCCGGGTGCGAGCCGAATCGTCTCGCCGAGGTCGGCGATCGCCCCGTCGAGGTCTCCCCTCGCCATCCTGGCCATGGCGCGGTTGTACCAGGCGCCCATAAGGGCCGGGTCGAGCCGGATCGCCTCGTCGTAGTCCGCGATCGCGCCGTCCGGGTCCCCCTGCGCGGCGCGGGCGGCCCCCCGGTGGGCTCGGGCGAGCGCCGAGCCCGGGTCGAGCTCGATCGCGCGGTCGAGGTCGTCGATCGCCCCGCGGTTCTCGCCCATCGAGCGGCGCGCCATGCCGCGGCAGAGCCAGGCCTCCGCGAGATCGGGGGCGAGCCGGACCGCCTCGTCGAGCTCGCGCACCGCGCCCGCGGCATCGCCCGCCTCCAGGCGCTCCTTCCCGGCATCCAGATGGGCCCGCCCCCGCGCGGCCGCCTCGGGATCCGTGTCCTGGGCCGTGAGCCAGGGGCATGTGAGGAGCGCGACCACGGCCAATCGACAGGTCCAGTGCATCCTTCTTCCCTCCTCTATCCTGCCGCCGGCAGATGGATCCGGCCGAACTGCTCCTCGTAGAGTCTGCGGTAGAGGCCGCCCGGTCGGTCGAGGAGCTCGGCGTGCCGTCCGCTCTCCACGATTCTCCCCTCGCGGAAGACAGCAATCCGGTCGGCGGAGAGGACGGTCGCGAGGCGGTGAGCGATCACGAAGGCCGTCCGCCCCAGGCGGAGCCGCGACAGCGCCTGCTGGATCGAGTTCTCCGAGGCGCTGTCAAGCGAGGAGGTCGCCTCGTCGAGGACGAGAATCGGCGCGTCCTTGAGGAACGCCCGGGCGAGCGCGATCCGCTGCCTCTCACCCCCGGAGAGCGTCGCGCCCCCCTCCCCGACGCGCGTCGCGTATCCCTCGGGCAACGCCTCGATGAAGCCGTGCGCGTCGGACTGGAGCGCAGCGGCGCGGACCTCGCCCGCGGTCGCGTCGAGGCGCCCGTAGCGGATGTTCTCCTCGATCGTCCCGGAGAAGAGAACCCCGTCCTGCGGAACAATCGCAATCTGGCGGCGCAGATCCCCGAGCGAAAGGTCACGCACGTCCTTCCCGTCGATCGACACCCGCCCGCGGCTGACGTCGTAGAAGCGCGGGAGGAGCTTCACGAACGTGGACTTTCCCGAGCCGCTCGGGCCGACGAGCGCGATCGTCCGCCCCGGAGTCGCGTGGAGGTCGACCCCCTGGAGCACCGGCCGCGCCGCGTCGTATCCGAACCAGACCCCCTCGAACCGGACTTCCCCCCGCACGCGGCCGACGGCCGGGGCGCCGGGCTGGTCGACGACCTCGGGAGAGGTCTCCAGGACCTCGAAGATCCGCTCCATCGCCGAGCGCGAGTTGGCGAGCAGGAGGTTGAGCTCCGTGAGGCGATTCAGGGGCTGGTAGAACATCCCCAGGTAGGCGTAGAAGGCCGCGAGCCCTCCCACCGTGAGCCTGCCCGAAAGGACCTGCATCGCCCCGTACCAGACGACCACGACCGGAGCGACCGAGGTGACGAAACCGACCAGCGCGAGCGCGGCCGCGTGGTTCCGGACGTTGGCCAGGACCAGCGCGAGGTGCGTCCGCGTCTGGCGGAAGAAGCGCAGCGCCTCCGTACGCTCCCGGCCGAACCCCTTCGTCACCGCGACCCCGCGGAGCCTCTCGTGCAGGTCGCCGGAGATCCGCTCCATCTGCTGCTGCGCCTCCCGGCTCGTCGCGCGGATTCTCTTCTTGAAGGTCCGGTTGAGCCAGAGGTAGACGGGAAAGATCGAGAGGCAGATCACCGCGAGCCGAACGTTCATGGAGAAGAGCAGGGCCGCGATCACAAGGAGCGAGCTCGCGTCCATGAGCGTGTTCGTGAAGGCCGCGCCCACGAAGTTCTGCGCGACCGCGACGTCCCCCAGGAGGCGGGAGCTCGTCGCGCCGGCCTGCCGCCGGTCGTGGAAGGAGAGGCTCATTCGCTGGACGTGCTCGAAGAGATCTCGCCGCAGGTCGAATACCATCCGCTGGCTTGCAGTGTCGGCGAGCCAGGAGCGGAGATACGTGATCCCCGCCCACACGAGATACACGCCGACGAGAGTGGCCATGGAGAGGTGGAGCGCCCGGACATCCACGTTGGCCGGATCGAGCAACCGGTCGATCACGTCCTTCAGGATCCAGGGGAAGAGGACGGGCAGGTTGTACTTGGCGAGCCCGCAAGCCGTCGCGGCCGCGATCCACCAGCGGTAGGGACGCGCGTAGGCGAGGAACTTGCGGGCGGGGGAGCGAGAGAGCATTCAGGCGATTCTACCGCGCGACCGCGGGGGGAGCGAACGAAGGCCCTTCCCCCGGACGTCTACGCGCGGAGTTCCTCGAGAGCCTCACGGACGCATGCGGCGGCGTTGGCGAGGGCCTGCCGGGCGAGGGTAAGGCGTTCTCTCCGCTCCCAGAGCTCGGCCGCAGCCTCGGCCGCGGAGCCGTGACGCTCGACCTCGTCACGGCGAGCGACGGCGAGGGCCTCGGCCTCTTGCCGGTCGAGATCGCTCTGTGCCGCCGCGATCTCGTCCAGGATCCGGTGCAGTCGCTCCCGGCAGCCTGTGGCAGGGCTCATCGGGGCCGCGCGTTCAAAGCGCCTCTCGCGCGGGCCGCCTGCGCGCCGCGGGCGCGAGCAGCCTGCCGCACGCCGCCAGGACCATCTCCGGCGTCGTGTCGAGGACGCAGCGGTGGTGGCCGGTCCGGCAAGTGCGCGCCGTGGCCAGGACGTGCGAGCAGGGACGGCAGTCGAGCTCGACGTAGACCGCCTCGCAGGCCGCCTCCAGAGGCGGCTGCTCCCGGACGTCGATCGGACCCGAGATGTCGACGACCGGGACGCCGAGCGCGCTCGCGAGGTAGAGCGGGCCGGTATCGACCGACACGAGGAGGTCGAAGAGGGAGAGGAGCCCGGCGAGACCCGCCAGATCGAACGCCCCGCAGGCGTCGATCCCGCGCTCTCCCGCAGCCCGAGAGATCTCCTCGCAAGCAGGCCGGTCCTCTCGTGACCCGACAGCGACCACGCGCGCTGCCTTCTCCGCGGCCAGGCGCCGCGCCACCTCGGCGAACCGCGCGGGCTCCCATTCCTTCAGCCGGTTCCCCGCGCCCGGTGAGATCCCCACGAGGAGCTCGCGCCCGGGACCCGCCCCCCGCGAGCGGAGCCAGCTCGCGGCGCGCTCGCGCGCGCCCGCGGGCGGGTGGTGCTCCGGCCGGGGATCCGCCCCCCGGACTCCGGCCGCCTCGAGCATGCGGGCGTACGCCGCGCGCGTGAGCGTTCCCTCCTCGTATGGGGTCTCATGGAAGAGGATGCGCCGGAGGAACTCGAATGAGCGCGTCTGCGTCGTGCAGCGTCCCTCGGTTTCCACGACCGACACGATCCGCCGCACGAGCCCGAACCAGCCGTCGAGCACGTGCCCCGCGTTCGGCGTGGGGAGGAGAAGATAGTCGTGATCCTGGGCCGCGATACGGACCCACCGGGCGACCCGCCGGATCGGGTTCGTTGCCTCGCGCGGCACGAGCGCCTCCAGTCTGTCGATGTGCGGGTTCGTGGCGAGGAGCGGTCGGATCCAGGGGAGCACCTCGACCGTGAGAAAGGCGCCCGGGAAAGCGCGCTTCACCTCGCGGAAGAGACCCGAGGTACAAACGACGTCGCCGATCTTCGCCACCTGGATGACGAGGAAGCGCGGTTGCCGCCGCACGGGCCTTCGGAGAAGGCGAACGAGGGCCACCAGGGGGTAGGTCGCCACGAAGAGCGCGAGCGGCCAGAGCGTCCCTGCCCGGGTCGCCAGCCGTTCGAAAGAGATCGTTGGCATCGGAGGATGGTGCCATCCTCGCGGCCGGGGAACAAGGAGACCGCTGATGCTCACGATTCCGGCTTGACGAAACGTGTCGAGCTGTGGTATTATAATTCCACAGGGAGGGAGAGCCGGTTTCGTGTTCTTCGACTCGATTATCTGGGACCTCGATGACGACCCCAACGGCAACGCGCAACACTGTGCTGAGCACGGCGTCACGAAGGAAGAGGTCGAAGAGGTGTTCCAGAACGCGACGGACGCAGACATCAGCCGGTCCTCCGGCCGGCCGGTGGTCTTCGGAGACACCAGCACGGGCCGGCACTTGCTGGTGGTGTACGAAGAAATCCACGCGGACACCGTCTACCCGGTGACGGCCTACGACGTTCTCAGGAGGCAACGATCATGAAGCGCATGACCCGCGACCGCCGGCTAACGCCCGAAGAAGCCGTCAAGTACAAGGCGATTCGAGAGCAGGTCGCCGAGGAACTGCCCGACCTGATCGCCCGCCATCACGAGCGTATGGCGACCATCGACCAGTTGCGGGAATTGTTCATGCAACTGAAAGCCGCGCGCGAAGCGAAGGGGCTGAGCCTTTCCGACTTGACGGACCTTACCGGCATGGACCGTTCGGCGCTCTCGAAACTCGAAACCGGCCAACGTGCCAATCCCACCGTGGAGACCCTCGTGCGCTATGCCGAGGCCGTGGGCAAGCGCCTGGTGGTCGCGCTGGCTGACGCACGAGATGAGTAACCCGCCCTACACTCCTTGGGACCCGTGGGTCGAGGTGGGCGAGGACCGGGGCGCTCCCGGTCACGCGCCCCGCTCCACGACCGGCCCGTCCCTTCCTCGTGGCCCGTCGAAAATGGACGCGCGCCCAGCGCCGTGCGAGAATCGCTAGCCACGCGGGAGTAGCAGCCTGTGTAGCAGTTATTTCCTCACAGCCCCAGGGAAGAGAGTCGCCATGGCTCGCCTCGTCGCCTCGTTTCTCGCCCCATTGCTTGCCGCGAGTCTCTCGGCCTTCGCCGACGAGGGTCCGCTCGTTGTCCGAGAGGTCCTCGTTCGAGAGGACGGCGTGTACCTTCGAATCGCGGGTGCTGCGCCAGGCGCGCTCGTGGTCGGCGCGACGGGCTCGTTCCGCGAGGAGGTCCGCGTCGGCGACATCGCGTACGGGCGGACACTCGCTCGATTCGAGGTCGTGGAGGCCGGCGACGAGGGCGCCCTCGCGAGGATCACCGCGCGCGTCGAGGGGTATCTTCCGCTTCCCGGGACGCTCGTCGCGCCGGGGAAACCGGAGGTGCCCGCGCCCTCGGCCGGCGCCGGGGAGGAACTCGCCGGCGTGGAGCTCGAACCATTCGAGATCCCCCTCGCCGAGGGAGGACCCCAGGGCGGCCCGAAGCTCCTTCGAGCCGGGATCGCCCTGCTCGCGCCGCGGTCGCGCGCGCCTCGCGTGGCGTCCGAGGTCGAGCGGAGCCGCCGGGAAGTCCGCGCGGCGGTCCTCGGGGTCCTCCTGTCCATGTCCCGGGCCGACGTCGAGAGCGCCGAGGCGAGGGAGAGGGCGGCGGAGACGATCCGGGAGCGCGTGAACCGGATCCTCCTCCCCGCGCCCGGTGAAGAAGGGGGCGGCTCCGTCCTTCGGGTCGAGATCCGGGAGTGGCGGCTCGAGTAGTGCAGGAGCGGAACGCCTCGCCCGCGGCGGATGCCCCGCATCGAGAGGCGACCCTCGAGCTCGACGACCTCGTCGCGCGGTTCACGCAGGCGTCCGTGACGGGACCCCGGCCCGCGCCCGGGGACGCCGAGGACTTCGTCCGCCGGTATCTGGAGCTCCGAGGCCGCGCGCTCGGGACCGGTGCGGGGGCTCCCGGGCTTCCGAGCGGCTCGGATTCCGACGCCGCGCTCGCCGAGATCCGTCTCGACCGGCGCCGCGTGCTCGGCGCCTGCGGGATGGAACTCGCTCCGCTCGAGCTCCCCGAGCCCCGACCGATCGAAAGAGCGCGTCTCGCCCGGCTGGGCGGCGGCTACCCCGCGGTCGCGGCCATCGCACGGCTCCTCGCCCGGTCGCGCCCCGCGCCCGTTCGCGCGGTTCTCCACGGGAGCTACGCGACCTTCGAGGCGATTCCCTATAGCGACCTCGATCTCCTGTGCGTCTACGCGGAGGACGCGCTCCTCTCCGCGGCCGGCATCCGCGCCGTCCGTCACGCCCTCTCGCAACTTCCGCCGCTTCTTGCCGCGGTCGATCCCCTGTCTCACCACGGCGTCCAGGTCCTCTCCGAGGGTGACCTCGCCTGGCACCCCTCGCCGCGATTCCCGCCGGTGCTTTTCCGGATGGGGCGCTCGCTCGTCCTTGCCGGCAGGCCGATCTCGCTCGGCCTGGTCGTGGGCGACGGGCCCGATCGGCGGCGTCGCCTCGAACGCCTGGCTCTCTCGTTTGGAGATCTCGCGCGCGCTGGCAAGGGTCCTCGCGACGCGATTCTCGTGAAAGATCTCGTCTCCCGCGTCCTCCTTCTTCCGGCGCTCGCGCTCGGGACGGCGGGAGAGGAGGTCTGGAAGGGCGACTCCTTCGCGAAGGCCGAGGCGCGCTGGCCGGACCTCGACTGGGGGATCGTCCGGACGGCGAGCCGCTGGCGCGAGCGCTGGGGTCCGGTCCCCGCCGCGGGCCGGCTCCTCTTTCCGCCGCTCGCCGGGCTTCTCGCCGGCCGCCCCGCACGACTCGCCGCCCGCGCCGCGCGCGAGCTCGCGCGGCGAAGGACGCCGCTCCCTCCCGCCCGCTCGCTGGCCAACTTCGTCACGGCGGCCGATCGGTTCGGGCGAATGCTTCTCGCGGCGACCGCTTGCTGTGCGCCCCGATGAGGTCGGCTACGGACCAAGCTGGAGGCTGGAGGAAAAACAGCCGGCGCGCCCTCGGCCTTTCCTCCAGCCTGCGGTCCTGCCGTGCCTCGGAGCGCGGACGGAGTTGGCGAATCGACTCAAGGCGTGCCTCGGGGCACGGACGAAGCCGGCGAATCGACTCAAGGCGTGCCTCGGAGCACGGACGGAGTCGGCGAATCGACTCAAAGCGTGCCTCGGAGCACGGACGGAGTCGGCGAATCGACTCAAAGCGTGCTTCGGAGCACGGACGAGCCCGGCGAAGCGACTCGGCGTGCGTGCCCGTGCTTTTCGTGCACGTGCACGTGCACGTGCACGAAAAACGGCCGGGAGCGGGAGCGGGAGCGGGAGAAGGGGCGGCCGGTCCTCGCGGCCATGGCCGCGCGACTCGGGATCAAGGTCCCTCCGGCGCTCCCGGACGTGCGGGGCGCGGTCGAGGCGGCGGGCGGCCGGGAGCCGCCGAGCGCTTTCTGGAGGAGGCCCGGACGACGGCACGGCTCGAGCATCGCAGCCGGACCATCGCGTCGAACCGGTGCCCGTCCACGACAGCCGGATCGCCGATGATCTCGACGGGCCACTCGAGGTCGGCGAGGATCTCGCGCAGCCTTGCGAGCAGCGCTCGTTCCGAGGGTGGGTTCGGGCTGGTGTTCATGGAAGTGGTTGTGTTCACGTTTACGTGAACATGCCACGATTCGTGAGCGACAACCCCCTCCCCCGACGGTTCGGGCCCCACGTCCAGGAAGGATAGGCCTCGGAAGGGGTCACTTCCCCGGCGGCTCGACCCGCATGACCAGGTCGAGTGCCGTCCCGCCAACCGTGGACGCAAGCACCTTCGAAATGGGGTGTCGCGGTGCGTGCTTCTGGTCGTGATGCCGCCCGGCCGACGCACAGAGCCGGATGCCCGGCGCGATCTTCGACAGCCCAGCCCATGCATGGCACCATGTCCGTGCCGTGTCCGTGGTGTGCGGATGATGGATCACGACGGTCGGACGCCGACGCTCGACCTCTGCCCGCCAGTCGCACATGACTCCCCGCCGCCAGCCCCTGGCATTCGCGATCCCGCGCGGCTCGAAGGCCTTCAGGTCGTGGCACCCGAGAAGGAGGACCGTCTCCCCGTCGAACTCGCAGAAGTGGCTGCCGAGGTCGACCGTGCGGAGGAGGCCACGGTCCTGGCCTCCCGTGGGGTAGGACTTCCCCGTCCGATGCCGTCTGCCCGTCCGTAGATCGACCAGGTACACCAGCTCGATGTGTAGATCCCGGATCTGTTCACTGGCCACCGACACCGTCGTCTTGAAGGAGTCCACTCCCAGGGTGACGGCGTCGGTCACCTTCAGGAGCTTCGATCGGAGCCGTTCGGTGAGCACCGAGTCCACGGCGAGTTTGGCCTCCCGCCAGAGCACGTCGAGCGCGGTCTGCCGAGGGTCGAGCACGTCCACGACAGCCTCGCCGTCGATCTCTGCCGGCCAGGGGAACGATACGAACCCGCCGCACGTAACCAGAATGCGCGATCGCACACTGCGCGGCCACGCTGAAGAGGCGGCCTCCAGAGCACGTCGCGCCTGGACCGGCCCTGCATACCACGGTCCCTCGATCACGAGACGAGCCCAGAAGGGATCGGGAGGGACCTCGCCCACCGGACGCACCTCGAACCGCGACGGGAGCCCCACCCAGTCCCTGACGATGGTGAGATGCTCGGGATTGCCGGCATCGAGGCCGCACCATTGGCGGTCGGCAGCCCGCATCCGTGCTGTGGGCCCGAACCCCGGCTTCAGCAACGGCAGATGGTCTCGCAGGGTGTCGTACCAGGCCCGCTGCTCGTCGCGGTCGATCGGGGCGCTGTCGCCGGCGGCGATCTCGGCGCACATCCGACGCCAGCGCGCGACGTCGAAGCCGACGTCCAGGTCGTCCGGGTAGGCCGTGAGGGTCAAGCCCCTGGGGGTGGTGAAATGCTGCCGTTCGTCGTACTCCAGGACGGCCCCGGGGTCGCGAAGGTAGTAGTCCACGCCCGGAAGCCTCGGGCTCCTGGCGAACTCGCCGTGGCCACGATGACGGCGGAGGGTCTCGTGGATCTCCAACAGGTGCCGGTACTCGGGCCCCTTCGGCAGGGCCTCAGCGGACGCCAGGACGCCGGTTGCAGCCTGTTCCTCCACCGTTCCGTACAGGCGCTCCAGAATGCGCCGAACCGCCTCCTTGCAGGCACGGCAGTGCTCCGTGTGGGACTTGGTCGTCTCGGTCACCGAGGGGAAGCGCCGGCGACGTCCACGGGGCTTCTCAGGAGATCTAGTAGCAGGATCCGGTTTCTCCGAAGAGCCGGCCGCGCCGGCCTCGATGATGGTGAAGCCCAGCTTGCGCAGGACGCTGTTGGTCTCCTCGCCACCGGAGAAGGCCGACGACGGAAGCTCGCGGCCCGTGGCTCGCTCCGACGCAAGGCTGATCACGTACTTGGGCGGATACCGCCTGCCGGCGTGATCGAGGTGGAACTTCTTGGCTTGCCGGCCAGCGGGGACCCCCTCCCGGTCAATCACTTGGAGCGCATCGAGGATGTGGGCGCGCGCGATCGTCTTGGGTATGGTCATCCGGCCTCTTCATGCCTACCGATCATCTTCGGAACAGATCCGATCGGAAGACCGGATGTCTTGCGCTCGTCCTCCCCGGCGCCGCCCATGGCCAGGATCAGCAGGCTGGGGCTCTCGGCGGCAAGCGCCACGGTTGCCCATGCTACGGCCAGGGCGGGGCTGTCGTCAACCCACGTCGATCTCGATCTGACGCGCCGGGGCGATGGGAGGCGCCTCTTCGGGGAGTCGGACGCACTCGAGGAAGGCGCGGACGACGTCAGGTTCGGTCAGAAACGCGAGCACCTCTCGGCGACCGCCGCACACTTCACGTCGCAAGACGTCGAATGGGCGGTCGAACACGCGCTTGAGAAGCTCCGCCCAGGGGATCCAGCGTGTTCCCATGGTCCCCGGCGCCTTGGCCGCTCGGGGACGCGGTCTCCGCACCTCGGGGGAGCTATGAACCTCGCCGGCGAGGGTCGGCCTCTCCGTCGGTCCTCGCCTGTGCCCAGGAGGCGTCGTCGGGTGAGAGGGGCGGGAGGGCCGGGCTCCGGTAGTCGATGCGGCGGCGGTACGAGCCTCTCTCGTAGACCTGCTCGAAGATCGCCGGGAGGTCGAGGACCACGTCGGGATCGGGCACCAGGAGCGGGATCGCGATCCGGGGGAGGCGGTCGCGAACGCCGAACCGGTAGATCTCCCGCCGCCTGCGGTCCTCGGTCCGGCAGATCACGGCCCGGTAGGGGCTCGAACGGGCGGTCTCGCGCGGCAGGGCCACCGTGGGTTCGCCGTCCCGGAGAAGGTCGATCTCCACGAGGTGCGAGCCGGACTCCAGGACCTCGCGCTGCTTGGCGAGGTACAGTTCGCGGCCTTCGCCCGGTTTCTTGTTGGTGGGGGAGAGGAACTCGATCACGGTCACCACGCGGTGTTCGCCGTGCGCGTCGCGAATCTCGACGTAGACCTCCCGGCGCTCGACCGCATCCAGAACCAGGACCTCGGGTTCATCGGCGCCGGATCGAGGGAGGACTCCAGTTCCGCGGGACTCAACGACCACGACGTCGGGGTAAATGCTCCGGTCTGGGATCTCGACGTAGAGGCGCTCGCCTATCTGGGCGAAGTAACGCTGCCCGAGCTCTGCCTGGAGTGCGTCGCAGCCATAGGTGATGAGTCGCTGGTGCACTCCGGGCCAGAGGGCCGGATGCTCCAGGTAGGGGTCCATTCCGGGAAAAGGGTTCTTCATCCTCGCGTTCCTCCGGGGCATTCTATCCCTGCCGGGCCCAGGCGGGCCAGGAGCCGGTGCGGGAGGAGGGGGCATGCGAAGGCAAGAAGGCGCTCGAGCGGACTCGGGCTTCCCGCTCCTCCTCGCCCGGATCGGCTTCCTTCCCGAGGACCTCGCGCGGGCGGCCGCGGGCGGTGACGATCCGGTCGATTTCGCGCTCCGGTACCTCGCCTCGCGCGGCAGGATCGAGGAGGCGCTCGCCGCGCTCGGCCGGGCGGAGCTTTCGCGCGAAGCGGCTGACAGGCTGGGGCACTGGTGCCGGAAGGCTGAGGCCTACGTGGGCCAGAGCGATGCAGGGCTCTCGATCGAGCCGCTCGTGCCCCCCACGGCCGCGAGTCCTGCCGAGCGAACGGTGCTGGGCGCGGCGACGGGCGATACGACGGCCCGGCAACCCTCGGGCCTCCAGGCCCTCGGGCCCGAGGGCTGCGGGGAGCGAGGCGGCCGGGAGCCCGGGAGCAGGCTTCCCCTCGCGGCTCCCCGACCGCTACGAGTTCCGCGGGCTCCTGGGAAGGGGCGGCATGGGAGCCGTCTACGAGGTCTTCGACCGGGATCTCGAACGGGCGGTCGCGCAGAAGACCCTCGAGAAGCGATCGGACGCGGCGGTGCGCCGGTTCGTGGCCGAGGCCAGGGCCACGGCCGCGCTCGAACATCCCGGCATGCTCCCCTGCTACACCGTGGACGTCGATCGCGAGGGCGGGCTCTACTACACGATGATGAAGGTCGAGGGCCGCTCGCTCGCCGGCGCGATGGGGGAGCTCTCACTCGAAGCCGCGCTCGTGGCCCTCGTCCAGGCCGCGCGGGCGGTGGGTCACGCCCATTCCCGTGGGATCGTCCACCGGGACCTCAAGCCGGCCAACATCATGCTGGGCGAACACGGCGAGGCGGACCTCGACTTGGACCTCGACCTGGACGTGGACCTCGACTTGGACGTGGACCTCGACTTGGACGTGGACCTGGACCTGGACGTAGACCTGGACCTAGACCTGGACTTGGACCGGCCTTGGTCGAAGTCCACGTCCAAGTCCACGTCCAAGTCCAAGTCGAAGAAAGACAGAGCGACTGTCTCGTCGGGCCGGGGCAGAGCCCCGCTAGCGGAATGCGCTACGGCGTCGGGCTCCCCGGCGTCCCCGGGATGGGCGCTCTCGCGGGTCGCCCGGTCGAGGCGCGGGCCGCCTTCTCGCGGGCCTTGTCGATCGGCATGAGTGCGGCGAGGGCGGCCTTCACGGTCCGGGGGTCCTCTTCATCGGCGGTGGCCAGGACCTGGATCGCGTAGAGCTGGATCGCGTGCTCCACGGCTCGCCGCGCGTCCACGACGCCGGGAGCGGACGACTCCTCTTCGAACGTTTCCGTGATTCCGATGGCCTCGCCGTAGCGTTCGTGGTCGAGGCGCACGTCCGCGAGGAACTCGCTCCCCGCGAACTTGTCGATGTCGGCGGCCAGCTGTTTGTTCCCGTCGATCCGCTTGAGGCGTCTCTGGCTCTCCGCCCACTCCTGGCTGTAGGGAAGGGTGAGGAAGCGGAGGCCAGCACCGAAGAGCTCGTCGAAGATCTTCTTGGCCTCTCTGGCGCGCGGGTGACGCGCGGGCGAGAGATCGGCGAACGATTCGAGCCGATCGTGCAGGCGGCCCCACGCGCCGTCGATCGCAATGTCCGCATCCCGGCTCTCGGACGGAGTGGGTGCGCGCGAACTCTCGTCCCACGCCTCCTCGAGTCGCGCGGCGGCGGCCTCGAGGCGACGCGCGGCGGTCTTCATCCCCTTCGTGGCGTCCTTCGGCATCGCGGTCTGGAGAGACCGGGCGAGCGCGATGGCTCGGCGGGAGTCGAGGACCGGGGCGCGGGAATAGCGAGCGGAGTCGATCGCGATCTTCTTGCCACCCGCGGGGGCGCGTTTGGCGCTTCCCTTCCGGCCGCGCGGCTTCTTGCCCGACTTTTTAGGCGCTTGCTTCTTCTTCGATTTCGCCACCACGATCCTCCCTTCCCTTGGTCCTTGCCCGGACTCGCAAGGGCGGTGCCGATCCGGGCGCGACATGGTAACCGATCGGAGTCGGGATCAACTCACATTTTCGCCTTTCGCCTGGTGTCAGCCCTCGGACGCGATGTGATAGGATTCATCCGTCATGGAGACCAAGGCAGAGGACATTCGCAAACTCCTCGCCCGGCGGCCGTTCACGCCTTTCGTCCTCTCGCTTTCGAACGGCGAGCGGTTCGAAGTCACGCATCCGGAGGTGCTTCTCATCCAGACTCGGATCTCCGCCGTCTCCTTGATCGAGAACGGGCGGCAGAGCCTGTCGGTTTTCTACACCGACGAGATTGTTTCGATCGACATCCCCGAGAAGTGGGGGGAGGACGCGCCCTAGCCTCGGGTTTCGGGGCGAGAGAGGGCTCGAAGAGCGTGGCCGTTCGATTCAGCTGCCCCTGCGGGAAGCACCTCTCGGCCCCCGAGAGCGCGGCCGGGAAGCCGAGTCGCTGTCCGCGCTGCGGCCGGGCGGTCGTCGTACCGGCGCGAGCTGGCCAGGTCGAGCCGACGCTCGATCTTCCGGAGGCTCCCGCGGCACGAGCCGGCCGGGAGAAGGGCGCCACCCTGCCGACGACCGATCTCGCGGGGGCCGGGCCGGGCGGCTCCGAACAGACGGATCTGCGCGGGGTGTTCGACCTCATCCGGGGCGAGAAGCGGCCTGTTCAGGCTTCAGCCGCCAGGCTTCAGGCTTCGGAAACGGCGGCTCTGAACTCTAAAGGCTGCCGGCTGAAGTCTGGAATGGCGGCCATGGCCGCGCGACTCGGGATCAAGGTCCCTCCGGCGCTCCCGGACGTGCGGGGCGCGGTCGAGGCGGCGGGCGGCCGGGAGCGCTACACCGACCAGGGAGCGCTCGCGCGGGGGGGGATGGGGGAGGTGCGAGGCTGGCTCGACACCGACCTCGGGCGTCACGTCGCGGTGAAACGCCTCGCGCCAGAGGCGGCGGCGAGGCCGGGAGCGACGCAGCACTTCCTCGACGAAGCCCGGATGACGGCGCGGCTCGAGCACCCGGCAATCGTCCCGGTCCACGGGATGGGCGAGGGCGAGGACGGGCTCCCCTACTTCACGATGGCGCGCCTTGCGGGGAAGAGTCTCGCCGAGCGGGCGCCGGAGATGGCGCACCCCGCCCTCTTCCGCGCGATCCGGCGCGTGGCCGAGGCGCTCGACTTCGCCCACGACGCCGGCGTCCTCCACCTCGATGTCAAGCCCGCGAACATCGTCCTCGGGGAGCACGGCGACGTCTACCTCATCGACTGGGGCATCGCTCGAGCCCAGGAAAAAGGGGGGGCCGGGCGCGTGGTCGGAACGCCGGCCTACATGTCGCCGGAGCAGGCGGCGGGCAAAGAGCTCGACGGGCGTACCGACGTCTACTCGCTGGGCGCGACGCTCTACCACGTCCTCACGGGTCGGCCGCCGTACGACGGGCGCTCGGGAGAGGAGATCGCAAGAAAAGTCCTTCGCGGGCCACCGGCCTCGCCGCGTCGAGTCGCGCGAATCCCGAGGACCCTCGCGGCGATCGTCGAGAAGGGGATGGCCCGGCACCCGAAAGCGCGATACAGGACGGCGGGCGAGCTGGCCAAGGACCTCGAGCGCTACGAGGCCGGCCTCGAGGTCCGGGCGCTCCCCGACTCGCTTCCCAGGAAGGTCAGGCGCTGGCTCGTCCTCCGGCCGCGCTTCTCCGGCTCAGGTCTAGCGGCGCTCGTCGCCGTGGCGCTCGGCGCGGCCTGGCTTGTCTTCGCCGGCTGGCAGGAGCGTGTCCGCGAGCGCGAACGAGCCGCCAGCCGCCGCGACGCCTACGAGCGGAACCTTGCCGGCGCTCTCGAGATCCTCGGCAGGAAGGCCCCGGCCCGGGCGGAGCTCCTCGAGGCCCTCGACCGGGCGAAGCTCGCCCTCATCCTCGCGCCGGACGACGAGGGTGGCGAGCGAGCCGCGCCCGAGATCGGCCGCGTCCACCTCGCCCTCGCTCGCCTGGAGATCGATCGGGCGAAGGCCGAGGGCCAGAAGGTCGGCCCCGTCGCCGAGGCGCTGGCCGAGGTCCGGCGGGCCGAGGAGGTCGCCGCGGAGAGTCTCGCCACGGAGATCGCGAAGATCCGCCGCGAGGCCGGCCTCCCGGTCGCTTTCCGGGTCTCGACCGACCCGCCGGGCGAGCCGGTCGAGATCCACGAGCTCGCTCGCGACTCGGTCGAGCCGGGCGCTCTCGTCGCGAGCGGTACGGGCGAGCTCGCCCTCGAGCTCCCGACCGGTGGCTACCTCGTCCTGGCTGGCGGCCGGGGGAGCCGCCAGACGCGCCTCCCCGTCTGGCTCGAACTTGCATCGAGCGAGAACCGCGAGGCGGTGATCCCCGTCGTCTCCGACGCCCCGCAGGGTTTCGTCTACATCCCGCCTGGCTGGTTCCAGATGGGCGAGGAGAAGAAATGGACCGAGATCCGGGAGGGGTTCTACATGGCCGCTTGCGAGCTAACCTGGCGCGAGTACGGCGAGTTCCTGAAGGCGCCCGAGGCGAGCGGCCACGGACCGCAGTTCTGGCAGGGCAATACCATCAAGGACGTCCCGGACAGCCCGGACATCCGCAAGCCCGACCACCCCGTCTTTGGCGTGAGCCAGCTCGATGCCGTGGCCTACTGCGAGTGGCTGAGCTCCAAGGGCGCAGGGTGGAGCTATCGCTTGCCCCGCTCCGACGAGTGGGAATGGTCAGCCCGCGGGGCCGACGGCAGGACCTATCCCTGGGGCGAGGACTTCGAAGAAGGGCGGCGGGTGAATCTCCTAGGAAAGAAGACGAGCTTCTCGCTCGACTCCCTCACCGAGCCTGTCGGGAGCCATCGCGAGGGCCGGAGCGTCTTCGGCTGTTACCAGATGGCGGACAATCTCCGCGAGTGGACGGACACCCAGCCGGAGTCGGGTTCGGGAGAGACTTCGACCCAGTTCGTCCTCCGGGGTGGAGCTTGGGGATCGCCGGATCTCGAAGGCCGGTGTTGGTTTGCTGTTCGGGACGAACACGACTTTCGGCTCGCGCTCTACGGTGCGCGGCTGGTTGCGGCTGCCAGGACTCGTTGACCCTTTGACCCTTTGACCCTTATTCCCTTGGCTTGTCTTTCCCGAGTCAAAGGAGTTTTCCCTTGCGTCCGCGCTGTTTTTCGCCGATAAAAAAGATGCTGTGAGGGTTTCCGTGATCTATGCCGGTGTTGGTTTGCTGATCGGAACGAACACGACAATCGGAACGCGAACTACGGTGCGCGGCTGGTTGCGGCTGCCAGTACTCGAGAATTCTTCGGCCAGAGTCGGTGCGGCCACGGCTTCACCGAGCGTGCCATACCCGAGTCCAGTCGCGGAAATCCTGGCCGGCCAGTTGCCGGCCGAAAACTGAGCCGGCCCGGACCGCGCTGGTAGGCCGAAAGGTCGAACGCCCGGTCCGGGCATTTTTTTTTCGGCCCGTCCCCTCGCGCGAGGCCGGTCGCCCCTCTTCGTTCGGAGGGACCCTCGCGCAAAAAAAACGCGAAAAGGCGGCCTGCGGCCGCCTTTTCAAGGGACAGGGGGAAAAGGAGCCAAGGGGCTACCGAGTCCTGGCAGCCGCAACCAGCCGCGCACCGCAGTGCGCGCTCCGAGTGACGTGTACGTCCCGAGCAGCAAACCAACACCGGCAGTAGCTTCCGGGAGAACCGGCGCTTCCTCCCCGCACAACGCGCAGTTGCTCTCCGCCAGACGTGGAGGTCCATTCGTAGACGTTTCCGGCCGCGTGAAGGAGGCCGAAGACGCTCCGGCTTTTTGTGCCGTGCTCTCCGCCCCGCACGGTCTCGAAGACGCGCGCCGCATAGAAGACCGGGTGGTGGTCCTGGTGATTTGCCTTCTCGCCATCCCAGTCATCGCCCCAGGGATACTCGCGTCCATCCGCGCCGCGGGCCGCACGCTCCCACTGGCCTTCGGTCGGGAGAGCGTACTCGAAGCGCGGATCCTCGTCCGAGAGCCACTTGACGTACGCCTCCAGATCGAGCGGGCTGAGCCCGGAGAGGGGATAGTCCCGCCAGGCCGCGCCCTGGGCCTTCTCGACCTCCTGCTGGAGCGGCTTCTTCGAGCCGTCCGCGTAAAGGATCTCCGGCCGGTACGCCTCGGGGTTCGCCTCGACGTAGGGCAGCCACTCGCCCCAGGAGAGCTCGCACTCGGCGACGAGATAGCCGCCGGTCTCCGGATGCTCGGCGGGATCGTACCGGTACTCGCCTCGCTCGCCGAAGAGATACGGCCCCGGTGGGATGTAGACGAAGCCGGGCGGGATCTCGTCGGGGCCCAGGAGCGGCACGACGAGCTCGCGGCCCTCAGGGTTAGTGCGCAAGAGGTAGACCGGGAGCCGGCATGGCGCGCGATCGGGGTGCTCGAAGACGAGGAGGTACCCGCCTGCGTCGAGCTCGATCGTGCGGCCGTCGCCGGGGATTTCCTTTACGAAGTTCGCTTCCTGGGGGTCCAGCTCGTTCACGGGCAGACGATAGATCCGGACGCGCGCGTCCGGCGGGTCGGTCCGGATCCTGAGCGGACCCGTGCCCAGCGCGAGCCGCTCGAGGCGGGCGAGCTCGGGTTCGGCCGCCAGGCCCTTCGTTCGCGCGGCTTCGACCCGGTCGACAACGGTCTCGTAGACGCTGCCGTCGAGGCGATACCAGGGGGTCTTGGGGTGGAGCCTCGGCGAAGAGAGGGCGACGTACTCGCGCTCGATGTCGAGGAGCTCGGCTCTGGCGAGGCCGCCCGCGGCCTCTTCGGCGCTCTTCTGGGCCTCGGGGGTCCGCTCGGCGGCGGGAAGGCGTTCCACGCCCTCCCTCGCCTCCTGGAAGGCGGCGCGGGCGACACTGATCTCATCAGACGCCTTCGCCGGCTCGGGAGTGGAGAGCGCGAGATGTGCCCGGGCCCGCTCGAGGGCGGCACGGCCGCGGCCGCTCGCCTCGGCGATCGCCTCCAGGCGGTCGGCTGCCTTGCTGCGCTCGCGGGCGGCGGCCTGGTCGGCCCGGACCCAAACGGCGGCGCCGGTCGCGACGCTCGCCAGCGCGAGCGACGCCACGACGGCCACCACCACCGGATGGCGCCGGAAGAGCTTTAACGCACGGCGCGTCCAGGGGTCGGGCGCGGCGAGGACCGGAAACCCGTTCCGCCAGCGCTCGATGTCTGCTAGGAGCGCGCCGACCGATTCGTAGCGGCGCCGGGGCTCTTCCTCGAGGGCCTTCCTCGCGATCCCCGCGAGCTCGCGGGGCGTGGAACGCGGTAGCGGCGTCCTGCGACCTTGCTGCTGGGCCGAGATGACCTGGATCGCGGGCCCCGGCGCGTAGGCGGGCTCGCCCGCCAGGCATTCGTACAGGATCGCGCCGAGCGCGTAGACGTCGGAGGCCGGGCCGATCCGGTCGAGATCCCCCGCGACCTGCTCCGGCGCCGCGTACCCTGGCGTCCCCATCACCCCTCCGGCCCGAGTGAGCCTCACATCCTCGTTCTGGGCTCCCGCCGTTTTTTCTTCTTCCCGAACCCCGAACCCCGAACCCCGAACCCCGGCAAGTCCCCAGTCCGCAACCACGACCTCTCCGTACTCGCCCACCAGGACATTGGCCGGCTTGAGATCCCGGTGGACGACGCCGCGGGAGTGGGCATGCGCGACCGCCTCGGCGACTTTTTGAAAGACGTCGAGCCGTTCGCGGAGCGTCTCTTTCTTTAGAACCTTCGACCAGGGTTCGCCACGGATGCGCTTCATCGTGAAGTACGGCCGGCCCAGGGCGTCCAGGCCCAGGTCGTGGACTCGGATGATGCCGGGGTGGGAGAGGCCGGCCGTCACCCGGACCTCGGCCAGGAACCGGGCGAGGAGGTTCTTGTCTCTTGGATCCAGAACGACCTTGAGCGCGACCTCGCGGTCGAGGAGAAGGTCGCGAGCGAGGTAGACGGCGCCCATGCCGCCCTTCCCGAGGAGCTCGGACGTCGAGTAGCCGCCCACTTCCGGGGCCTCGGAAGCCGGTTTGCCGCTGATGAGACGGCGGATGGCCTCGAGCGAGTCGCCGGCTTCCACCGCTAGGGTGCCTTCTTCTTCAGCGCCAAGTAGACCTTTCCGAGCTGGCTCATCATCTGGGCCGGGCCGGCGTACCGGTGCTCGGGGCAATGACGGATGAAGATGCCGCCGGGTGGAAACCTGTCGCGGGTCATGGGCCTCTTGCGTCGACTCGGGATCGGCCCCGCCGCTGCCTTGCGGACGCCCGATCCCCCGTGCCAGGATAGGATACTCGATAGGGCGAGTCGTGATCTCCAACCCAGGGTTCCCGCAAAGTCAGCTAGCCCCTTGATTTGGCTTCTTCCCGCGCCCGTGCCCGTGCCCGTGCCCGTGCCCGTGCCCGAAAAAGGCGGGGGCTTGACCCCCAGGGCCTGGACGGCTACCTTCCCTGTCTTCGTCAATTCTCTCCCGCGCCAGGAATCGTGGGAATCGAGCAGACCCCGTCGGATGCAGGAGAGCCCCCCCAGGCGGAGTGCCCGCGGGAATGGGTCCTGCCGCTCGGGAGGGGCTGGCCGCCGTTCGCCTGGGTGATGGTTCCCGTCCTGCTCGCAGGCGGAGGGGGCCTATGGTTCGTCGAAGGGTCTCCCTCGATTCCCCTGGTGCTTCTCCTGGCCGCGGTCCTCCTGGCCGTTCTCGCGATCTCGAGCCGGGAATGGTCGCTTCGAATGGATCGGACCGGCGTCCATTGGCACGCCCTGCGCCGATGGTCCATCGAGTGGAACGATCTCGACCACCTCGAAGTAACGAGTAGCAGCGGCGAATCGGCTTCCATTCAGCTCATCGACGGGAACGAGCTCGCGGGTCGTGCCGACTTCACGGGTCTCTCGCTGTTCCTCGTCACGCGCGCGGACGTGCGCCGCCGCATCCTCGGCGTGTCGGTCCCCTCGCTCGCGGAGGTGGCCCGGCGTATCCTCGCGGGTCTGGCGCGCGAGTCCGGACCGGCCTCCGCCGCGGGCCAGACTGTCTACCCGCTCGCGACCGGAACCGAGCGAGTCGGGGCCGCGGTCGGGATCGGACTGGGAAGCTTCGTGGCGGGAGCCGCGCTGGTCCTCCTCGTCGCCAACCTCGCGGGCCGGATCCCGCCCGGGAAGGAGTGGCCGTGGGCCGGAGTGGCTCTGAACGTCCTGGCGCTCGTGGTGGTGGCGATCGGAGTCAACGTGGCGTGGAAGGCCGTCCTGAGCTGGCGGCTCACCCGATCGCTGGGGGAGGGATGGACCCAACGGGGACGGCTGCCCGTCTCGTGGTCCAGGTTCGGGATCGAAGATGGCCCCGGCGGACTGGCCATCCGGTTCGACGCGGCGCGGTTCGTGCCCAGGTCGCTCCTTCTGATGGACCTGGTCCTGTGGAGCTCCTACTGGGGTGCCGGCGCGGCCCTGGCGGCGATCTGGCTCTTCGGGGTCCGCCTCGATATGGAACCCGGCATGTGCCTCCTCTTGGCGGGGATCGCGAGCCTCGCGACCGCCCTGTTCGCGGGGTGGTTCAACGTCCGGCGCGACACCGAGCGCTGGGCGTTCGAACTCTCCGGCGCCAAGGGAACGTTCGAGACCGCCTCCGACCCGATTCCCCGTTCGTTCTCGCTCGACGGGGCACGACTCGCCTGGCAGGGGTCGAGACGTCGGAAGGAATCGAGACTCCGGCTCGTGCTGTCCGAGGCGGAGGCGATCGAGATTACCGGCGTCGCAAGGGAGCTTCCGGAATTCGCGGCCCGACGCCTCGTCGGGCGAATCGCCGAGTGCATCGGCCAGCGCGATCCCAGTTCCCCTCTTTGATCCGATCGGGCGCCTTCTCGCCGAGACTACCGCTTGCTGTGCGCCACGATGAGGTCGGCGAGGAGCCCGATCATCGCGACGAGGAGAGCGGCGACGGCGAGGATGACGTCGATCTCCTCGAGGGTCCTGCGGAGGTAGAGATCGACCGCGCCGTTGGCGATCGCCAGGACGAGGAGGACCGCGGCCGCGGGGAGGAAGACCTTGAGAGGATTGTAGAAGGTGATCATCCGGACGACCTGGAGAGCGTAGCGGAAGGCGTCCTTTCCCGGGTGGAACTTCGAGCGGCCGACTCGCTTCGCGTAGTCGATCGGCAGGTAGCCCACCGGGTGAGAGTTGCAGAGGAAGGCGAGCGTCATGGTGGAGACGCAGCTGAAGCCGGGGGGGAGGAGGTGGAGGTAACGCATCGCCACGTCGCGGCGGAAGGCGCGGAGCCCCGAGTTGAGGTCGGGGATCTCGCGGCCGGCGAGGAACGAGGCGAGGCTCCGGACGAACCACTTCGCGGGGACGCGGAGCGCCTTGTGCGTCCCTTGCTCGCTCGTTCTCGCGCCGACGACCTGGGCGTAGCCCTTCTCCTCGAGGAACCGGACGAGCTCGGGGATCCGCTCGTTCGGGTAGGTCATGTCGGCGTCGGTCCAGACGACGATCCGGCCGCGCGCCGCCTCGGTGCCGGTCTTCCGGGCGCTTCCCGATCCGAGGTTCACGGGGTGGGAGAGCAGCCGAACGCGCCCGCTCGCCGCGGCGCGCTCGGCGGTCCGGTCGGTCGAGGCGTCGTCCACCACGAGGAGCTCCCAGGAGAAGCCCGAGGCATCGAGAGATCGCGAGATCCGCTCGATCTCCGGCCCGATCGAGTCCTCCTCGTTGAACGCGGCGAGAACGACCGAGACGTCCGGGACGCCGTCGGGCCTGGAGCTCATCACTCCCCTCCCGGAAGGCGCGGGGCGATCGACTTCGCGCCCGTCGCCTCCTCGATCTCGCGGGCGAGCTCGGGCTCGTAGCCCAGCGTCCACTTCACCCCGTACTCCTCGAACGCCCGATCGAGTTCGCCCTCGGCGAGGAGCCGCTTCACGGTTCCATCGCCGAAGGCGACGGCGTCCACGTCGGCGTACAGGTTGTAGGGGAAGAGCGTCTGCTGTCCGGTTCCGAGCGCGACAACTTCGCCCGGCGGGATCTTCTTCTCGCGGGTCTTCTCGACGTACTCGATGAGAGCGTCCCCCTGGCCGGCCCCCGAGTAGATTCGCGAGAAGGCGACCCGGGTCGCCGAGCCCGGGTGGGCGAGGAAAGCCAGGACGAGCGCCGCGCCCGCGAGCGCGCCCTTCCAGCCGCCGCCCGCGGCACGCGAGAGGGCCGAAACCGCCGCCGCGAGGGCGACGCCCAGAGGAAAGGCGAAGACGAAGCCGATCTCGGCGATCCGGTGCTCCCCCCGGGCGTCGAGCGTCACGATGTTGAGGACGGTGGTCACGACAAGGGTGAGAGCGAGGAAGGCCAGCAGCCGCCGGTCGATCCGCACGAGGAGCACGGCGCCCAGGAGCATCCCGAAGACGACGAGGGGCCCGCCGAAGACGCGCACCTCGGCGGTTTTTTCCAGGTAGCTCTTCACCGTGAGCGCGTGGATCGCCATCCGGTCCTTCCAGGGGACCACCTTGGTCGTGAACCCGTAGTACTTGTTGTAGGCGTCCACGTGCTTCTCGTCGAACTCGCTCCTCCAGTGCCGGAAGGTCCAGGGGTCGGGGTAGACGGCGCCGTACTGCTCGAAGGTCGGGTGCTCCTGGGCCTCGAAGTTCCCCGTGACCTGCGGGTAGTTCTCGGAGATGTCGCGGGAGAAGAGGCGGTCCGGGCCGAAGTAGAGGAGCCCCGCGATCGGAAGCGGGAGCACGAA
>JACQVV010000005.1 GCA_016209595.1 Planctomycetota bacterium
CCGGATCGTCCGCGACGGCGAGGAACGGACCCTCAAGGCGACGCTCGGCAAGCGAGGCCGGTAGTCGCGAGATTCGGCCTCAGGTCGAGAGAGGGCGGGCGCGAGCCCGCCCTCGCGTTTCTACCGGACCGACTCCAGGAAGTGCTGGATGAAGAACTTCTTCCCGGTGTCGAGGAAGAGACCGTCCTCGCCGATCCAGGAGATCGGCCGGAGCAGCGTCGCGACCTGGAAGGAGACGACCACGAACAGGATCGACCAGCCGAGCAGGAGCTTCCAGTCGCGCATCTCGGCGAATGCGAGGAAGAGGAACCGGAGCGCGAGGTAGGCCGCAACGACCCAGACTCCCAGGTGGAAGAACACCATGAACGATAGACTCGCGCTGGAGACGCCGAAGAGCCAGGCGACGGGCGCCATGCCGACCGCGAAGAGCCCCGCCATCGCCGCCGACCCGGCGGTGAGCGTCCCGAGACGCGAGATCCGGACGTCGCACCCCGTGAGACAGGAGAAGATGTAGAGGGAAGGGAGCGTGATCATGTAGCTCGCCAGGACGAGAAGGGGGACCTTCGCCACCGCGAGGAGGAGGGCCGCCCCGCCCTGGAAGAAGCCCACCGCCAGGCCATAGATGGCGAAGAGAGCGACGGAGGCGAGGACGAGATTCGCCGTGGTCCGCGGCGAGCCCGAATCGAGGTAGCGCCGGGCGAAGTGGTAGGGGCGCTTGAGGACCTCGTCGATCACACCGAACGCCGAGGCTGGCTCGGCCGGGACAGTCTTCGGCCAGAAGCCGGGGCCCAGGCGGAAAAGGAGCCGGCGGACCGGCAGAGGCGCGGCAGGCTCCGGCGCGGCCTCGAGGATCGGAAGGGCCGCCTCGAGAGCGGGCTCTGGCTCTCCGGGGCCGGCGGGAACGGGCGGCTGGGGATCGTTCGGTTCTGTCATGGCTCGTAAAGCTTCCTTCCAGTGAGGAGTCGCGGGATCACGTCGGCGAAGAGGAACTCGTAGAAGTTGCCGTCGAGCGCCTCGGCTCGGATGAAGACGGGGTCGTAGTAGACGCTCCCCACCCAGGGGCGGAGGATCCAGGAGAGCTGGCATCCCACGAGGACGAAGGAGAGGAGCCAGACCGCGTAGATCGAGCGCACCCTGGGCCCGGCGGCCGGGAGGCCCGAGAGCGCCTTCCAGAGGAACCGCGTCCCCGCGAGGCCCGCCAGGCCGATCGCTCCCACGTGCATGAGGAGGAGCGAGTTGTGTGTGACGCGGGCGTCGAGCGACTGCTCCGGCGCGCAGTAGGTGAAGAGCAGAGTCACGGGGACGAGCGCGAGCAGGATGAGAGAGGCGACAGCCATCGCGAGGTAGCTCAAGACCCCGACCTGGAGGAAGGAGAGCTCCGCGCCGAGGATCCGGGAGCTGATCCAGTTGAGGAGGAGGACGAACCAGGACGTGAGGAGCAGGAGGAGCGGGAGCTTGATCGCCACGTAGAGGGCAAGTATGGGCCATCGCCACATCCCGAGGACCGCCCCGTAGGCCGATGCGCCGGCGACGATAAGGATCGCGAAATCCCTCCACAGGGCTCCGAGCCCCTGCCCGAGCGCAATCTGGGCGTCGATCTCCCTTCGCCGGTGGAGAAGTCGCTCCAGGCTCGTCCAGATCCGCACTCGCATTTTCTCCGGAAACTTTGTATCGCAAAGCCGACGGCGAGTCAAGCGATGAAAGACTCTCGCTCGACACCGGCCGGGTCCGCCGCGGGCGGAACCGGTTCCTCGTCTCGGGCGGTGCGCCGGAAGGCGGGCGCGGTCGGCTTCCCCCTGCCCGGGACCGCGGTCGACCTCGTGGAGGGCGAGCTCGTCGTGGGCAGCGACCACGTCTTCGCCGGCTACTGGAACAACCCGGCCGAGACCGCGAAGACGCTTTGCGAAGGGCGCGTCCACACCGGGGACCTCGCCCGGGTCGACGAAACGGATCCGGACGGATTTCCGCGACCGCCTCGCCCACTACAAGGTCCCGGTCCACTACCGCATCGTCACCGAGCTCCCCCGGAACTCGATGGGCAAGGTCGTGAAGAGTGAGCTCGTCTTCCGCGCCTAGGCGTGTAGGCTGGAATCCGTTTCACGAGGCGACGGGAGCGCAACCATGTCGATCCTTTCCGGCTTCGAGGAAGTCCGGCGTCTGGCGGACCCGGCGTCGGGGCTCGATGGGTTCCTCGTTGTCCACAGCACGCGGCGGGGGCCCGCGTTCGGGGGCGTCCGGATCGCGCGCTACGCGAGCGACGACGAGGCCCGCGAGGATGCGCTCGCGCTCGCGCGAGCGATGAGCCGAAAGGCGGCGCTGGCCGATCTCCCCGCGGGGGGCGGGAAGATCGTGCTCCGCGACTCCGAGGCGCTCGACCGGCCGGCCGCCATCCTGCGACTCGGCGAACTTCTGGAGTCGATGGGGGGACGGTTCATCGCCGGACCGGATCTGGGGTTCCGCGAGGAGGACTCCCGGGCGCTGGCGCGCGCCACGCGGTTCGCGCACCCGATGGACGAGGGGGATCCCGACGCGCTCGCCGACGCGACGGCGCGCGGCGTGATCGCGGCGGCGCGCGCGGCGCTTGAGCTCGCCGGATGCGGAAGACTTCGGGGCGCTCGCGTCGCGATCCAGGGCCTGGGGAAGGTTGGGATCCGGCTCGCTTGCCGGCTCGCCGCCGAAGGCGCCGAGATCGCGTTCTCGGACGTGGCGCCCCGCGAGCCGCCCGTCCCGGCCCGGCGCGTCGATCCCGGCGCGCTCCACCGCGAACCCTGCGACCTCTTCGCCCCCTGCGCGCGGGGCGGGCTCCTCACGGCCGAGCGGGCGTGCGAGATGCGAGCCCTGGCGGTCGTGGGGTGCGCGAACAACATCCTCGCCTCACCCGAGGCCGGGCAGGTTCTCCACGAACGCGGGGTGTTCTTCGTGCCCGACGGCATTTCGAGCGCGGGAGCCCTGATCCTGGGCGTCTGCCGCTACCTCGGACGGGACCCGGAGATCGACGGGCGGATCGAGGCGATCCGGGATGCCGCTCGCGCCGTGCTCGAGGAGAGCCGCCGCACGGGCCGGAGGCCGGAAGAAGTTGCCCTCGCGCTTGCCGAGGAGCGGTTGGGGGAGGAGAAAAACACCCCTCCATGAGAACGAAACCCCGCCCCCTTCCCGACGAGGGGTCTACCGAGTATCCTGGAGGTGCGGGGAGGAGGAAGACGATGAGCGAGACGACGAGCGCCACCGAACCGGAACTCCAGTGCCGCAGGGTCGAGCGCTCCTACAAGATCGAGGAGCATCTACGCTGCCCGTACTGCTTCGGCAAGTGCGACGACATCCGGTCCGGGGACTACGAGCGCTTCTGCGACTTCGTGCCGGGGGTGGATCCGATCGCCTTCGGGTTCCCCGCGACCCACGGGCGCTGGCAGGCCTGAAGTCCCGGCCCTGGAGCGGCGGGGGACAAGCCCCCGCCCTACAGCAGAAATGGAACGATGAGGCCTATCCAGCCATTCTAGCCATGAGGGCTTCGAAGGCCTCGTCCACCTGCCGTTGGATCGACGCGACCGCCTCGGCGTTGGCCAGCACGTGCCGGAAGCGGGTCTGGTGCTTCAGGTATTCCTCGACCGGAAGGCGCTTCGTGACCTTGCGGACAAGCCGCCGGACGCCGTTCTCGATCTCGTAGAGGACGACGCAGCCGGTGCGGACGGCGAGCCGGGAGACGTTGATCATCTCCCGCGTGTCGATCCCCCAGCCGGTGGGGCACGGGGCGTGGCAGTGGATGTAGGAAGGACCGCGGACGGCCGCCGCCTTCTTCACGTGCTCCAGGAAGTCGAGGGGGTAGCCGATCGAGGCGCTGGCGACGTAGGGGATGCCGTGGGCGGCGATGATCTCGACCATGTTCTTGCGCAGCCCCGGGGGCCGGGACTCGCCGCGGACGACCTGGCCGACGGGCGTCGTGGTGGTCCTCGCGCCGCAGGGCGTGGTCCCGCTCCGCTGTCCCCCCGTGTTCATGTAGCTCTCGTTGTCGAAACACACGTGGACGAAATCCTGGTTCCGCTCGATTGCCCCCGAGAGCGCGGCGAGCCCGATGTCGGCGGTCCCTCCGTCGCCGGCGACCACGAGGAGGTTGACGCCCTCGCGTTTTCCCATCGCCTTCAGGGCGTCGTCGATCCCCGACATCACCGCGGGCGCGTTCTCGAAGAGCGAGTGGAAGTGAGGGACCTTCGGGACGCCCATCTGCATCACGACCGCGAGGCACCCGGTGGCGTTGACGACGATCGTGTTCGGCCCGAGCACTTTGAGCACGTGCCGGAACCCCAGGACCTGCATGCAGCCGGCGCAGGCGAGGTTGCCCAGCGAGAGGTGCTCCTCGTGCGGCAGGTCACGGAGGTGGATCGCCATCGCTCATGCTCCTCGTCGCGTATCAGACGGACAGACCTTCCGTGTACGGGATTCCCTCTTCGGGCCCTCGCGCGTCGGGCCAGAAGACCGACCGGCCCTGATACCCGCCGCGCCCCAGCTCGAGGCACCGCTCGATCGTCTTCGGCGTCACGTCCTTCCCGCCGAGTCCGACGATGAAGTTGAGCGCCTCCGGGCGCCGCTCGGCGTGATAGAGGGCCCGGGTCACGTCCGGGTAGACCATCCCTGCCGAGCCGTAGCCGATGTCCCGGTCGAGGACGAGAACGGTCCGGGCTCCTCCGAGGGCCCGGCGCACCTCCTCCTCCGGGAAGGGCCGGAACGCGGTCAGGGAGAGCACCCCGATCCTCTCTCCCTGCTCCCGGAGCTTCATGGCGACGAAGCGCGCCGTTTGCATCATCGATCCCAGGCCGACGAAGATGAACTCGGCGTCCTCGCAGCCGTCGGCCTTGACGGGACCGTAGACGCGACCGGTCCTCTCCTCGAACTCCGCGAAGATCCGTCTCATCACGGAGAGCGACCCGGAGAGCGCCCGGTCCTTCTTGTACTCGAAGTCCCCGTACCACTCGGGGAAGAGGACCTCGCCGAACTGGGCCGGCCGGGCGGGATCGAGGAGCGGCCGGCTCGTCACGCCGGGCGGTGGCAGGAACCGGTCCGCTTCCTCCTGGGTCAAGGTCCGGACCGGCTCCGAGGCGTGCGAGAGGATGAAGCCGTCGTAGGCGATGATCGATGGAAGGCACACCTCCTCGTCCTCGCTCACCTTGAAGGAGCACAGTACGAGGTCGAAGACCTCCTGCACGCTCTCGGCGTAGAACTGGATCCACCCCGCGTCCCGGTTGACGAGCGTGTCCTGGTGGTCGGCCCAGATGTTGACCGGCACGGAGAGGGTGCGATTGGCTACCGCCATGACGACCGGGAAGCGGAGCCCTGAAGTGAAGTACATCACCTCGCTCATGAGCTGGAGGCCCTGCGAGCAGGTCGCGGTGAAGGTCCGCGCCCCGACGGACGACGCGCCGGCGCAGCACGAGAGAGCGGAGTGCTCGGACTCGACGGCGACCATCCGGGCGGCGAGCTCGCCGTCGTTCACGAACTGCGAGAGGTACTCGACCGTGTGAGTCTGCGGCGTGATCGGATAGGCGGCGACGACCTGCACTCGGGCGAGCCGGGCCGCCTGGGCCGCGGCCATGTTGCCGTTCCAGAACTCGACGCTCATGCGCCCTCCGGCTCCATACGGAAGGCCCCGGCACGGCATTCGGCCGCGCAGATCCCGCAGCCCTTGCAGTAGGCGTAGTCGACCTCGAAGGTGCCTTCCGCCACGCACCCCTCGGGGCAATAGAACCAGCAGAGAGCGCAGCTCGTGCAGAGCGCCCTGTCGAGGACCGGCCGCTCAGTCCTCCAGGAGCCGGTCCGGTTGTCCCTGGACCAGCCGGGGTCGTAGGTGAGAGTGCTCTTCGTCCGGCGGACGTAGGCCTCGTATTTCTCCAGCCCCATTCTCTAGCCCTCCAGTCCCTGGACCTGGGCCCGCGCCGCGCGAGCCGCCTCCACATTGCGCCCCGCCATGTCCCCGAACCGCTCCGCGAAGACCGCCTCGATCGCCTCCATCTCCACAAGACCCGTCACGCCGGCGAAGGCGCCGATCATGGCGGTGTTCGTGATCGGCTTCCCGAGCACCTCCCTGGCGATCCGCGTCGCGTCGACCGTGTGGAGCGACCGTCGCCCGGGTTCGTATGCGTATCCGAGCGCGCCGGACCGCAGCTCGTCCAGGACCACGGCCGGGGAGCTCGAGATGTTCAGGATGATCGCCCCGTCCTCCTTCAGCCCGGAGAGCACGTTGGCGAGACGCCAGATCGTGGGGTCGAGGATGAGGACGATATCGGGCGACGACGAGCTGCACCGGATGAGGATCTCCGCGTCGGAGAACCGTAGCGTGCTCATGCACAGGGCGCCGCGCCGCTCCGGCCCGAAGGTGGGGATCGACTGCGCCCAGCGCCCCTCGCGAAGCGCCGCCTTGCCCAGGAGGTCGCCGGCCGTGACGACCCCTTGCCCCCCCCTGCCGACGAGGCGGATCTCGCTCATCGCTTGGCCGCCCGCATCCGATCGGATCATGGCCCCATTCTGTCGGGGATCCTTCAGGGGCGCCAGATCCCTCTAGCCGCCCCGGCGAAGAGCGGCGCGATAATCGCGGATTGCCCGGCTCGTCGTGGGCCGGTCGAGAAAGCTCGCGAGCTCCGCCAGGTCGATGTCGGGCAGGACCTTGCTCTTTCGAGCCGGCGCGTACTGTTCTCCGCGCAGGACATGAG
>JACQVV010000196.1 GCA_016209595.1 Planctomycetota bacterium
TCGCGGGAGTGGGAGGCCCACGCCAGAGCGTAGACGTAGTGATACGCCCTGAGCGCCCACGCGAACGGGTTGTAGCCGCTCCATCCCCGGACCGAGAGACGCGAGGCGACTTCGGCCATGAGCTGGCGGAGATCCTGCGTCTCTCGGACAAGACGGGTGTCGCCGGCCGAGAAGTGAGCGAGCTCGTGCGCGACGACCCCCTCCAGAGCGCTCCTGCCGAGCACCGCCACGAGGCCTCCGCCGAGCACGAGCTCCCTCCCATGGTCGCTTTCGTAGACGTAGGCTCCTGATTCGGCCGCGAGCCAGATCCTGTCTGGGGGGAGTAGCCCGCCCGCCTGGGCCAACGCCTCTATCCAGGCGTACATCGTCCCCTGCTCCTCGCGGTTCAGTGGAATGCTGGAGGGTGGGATCCAGCCGGGCTTTTCGCGTGCGGCCACGACGACGGCGCGGAGGACCTGCCAAACGGCGGCAACGAGAACGAGCGCGACCAGGACGAGGAGGACGATCAGACCGCCCGCGAGTCCGGCCATGCCCCAGCGGTGGAGCGCTAGAACCGCGCGAAGAATGACGCCCACGACGACCAGTATGCCCCCGCAGCCGAGGCCGAGGAACGCGTAGTACCCCACGCGAAGAGCGTTCACCAGGCGAGGGGTTGCGGATCGAGCCATCGTCTCATTCCCTGGAGTCGGCACCTGCAGCTCGGGCTGATGATACGTGCTACCCGGCGCTACCGTGACCGTGTTCCGTGACCGTGGGGCCGAGAAGGACGCTGTACTCCCACGAAAACCGCATAATCCCAGACCAGCTCAGTGGGGCCGCCGGCCCGCCTCCCTCAGAAGGCGGTCGGCCCATCTGGCGTCCTCGCCCTCGAAGGGTGGGACGGGTTCCCCGCGGTAGTCCACGCGAATCCCGTAGCGCGCCCGATCATAGACCGAAGCGAGGATCCGGCCCAGGTCGGCCTCGACGTCACGGTCTCCCTCGGCGAGGGGCACGGGGAAGAGGGGGATGGTTTCGCGGATTCCGAACGAGAAGAGGTCGGCTCGCGGCCGGCGGTCTCCCCGCGCGATCAGGATGGAATAGTCGGGGGCCTCTGGTTGCGGAACGATCGGCAACCGCTCGCCGCCGCGCAGGAGGTCGATCTCGATCAGGCTCGTCCTCGTCCAGAGGATCTGACCTCGCTTGCCCAGGTAGGCGTCGCGCCCGGATCCACGACGCTTGTTCCAGGGTGACAGGATCTCGATCACGGTGACCACGTTGCCCGAACTCACCCCCCGAACCTCCAGGTACCGCTCGCGAACCTCCTCGGGACCGGGCACGGTCACGGTCCTCGGCCGCGCGGCGACCGCGGTCCCTCCGGACGACTCCTGTGCGCCTCGCGCCCCCGTATCGACGACGGCCACGTCGGGACGGCCCACGAGCAGGAGCTCCTGGGGCTGGAGTACGTAGGATCGCTGTTCGACCGCCACGTAGTAGCGGGCTCCGATGGCTTCGGAGAGGCAGTACCGGAGCTCCCCGATCAGACCGTGGTGGACGTCCGGCCAGATCTCCGGATGCTCGATGTACGGGTCCATGCCCGGGAAGGGAGAATGCATCTCGATCCAAGTATAGCCGAAGGCCGCGCGCCCCGCGCCCCGTCCGGTCCAAGTCGTGGCGGTCGGGGATTGCGCGCGGCGACGGTAGAACCGTCCGTCCGTTCTGCTGCACACCTTGCGAAGAGTGCTTCGCCGGCGCTCTATCACCTCGGCCGCGGTCCCGGTCCCATCCCGAAATACTCGAGCCACGCCCGGACGGCCTCCTGGGAGAGTCGCGAGTCCTCGGGTCCGGAGAGCGGCTCCGGAGAGCGGCCCCGGCTCTCGCGCTCGATCTCTTTCTTGCGGCGGAGCTTCGTCCGGAGTTTCCCGGGGAGCAGCCCTTCTCCACCGTCCAGGCGGACCGCGAGGTCTTCTTCCTCGAATCCGAAGTAGGAGATCCAGTCGGATTTCCCCATCCCCGTGTCGCGCGTCCCCGGTTTCTCGGATCGCTGCGCAGGTGCGGCGGACTGGTTCCGCGAGATCTCCTCGGCCAGGGGTCCGGAAGCCCGGACCTTCGAGCCGAGGAGCCGGACGCGCCGGCGGAGCTCCCCGTCGTCGGTCACGACCTCGATCCCGCCGGGGTCGGCGGAGGCCTCGACGATCCGGACGATCTCGGAGTCGGCGTCCTCGCCGGGTGGGCTGAAACGGACCTCGACCCCGCCGAGAACGACGCGCCGCCCATCCTCCGGGACGACCGCGTCCCCATCGAAGACGACCGAGACACGACGCCTTCCCCGCGTGGCGAGGCCCGCCAGCCGCGCGAGCAGCCTTCCTCGTCTCCGGGCGAGGGGCTCCTCCTCGCGGTCGCCGCGGTAGCGATCATGGAAGAGGACGTTGTAGCCGTCGACCAGGATCATGGCCGGCGCGAGCGAAACAAAACCCCCTCGCCCAGGCCGCGCGCCACCAGCCTGTGGGAAAAGTGCTTCGAGGGCAAGCGCGAGCTATTTCGGCCGAGATCGAGGTGCGCGGGCGCTACGTGTAGCCCTGCTACGCTGCGCCCGAGCAACGAAGAGATCGGCCGAAAGAGCCGCACGCAGCCCAAATGACTCTTCCCACAGGCTGACAGGCGAGGGGGATCGTCTCTTCCCTGACGTGCGACCCGCGAGTCGTCTAGCCCTTGCCCTTCTTCTTCACGATGATGAAGGCCGCGACGAGCCCGACGAGGACGACACCCATCACGACGTAGTACATGGTGCTCACACCGACAGGCATCAGTTCGGTCATCATACTCGGACAACCTTTCTCTCTGAATGAAGCGGGAATCCCTACAACGTCAGCCAAGAAGACGGCGCTTTTCTAGCAGCTCGCAAGGCCCATTTCAACCCCCTTACGGCGGGAGCTCGGCGATCATCGTCGCTCCGGCCATCCTGGCCTCCCCACGGCGCGAACCGGACGATCATCGTCGCTCCGGCCATCCTGGCCTCCGCTCCTCCCCGAGGGGGCTTCGCCCCCTCGGCCTCCCCCA
>JACQVV010000197.1 GCA_016209595.1 Planctomycetota bacterium
AAGGACGTCGAGGCACGCGATCAGGGGGGGCAGCTCCGCCGCGCGAGCCCGCACCCCGCGCGGGGGGGAGGACGAGATCGCCCTAACTGACCGGCATTGCCCTTAGGCTGGGGTTTCGCGGTTTTCGAGGAGGCTAAATAGAAGCCCAAGATTCCGGAGCTGTCGAACTCGTCCTCGCACTCGTTGTCGGTGTGTCCGTCAACCACGCGGTTCACGAAGGGAAACGCGGGTCAATCGCCAAGTTCGAGTACGACGACGTGTACGAGAACGAGAACGACACCGAGGACGAGTACGGGTACGAGAGCGAGTTCGGAGGAAGAGCCGACTCCGAATCGCGGTTTGCTATTCGGAGACAGTCACGGCCTACCAGAGGTCGAGGCATTCGCGCGACGCACCGACTCGCTAGAGCCCCTCGATCTGACTCCGCCTGCCCGGCGAGGGACGCGGGTCGCCGGCCGCGTCTTGCGGGCGCCGGGAGACTTTCGTACGCTCGCTAGAGAGGCCGGCGATCGCGCGGCTGGGGTCCGGGAGGCCGGAACATGACCGAATCGAGCGAGAGGCTCCTGGCACGACTCGCGGTCGAGCGGGGCGGCGCGGATCCGGGCGAGGTCGCCCGGACGCTCGACGACTACCTCGCCCGGCGGGAGGCGGGGGAGCGCGTGCACCTGGGCCAGATGCTCGTCCAGCGGCGCTGCCTCTCTCCGAACCGGCTCATCGTGCTCGCGCGGGAGGCCGGCATCGACTTCGGAGGATTCGACCCGACGCGCGGCGACTGGGAGGAGCCAAGCACGTTCGCCGGTCCCGCGCCCACGCCCACCCCGTCCCCCCCTCGAAGGATCGGAGGGTACGAGATCCTCGAGGAAATCGGCCGCGGCGGGATGGGAGTAGTCTATCGGGCGCGCCACCAGGCGCTCGGCCGCGAGGTCGCCCTGAAGGTCCTCCTGGTAGAGGGAGAACCGCGCCCCTCTCAGGTCCGGCGCTTCGCCCGCGAGGGGCTCTCGATCGCCCGGCTCGACCATCCGAACATCGTGCGGATCTACGAGTGGGGCCGGGACGGCGACATCCACTTCATCGCGATGCCGCTCGTCCCGGGCGACGCGCTGGACGACCTGATCGAGAAGGGGACCCTCTCCCGGACGAAGGCCGCCCGGCTGGTCGAGAGCGTGGCCCGGGCCCTGCACTACGCCCACGAGGCGGGCGTCGTCCATCGCGACCTCAAGCCCGGGAACATCCGAGTCGACGAAGAGGGGAACCCCGTGCTCCTCGACTTCGGGCTGGCTCAACTCGTGGGCGAGGAGACCGACTCGCTCACGCGAACCGGGCAGGCGCTCGGCACTCCTTACTACATGTCGCCCGAGCAGTGCCGGGGAGAGAAGGAGTCGGTCGACCGCCGGACCGACGTCTATGCCGCCGGCGTCATCCTCTACGAACTCCTGACCGGCCGGCGTCCGTTCTCCGGGAGGGACGCGGTCGAGATCTACCGGCGGATCCAGGAAGACGACCCGATCGCGCCCCGCTCGATCGACCCGAGGGTCCCGCGAGCCCTCGAGGCGGTCTGCCTCAAGGCGATGGCGAGGAGGCGCGAGGACCGATACCCGGCGGCGGCCGATCTAGCCGACGACCTGGCACGTCACCTGAAAGGAGATGCCGTCCGAGCCCGCCCGGCGGGTGCCCTCCGCAGGCTGCGAGGCCGCTTGCGGCGCGCGCGCGTCGCGATCCTCTGTGGGACGGCGGCGCTCGCGGGGATCGCGGGGACGGCGGCGATCCTCGTCCCGCGAGGCGATTCCGAGGTGGACGCGGAAAAGGAAGAGGCGAATCAGGAGGAAGGAGTCGAGGCCGGGCTCGCGGCGCGCGGGCTCTTCCTCTACTCCCTCTCGACCCGCCCGCCGGGCTGCCGCGTGTGGGCGAGGCGCCTCGATTCGGGCTGGGAGGGCGAGGAGTTCGATCTGGGCTCGACCCCCGTGGAGCCCGTCCCTCTCCCCGCGGGTTTCTACGCCATCCGGGTCGAGGACCCCGCGGGGCGAGTTGCCGTCCAGACCTTCCCGGTCGAAGTGGGGCGCGGCGGGAAGAGAGTTGTCCAGGATCTCGACCTCGCGCAGGTGCCGGAGGGCATGGCGCTCGTCCCCGCCGGACCCTGCGTCGTCGGGCCGCCGAGCGCCGAGGACGAGATCGATCTCCCCGCTTTCGCCATCGACCGGACCGAGGTCACGATCCAGGACTACGCCCGCTTCGTCCGGAGCCTCGAGAGCCCGTACCGGCGGCTCCAGTTCCTGCCTTTCTACGACGCCGACCGGCCGGAGCCGGCCGAGGACTCGACCGAGTGGCTGGGCGGAGAGCCCCCGGCTGGAAAGCTCGACTTTCCGGTGAGCAACATCTCCTACGGGGCCGCGCGGCACTACGCCTTCTGGGCGAGCAAGAGGCTCCCGGCCGCCGGCGAGTGGGAGAAGGCAGCGCGCGGGATCGACCGCCGTCCTTTCCCGTGGGGCTGGGACGACCAGCCGTCCCTCGTCAACGCGCTCTGGCCGGACGCCTCGCCGCCCGTGACCTCGAGCTTCCTCATGCCGGCCGGCGCGCTCCCCGGTGGGGCGAGCCCGTACGGACTGCTCCACGTCCTCGGGAACGTGCGCGAATGGACGTCGACCGGGACCGACGTGGGCCGTCTGGCCGTCCGGGGGGGAGGTTTTCCCGACCAGGGACCTCTCCATCCCTGGGATCCTGGCGTCGCCGACGCGGGCTGGACGATGCTCCATCTCGGCTTCCGCTGCGCGAGGAGCCTCGTCCGCGACGACACCGAGGACGAGCTCCTGGTGGCGCTGGAGTCGCCCATCCCGGGCGTGCGCCAGGAGGGGGCAAGGCTCGCGGCGGAGCGGGAGCCGTCCGGGCGGCTGGGAGACGCGCTCCTCTTGCGCGCGCTCGCCGACCACGACGTCGATGTCCGTTTCGTGGCGGCTCGTGCCTTGCCGCGCCACGGAGGGCCGGAAGCGTTCGACCGGGTCCTGGCGGCGGCTCGATCCGGGATACGGGAGCGACGGATGTACGCGATCCACGCCGCCCTTCTCGTCGCCCCGGTCGAGCGGCTCCCGGAGGTATTCCCTTTCCTCTCAGACGGCGATAGGATGGCGTACATGTCGTACCTGGATCTGCTCCTCGACCGCCGCGAGAGAGGGGTTGCGCCGGTCTATCGCGCGCTCGTTCGCGACCCGACACTCACGGCGGGAGCGCGGATCCTCGCCGCCACACTGCTCGCGGACCTGGGCGATGATGAGGGAACCCAGTTCCTGCACGCGCGGCTGGCCGAGGATGACAAGGTGTCCTACGATCTGGCCGTCTCGGCGCTCATCGGGCTCGCGGATCTCGCGCTCGTCCTTCCGTGGCTGGAGAACGAGCTAGCGGGCAAGGATCTCGGAGATCGCAAAACCTGGCAGGGGGTGCGCGCCTTCCTGGGTCCCTATCTCCGCGATCGGAGCGGCCTTCCGGTCCTTCGTGAGGGACTGTCCCGTTCCGACGCGAACGTCCGGGCGGTCGCCGTGCACTACCTCGGCCTCTATCGCGACCACGAGGCGCTGGAGTCCATCCGCAGGCTCGCCCAGGACCCCGCGAGCCCGGACGATCTGCGCCAGATAGCCGAGTGGGCGCTGGAACGTTTTCGCTGAACGCCGCCGGCGATGGTATCCTGCACCGTCTTCACGGCCGCGGCCCGGCCGAACGTTTCCGGAGGAGCGAACATGCGAACCATCCCGGGAGTCCTGGCCCTGTGCCTCGTTTCGTTTCTCGCGCTCCCCGTCCTGGCCCAGGAGGGGGAGGACCCGGCCGATTTCCAGGAAAGACGCCGGGAGCTCCGCGAGGCGTACGCGCGGGCCCGGACGCCGGAAGAGAAGCGGGCCGTGGTCGAGGAGATCAAGAAGCTCCGGCTCCTGGAGGTCTCTCGCGATCCGAGCTTGGGTAGCAGGCCGAGCGCGGAGGACTTCGCGCGCTGGACGGCGCCGCTGGGCCTCTCGACGGCCCTGGGCATGGGGACCTGGCTCGCGAAGGACAAGAAGCTCACAGTGCGGGACATCGACAAGATCGTCCGCATGGTCTCCGAAGGGGGCGTCTCCGACAAGGAGAAGGCGGACCTCGCCGAGCTCCGTTCGGTCTACCGCGATCTCCTCTCGAAGAACGCCGCGAAGAAGCTCGACGAGATCCTCGGGCCGGAAGCGCCCCCGCCGGCCGATCCCGAGCTCAAGGTCGATCTCGCGACCGACTCGAACAACGACGGACAGGTAGACGCCGCGGACGACGCGGTCGAGGAGAGCCAGGCGAAGCGCCTCATCGTCAACGACGACGACGACGGAAACCGCGCGGGACCCGACCACAAGGACGAGGTGATCGACGGGGCGGGCGACCGCGGCGACATGGGGCTGATGCGCCTTTCGCTCGGCCGGATCGAAGAGGGGACGGCCGTCTCCCTCGCGGTCGCGCCCGCCGGCATCGTCCGTGTCTTCTCCTCCGACGGGAAGGTCGTGGTCGGCCTGGGCGCCTCGACCGGCCCCGTCGCGGCCGTCGCCGAGGCGTCCGAGTTCCTGGTCGAGGGGTGCGCCGAGGGCGAGGTCACGATCACCGCGACCGTGACGCGCGGCGCGCGCAAGGCGAGCGACGCTGTCAAGGTCCGGGTCGAGGCGGAGAAAGTCTACCTCTTCCTCTTCGGCTACCAGGGAGAGGAGGAGACCTATCTCGCCTCCGACATCGCGAAGCTCGGCTCCGTCGTGGACGCTTTGAAGAAAGCAGGCTACACGGTCTACGACGAGGGGACCTCGTTCAATCAGGGGACGATCGACGCGGCCTTCACCGAGGAGAACCGCAAGAAACACCCGAAGATCGTCATCATCGACCGCTCCACCTCCCGGAGCGATTTCCTGAGATACCTCGACCGCGGCACCGTGCGCGGGTTCTTCTGGGGCTCCCACGGCTACATGGAGCCGTTCATCGGCTGCCCCGATTCGGAGCTCCTGACGCTCGAGAGCCGGATCTGGTCCTGCCCCCAGGGGTCGCCCGCGTCGAACGATGAACGGAACTTCGTCCGCGACGTGAAGAGCCGCGTCGCGAAACAGTCCCAGCTCCCCCTCGACTTCGCGATCATGCACAGTTGCGCCACGGGGGGGCTCGGGACCGACTACTGGGGGGAACCGTGGCACTACACGCACCCGGACACGAAGGCGCGCGTCCAGGCGAAGTTCGGCCGGTTCCCGCCGGCCGAGGAGCTCAAGTACACGACTTTCAACGATCTCAAGCCGTACGTCGGCTACCTCATCACCTACAACGGCTCCGCCTACTTCGGGCTGCACGACGTGAACCGCTCCCTCGTCGTCCGCTCGATCTCCGAGACGGGGGCCCGATGAGTCCCCTCCCCGCGCGGCGCGTTGCACTTTTCTTCTCCCTACTCGCGGTTCTCTCCCCGGTGCTCTCGGCCGACGATCCGTGCGAGGCTGCCGCGGCGCGCGCCGGCCGCGTCCTCTCGGCGGTGAAACGGATCTATCAGGAGACGGAGGAGCTCCGGGTCGAGGAGACCCTGGCCTCTCTCCGCGACGAGGACTGGCTCGTCCGCCGGTACGCGATCGTCCGGCTGCGGGCGACCGGCCTCCCCGCCGACCTGGGGGACGCGCTCCTGGGCCACGCCGTCCCCGGCGGCCCCGGGATCGACGAGGAGGCCGAGCGAGAGATCGAGCGGATCGAGGCCTGGGCCAAGGAACGCGACGAGGAGCCCGCCCCCGGCCCCGTTCCCACGACCGACCTCGATGCCGCGATCGGAGTCTCCGGGATCGCCCGCGAGTTCCTTTCCCGCGGGCTTCCGGGCGAAGAGGCCCGCCTCATGGTCGACCTCACTGTCGCGCTGGTCGAGCGGATGGGCGAGGAAGACCGGCGCCTCGCCGGTCAGATCCTCGAGACAAGCCTCGGCCGCCAGGCGAGGGGCGAGCTCGATGTCCCGCCGGAGCGGAAGATCCTGGAGGCCGCCGAGGTCGCGCTCCTGTGCGACTGGTGGTGGAAGAACCGATCCTACGCCTACCACCATCCGCGCGCGCGCGGCCTGCGAGTCGATCTTGCCGCGCGGGAGGCCGGCCAGCCCACGGACGACTACCGCCGCGAGCACCCGTGGGGGGCAGGCGAGGGCCCGGACGGTCCGGCGGACGGGGAGGACTCGGGCGCCGCGGGCGGGATCCGGTAGCGGGCCCCCCCGTCGGCGCTTTCGCCCGTCACGCTTCGCCGGCCTCGATCCACTTGAGGACGATCGGCGGGCTGTAGGACTCCATCCGATCGAGGAGCCGCCCGGCGTCGTCGTCGACGAGCAGCATCTCCCGGTGTTCCTCGCGCACGAACCCCTCGGCGACGGCCCGGTCGATCAGGGCCGTGAGCGGCGCGTAGTAGCCTCGCACGTCGAGGATGCCGCAGGGCCGCGCGTGGATGCCGAGCTGCGCCCAGGTGAGCATCTCCAGGATCTCCTCGAAGGTGCCCAGCCCTCCGGGGAGCGCGAGGAAGGCGTCGGCGAGGTCCGCCATCGTGGCTTTCCTCTCGTGCATCGACCGGACGATCCGGAGCTCCGTGAGCCCATGATGGGCGAGCTCCACGGTAGAGAGGGCCTCGGGGATGACGCCGATCGCCTCCCCACCCTCGGCGAGGACCGCGTCGGCGAGCGCCCCCATGAGCCCCACCCGTCCACCGCCATAGACGAGCCCGAGGCCGCGCCGGGCGAGAAGAGATCCCAGGTCGCGCGCCGCGGCCAGGTACGCGGGGTCCCGGCCCGCGCTCGACCCGCAGAAGACGGAAACTCGCTTCATCGTCAGGATTCCCCGAGAAGGACCTTGACCTTGTATCACGCTACAGGGTGTAGATTTCGCGCGGAGGAAACAATCCAGCAGAACATATAACGGAGATAACGATGAACCCGAAGCGAAAGATTGAGATCCTCAGCGCCGGCTGCCCCGTTTGCACGGAGGCGGTCGCCCTCGTCCGGCGGATCGCCTGTCCCTCGTGCGAGGTCGAAATTCTCGACCTGGCACGGCCGGAGGTCGCGGCCCGCGCGCGCCGGCTCGGCGTTCGGAGCGTCCCTGCCGTCCTCGTGGACGGAGAGCTCGCCGGCTGCTGCGCGGGGAGGGGCGTGGACGAGGCGACGCTCCGGGCGGCCGGCGTCGGCCAACCGAAGTAGACCGCGCCTCCGGCCTCGGGTACTCTTCTGGGCGATGGCCGGGACGAGAAAGAAGAAGATCGCGCTCGCGGCGGCGGCCGTTCTCGCCGTGGCGGGCGGGGCTTTCCTCTGGTCCCGGCCTCCGGTGCCCGAGCCGGTCCAGACGCCCGCCGAGGCCGAGAAGGCAGTGGAGCCCGGCCCGGAAGCGGGCGAGATCGAAGCTCTCCTCCCGTTCCTGGAGAAGGGGATCCTCTCTCGCGTCGAGGAGAGCGGGAGCCAGGGGGCGCGGCCCATCGAGGTCATCGGCCTCGTCCGGGCGACTCCCGACCGCGTCTGGGAGATCCTGACCGACTATGGGAGCTATCGCGAGTTCACGCCGAAGGTCGTCGAGTCGGAGGTCCTGGAGCGCGACGGCACGAAGGTCCGCGTGCGCTACCGGATCGAGGCGCCGATCCGGAACATCCAGTACACGCTCCTCTATGCCGAAGACCCGGAGAAGAGGACGATCCTCGTCCGCTCGCTGGATGGGGACGTCTCCGGCGCGTTCCACTGGACCGTGCACTCGGTCCGCGAGGCGACCCAGGCGGTCATCTCCTACCGCGGCGTGGCCAAGGTGGCTCCCACGAGCTGGATCATGCGCTGGGTCCTCGAAAACGAGCCGGAGATCGAGGAGATGGTGAACCTTTCCTCGATGACGATCCTCATCCGTGGGATCCGGGACCGCGCCGAGGCCGATCAGCGGTAGGTGCGAAGCGCCCGGTCCCGCCTCGCGAGATGGAGGGGACCGAGGAGCATTCCCGATCTGCCGAGTCGCCGGGTTCCAGGCTATACTCAAGCGGGGCCGCCAACGCAGACATCTCCCGGACGAGGGCCGGACCGCCATGAGCGAGAACGTCGCGAGGAAGGTGAAGGACCAGGCGCGAGAGGTCATCGAGCACCTCCCGGAGGACGCTGGCTGGGACGACATCCTGTACGAGATCTACGTGCGGCAGAAGGTCTCGGAAGGGCTCGAAGACGCCCGACAGGGGCGCGTCGTCTCGCACGAGGAGCTCGTCGCTCTCCGGGGCGTCGATGAAGACCGAGATCCCGGCGATCGACCCGGACCCGATGGCGTAGTCGGCGGCGAGCCGGCGGACCTTCGCCCACGGATCGCCCAAGGCCCCTCGTAGAACTCGCGGCCGCCGGCGCCCACGAGCCCCCCAGACCTTTTCCAGAACACTGAGGCGGATCAGCATGTTCGGGCGCTCGAAAACCTTCCGGCTTTCAGGGCTGGCGACCCAGGCCGGCATGCCGGGAGGAGCGATTCTCCGGTCTCCGCACAGCCCCTCCTCTTGATAGAATGTTCTCCGATTCGGGTCGCTACACGGAGAGCGGATCTTGCGATGTCCATGAGAGCAGGTGTCAGCGACGTTCCGGTATCCGATCCCCAGGATGACGTCAACGGGCTTGCTCTTTCGGGGCACGTCAAGGCGGTAGCGGAGTTCATCCGTCGCACTCCGACACCCATGACCATCGGCATCCAAGGTCCGTGGGGCAGCGGCAAGACAAGCCTGATGAATCTGGTCCTCTCCGAGGTCGGAGAGGAGATTCCCCACCTCTGGATCAACACGTGGAAGTACGCCCAGGCGGAACCCGACGACTCGCTCCCCATCGCCGTCTTCCTCGGAATCATCAATGCCCTGAAGCACAGGGCGCCTCAGGCGCGCGCCCGAGAACTCCTCGACAAAATCGGGAAGGGCGCCTGGAGCCTACTGTGCCGCGTTGCCAAGTCGAAGGTCGGAGTCGATCTCGAGAAGGCCTTCGAGCCGAGTCAGTTCGACCTGATCCTGCAGAGATTCGACGTCCTCGAGGAGCTCAAGGGGAATCTGAAGTCCCTGGTCCAGGAGGTGACCGAAAAAACTCCCTACGAACGCATCCTGGTCTGCGTCGACGATCTTGACCGGATCCGTCCCGGCCGGGCGATCGAGATCCTCGAGATCCTGAAGTTGTTCCTCGACGTGGAGGGGATGATCTTCCTCCTCGCCTGCGACTACGAGGTCATCGGCCAGGGACTCGAGGAGAAGCTCGGCGTGCGCGTCGCGGAAAGGCGCGGCAAGTCGTACTTCGACAAGATGGTCCAGGTCCCATTCCAGATGCCCCTGGCTAGTTACAACACCACTCGCTATCTCAGGTCCCTGCTGGAGGGAATGGACGACTCCATCAAAGATGACGTCCTCTCAAAGCTCCGATCGGTCCTCGAGACGACCGTCGGCTTGAATCCGCGCGCGATCAAGCGAGTCGTGAATATCGTCCACCTCCTGCTGCTTATGCCCGACCAGGAGACTGACACGACGTCCTTTGCCCATCGGACGGCGGTGATCTTTGCTCTGGTCTGCATTGAGCAGGGAGCACCCGAACTCTATCAGTACATCGCGCGCCAGCCCGACGAGTTTTCGTTGAAGCGAATCGCGTCCGGAGAGGCCTTCGGCGAGTCCCCTCTGTCCTCCGTGATCGAATCGGATGGCGAAGAGGGCGGTTTGTCGAAAGAGCGGATGCAGGAAACCGTCGCGATCCTCGCGAGTCTCCTGGGCAAGAACTCCTCCAGACTGGGAAGCCTCATGAGGATCACCACGGTCGGCTCGGTTCAGGCCGTTCCCGCGGCGAAGAGAAAACCGAAGCTCTCCCGCCAGCAGTTCTTCGAACTCCTGGCCGGTGCGTGCGGCGTGCCTACGATCGAACTCGTGGGAAGACTCATCGAGAAACTGGTTGCCATGGGTCTCCGCACATCCTGGGGAACGTCGTCTGTTTCGATGCGCCTTCCTGATCCACGCGTCAAGGCGGAGTTCACGGTCGTAGTCTTCACGGTCCAAGGGAAGTTCGGCTTGGGCTGGCTCGAAGTTCCGGAGAAGAAGGGCTTCCCCGCCGAGATCGTCGAGGACTACCTGACCGCTGCCAGCAGGATCACAGGGCTCACGGGCACACGCTTCCCGAGCGGCTACTACGGAACGAATGTCCTGGATGTCGAGATCCTCAGGCCGATCGAGGACGAGTTCCTCAGTCTCGCAAGCCAGTACATCCAACGGATTCGCGGTACGGTGCCCCGGACGAAGTGAGTGCTCGTGGGGGACCTCTCGGCGGTCAACCGCTTTCGCGGGTCCCTGCCGGGGCTCGTGATCGGCTTCGCCGCGGAGAGCTCGAGGACGACGTATGGAGCCCCACAAGCCGCGGATGCCTGCCGCTACCTCGCGTCCCTCATCCTGGGGATACTCCAGGGCGAGGACAGGGGCCCGCGCAGAAACAACTTCCCATTTCTGCATCCCATCTTCGGGCCGCCTTCGGCCGGCGCGCAGTCGCGAAATCCTCAGCGGAACAAGGCTACGCCTCCGGTTTCGCTCCTTCGTGGCGACCGAATTCGACACAAACCTGGGCGGGGAATCTGTGAACTTATTCTTGCGCGGTCCCCGTGCGGTAGTAGCGAAGCATCCGGATGCCGTCCAGCTTGCCCCAGGCTCCGGCGATCGCGAGGGCGCCGGGGGCATCGGCGATGGCAAGCACCTCCACGAGGACGAGGTGGGTGTCGCCCGGGCGGAAGCCGGCGAACTCCCCCGACAGATGGATCTGCGACCGCCCGCGGTCCGCCGCGGTCCCCCATGCCGCCGCCTTGCTCGAGGAGAGGAGGAAGCGATCGACGACCGCGATCCGCTGGAACTCTCCCGCGGGCGAGGCCGAGGCGACGAGGAGCCAGAGCACGACCTTCGAGCCGGACGGCTCCCCGGTCGCGGCGGCGAGCGTGGACCAGGAGAGGGAGAGCGAGGCGGCAAGCGTCGTCCTCTTCACTCCCGGCGGGAGGCGGAAGAAGGTCCCGACCTGGAGCTCGCTCGTCTCCAGCGGCGCGCGGTCCCCCTCGCCTTTGGCGAGCACCGCGAGCCGCCCGGCGGCGTTCGCCCACCGGACGCGCTCCGCGGCGCCGGGCGACATCCGCACCCGAGGGTAGGGAGGGGCCAAGGATTCCTCCTCGAAGCCCGCCGGAAATGGCGGAGCGGAGGTCCGCTCGGGGACGAGCCCGTCGTAGGAGAAGGCGAGGAGCGCCCCGGGCTTGAAGTGCCCGCCGTCGGGGAACTCGAAGAGGGCGGCCATCTCCTTCTGGACCGAGCGGACATCGAGGCCCCCGTACGCTCGTCCCAGGGCCGGCATCCACTGCCGCTCGATCGCCAGGAAGGGGTCGAGGTCGAGCGACCCGAACGACTCGACCTGGGCGGCGAGGTCCCCGAGGCGGGAGACCGCCTGCTGGCGGGCGCCGAGGACACGTGGCGCGTCGAACCCGAGACCCGCGAGGTTGGCGTCGATCCTCTCGAAGCGGCCCGCGAATCCCGCGAGGGCCTCGCGGTCCTTCGCGGTCCGGTTCGCGATCTGGCCCCTCCTCTCCTCGAACGCGCCTCGCGACGAGTCGAGGAGGGCCTGGGCCTCCGAGGCGAAGACGACGCCGGGCATGTGAGCGGCCTCCAGCCGGTCGTCGGGCTCGCTGCCCTGTCCGCGGAGGTCCACCGGGACGAAGGCGAACGCGGCGAGTGTCAGAACGGTGGCGCACGCGGGGCGAGACATCGGGAATCCTCCTCTTCGGGATGGCCCGACACTCTACCAGAGGCTGCGGCTACTCTCCGGCCACGGTGTAGATCCTGGCGAATGGCGGCGGGTCGAGGGCGAGCGGTCCCTCCGGGAGATCTTCCGGGACCACCGACTCGTTCCAGCGAAGCGCGGGGCCGACGTAGAGGATGGGTCTCCCGGAGCCCGGCAGCGCGACGATGAGGTCGTCGGCCGGCCCGGCCGACTCGACGAGGTGGTACGCCCCCCGGCCGCGGACGTGGAGGGTGAAGGCGATCGAGGTCGCTTCCCGATCCCCGGCTCCCTCGGGGTGGACGGGGAGCCGGGCGAGTTCGGCGGGGAGCGATGCGAGGAAGGCGTCATCGTCTTCGCGGGGGCCGCGCCCCTCGCGCGTCGCGATCGAGATCTCGCGACACCGGCCGAGGACGCGCTCGAACGAGCCCAGGAGCTCCACGGGATCGCCCGCCTCTCCGGGCCCCGGAAGCCCGCGCCGCGGGAAGTCGCGGCTCGCGATCCCCTCGCGGGCCATCCGCGCGAGGGCCTCCAGGCGCGCGAAGAAGGCCGGCGGAGGAAGGAGGACGCCCCCGGGCGGCATGCGAGCGAGGTCGCGCCGCGCGGACCCGGAGCGCCCCTCGAGGCGTCCCTCGACCCACGCCCCGAGCACGGCCTCGAGGCCTCGCGCCGCCCACGCAGGCTCCCGCGCGAACGCCCAGGGGGCGCGGGCGTCGGACGAAAGCAGCGGCTTCGCCGCGTGGAGGAAGCCCCAGTAGAGCGTCTGGCCCCAGCGGGAGGACTCGAACGGCAGGAACGGGGCGAAGCGCTCCGCGAGGCGGAGGCGTTCGCTCGCGTAGCCTCGGAAGGCCTCCGCCCCCTCGGTACGCAGCGCGGTGTCCGCCTCGCTCGACCCGAACACGGCCCAGATGTCGAGGGCCGATGGGAAGAGGCGGGGCTCTTCTTGCGTGCCCACGTGGGGGTGGGCGAGGCGGGCGAGGATATGGGCGTCGGGGAGCGAGGTCCGCGGGAGGATGAGGATCTCCGGGGGCGCGTCGTCGGGACCTACGGTGAGGCGCTCCAGACTCGCGGGGGCGGAGGAACTTCCTCTGCCGAGAACATCGCGGGGGCCAAGATCCGCGGACGCGCCGGAAAAGAAACCCACGACCGCGGCGAGGTCGTCGAGGAGATCGAGAGCGCTTCCGCCCTCGAGCCGCGCTTCCGAGACAGCGCGCGCGATCTGGAATGCGGCGTCGAGCTCGTCCCCTGAAGTCCGGAAACCGATCGTCCCCGCCCAGAGGATCCGGCGGAAGTAGCGGAGCCTCGGACCCTGGGCGTAGCCCCGGGGCGGCCGGAAAAGGCCATAGTCCACGTCGCGGCCCAGGATGGGCGATCGCGCGATTCCCTCGGCCGCATGGACGAGCGCGATCTCGCGGGCGACCTCGTCCTCGACCGGTCCGGGCGTCCGGGAAAGGTCGCCGCCGAGAGCGGCGAACGTGGCCGCCCACGAGAGCGCCGCCCTCCCGGCCGGACTCGAAGGATCCGGGCCCTCCCGCGCGAGCTCCTCGAGGAGCGCGAGCGAGATTCTCTCCAGGCCGGGCGCGAGCACCTCGTCCTCCAGCGTCGCGAGGACCCGCGCGAAGACGAGGGCGTGGTAGTGGAGGAAGAGATCGGCCGTGTAGAGGGGAGGGAGCCCGAGCTTCGCGGTACGATCATACGTGTCGAGGACGTCGCTCCGCCCCGATCGCACCACCGCGAATCCAAGCCGGCAGAGGGTCTCGCGCGCAGCGACAGGGAAGCCCGCTTCCTCGAGAGCGGCCGAGTCGAAGCCGCTGCCTGGAAGGGGCGCGACCTCTCCCGACGGCTCGTACTCGACCGGAGCGGGGCGGAAGTCGGCGAACCGGTGGTCGTCCTGCGCCCAGGTCACGGTGGCGACGAGGACCAGCACGGACGAGGCGATGGGAGAAGTTTTCATCCTCCCGCGGGTCCGACCTCGAAGATGGCCGTTTGCCAGAACGGCTCGGGCGAGGCCTCTATCCGCGCCTCGATCCGGACGCCTGCCCTCCCCGCGGTCCGGGCCACGATCTCGAAGGAAACCTCCTCCATCCGGCCCGGCGGGATCTGGAGAACCTGGCCGGACGCGGGGCGGACATCGACCTCGCCCTCGCCGCTGGCCGAGACCTCGATCCCCACGGCTTCTTCGCGGAAGTTCAGGACGAGCACGGGGAGCGCGCAAGAGGCACCGACCACGACCTTTTTCGGGCAACAGGGGAAGACGTAGAGCCCGTCGCCCGCGCGGATCGCCCAGAGGGACCGCGGCGGGTCGGCGAGCGGGCGGGATGTCCGGTTGTAGGCCTCGAACCAGCCGATCGCCGCGGCGTGGGCGCGCTCTCCCAGCGCGGCCTCCTCGGGGGAGTTCGCGCGCACGGCGAGCCTCCACGCTCCCCCCTCGAGCGAGAGGTCGCCCCCGCCGCCGGCCGGGTCGTACTCCGCGACGGGCCGCTTCGAGTAGATGTCGCCTTTCTCATCCGGGCCGTGCGTCACCGTGCGTCCGTCGAGCGCCGCGGGGTGCTGAGCGGTGTAGCCGGAGGCCTCGGGCGGCGACTCGGCCCGCTCCGGGGACTGCGAGGCGCAGGCCGTGAGGAGCGCGGCCGTCCCCGCGAGGGGGATCCAGGATCGGGCGCGCACTACTTCACCTCCAGCTCGCGGTGTCGCGCGAGGGCCTGGCTCGCCCACGAGGTCCCGGGGTAGGCCTCGAAGGCGAAACGGTACGCCGCGAGCGCGTCCTCGCGGCGGCCCGCCTCCTCCTCGACCTTGCCCAGACGGAAGGCCGCCTCCGCGGCGCGGTCCCCTCCCGGGTACTCGGCGAGGACCCGGCGTAGGAGCGTCCGGGTCTCCTCGACGTCTTCCAGCGCGAGGACGAGTGCGGCCGCCTCGCAGAGCGCGTCGTCGGCGAGCTCGTGCGCGGGGCGCTTCTCGACGAAGCGGAGGAAGCGCTCCGCCCCCGCCCGCGGGCCGTCCCGGCCCACGAGCGACGCCGCCGCGAAGTCGGCGCGCGGGGCGAGGAAGCTCTCCGGGTAGAGCGTCGCCAGGCGTTCGAAGGTGAGAATCGCGTGTTCGATCTCTCCGGCCTCGGCGAGCCGGTGGGCCTCGAGGTTCATCGCCAGCGCGGCCTTCTGCCGCTCCGGGTCCGGGGCCGGA
>JACQVV010000212.1 GCA_016209595.1 Planctomycetota bacterium
GCCCTGGGCACGTCGGAGCTCCGCTCGACGGCCTTCACCGCCCTGCGCGCCGGCACGAAGTTCCGCTTCGACGGCCGGGGCTGGGGGCACGGCGTCGGCCTCTGCCAGTGGGGGGCCGAAGGGTTCGCCCGGCGGGGCGAGAACGCGCTCGCGATCGTCCGCCATTACTACCCGGGCGTCGAGATCGAGCGGTACCGGTAGATCTTCCTAAGTACTTAGAAAATGCCGCTGGATTTTCGCGTGGTCGGTCGGGATCCCGGCACGCGGGCTCGCCTGGGCCGGGCCCAGACCGACCACGGTCCTTTCGACACGCCGGCCTTCATGCCGGTCGGGACGCGGGCCTCGGTGAAGGGGATGACGCCTGCGGATCTCGCCCTCGCGGGCGCCCGGATCGTCCTTGCCAACGCCTTCCACCTGGCTCTGCGGCCGGGCGAGCAGCGGGTGCGGGAGCTCGGCGGCCTCCACGGCTTCATGGCGTGGCCGGGACCGATCCTCACCGACTCCGGAGGCTACCAGGTCTTCAGCCTGGGCGGCAATGTCCGCATCTTCGACGACCGGGTCGTCTTCCGGAGCCCCGTGGACGGCACCGCTGTCGAGATCGGGCCGGCCCGGGCGATGGAGATCCAGCGCGCGCTCGGCGCCGACCTGGTCATGGCCTTCGATCAGTGCGGGTCGTTCCCGATGGAGCGGGACGAGGCAGACCTTTGCGTGCGGCGAACTCTTCGCTGGGCGCGGATCTCGCGCGACGCGCCCCTCGATCCCCACCAGGCCGTCCTCGGGATCGTCCAGGGCGGGATCCACCTCGACCTCCGCGCCGAGTGCGCGCGGCAGCTCGTCGAGATGGACTTCCCCGCCTACGCCGTCGGCGGCCTCATGGTGGGGGAGCCCCAGGCCGAGGCGATGAAAGTTCTCGCGGCGACGCTGCCTTCGCTCCCCGAGGACCGGCTCCGCTATCTCATGGGCGTTGGACTCCCGGAGGACATCGTTCTCGCCGTCGCGCGCGGGATCGACCTCTTCGACTGCGTGATCCCGACCCGCCACGCGCGGAACAACCACGCCTTCACGAGCGAGGGCGTTCTGAATCTCAAGAACGCCCGATTCAAGGACGACCGCGGCCCACTCGACCCCCAGTGCCCCTGCTACGCCTGCCGGACGTTCACCCGCGCCTATCTCGCCCACCTTGCCCGGGAGAACGAGCTCCTCGCGCCGGTCCTTCTCACGGCGCACAACGTGACCTTCTACCAGCGCCTCATGCAGAGGATTCGCGAGACGATCGCGGCCGGGACGTTCGGCGAACTCGTGGCGGATCAGCGTCCGCCCGGAACGGTGAGCGGGGAGTAGCCCCAGAGCGCGAGCTATTCTCCCCTCGTCCCCGAGCGGGACCGTGCCCGGCCCGCCGACCGCCGAACGGAAGGAGCGCGTCACCCTCGGTCACGCGGGCGATTGACTTTCGGTTCTTCGGGAGAATCCTATGAGCCCGCCCGGACCGACAAAGAAAACACGAACGGGAAACAGCAACAGGCAACATCAATGCTGAATGGGAATGGGAGTCGTGTGGGCGGTCGCACCGCGCCTTGGGGGCCTTGCCTGAGCCACCGACGACCCACAAGTTCTTCTGACGAGGCGACTTTTTCCACAGGCTGTTAGGCCCCCGGGATCGCCTCCCGGCGGAACCGCTCCATAAGGACCTGGCGGAACCGGTCGAGTTCCTCCACGGTCAGCGGTTCCAACATCAAGGGAAGTGGTTCTACCGGGAATTGCCTCAGCAGCCAGGCCAGGACGCCGGGGTCGATGCCGGCGTCCTTGCGGAGCGCCAGGGAGAGATCGCCCTCCGGGGGATAGCCGGCGCGGTCAAGGAACAGGAGGTCCACCAGGTCGCGCGGCTCCGAACGGGAGAGGATGCACGTGATCTTATTCGCGCGGAGATCGACCAGCGACTCGACCGTCACGCCCTCGAGCGGAGGGGGTGGCGGCTCGATGTCCGGTGTGGATTCGTGGATGAAGTCGACCTCGAGCGTCAGCGGTCCGGCATGGACGCGGGCGCGAACGAACGACCCCGCGTCTCGGGCGACTTCCGCGCGTCCCCCGATAGAGGCGGCGAGCTCGCAAAGGCCGGTGGCGAGGGTTCGGACGTGATCCCGATCGTGCGACACCAGATCCAGGTCGCGACTCAGCCGGTGGGCCAGGAACGCTCCCGACAGCGCCGCCCCGCCTCCGAGATGGCACGGGGCCATGCGCTGGCTCTCGCGCACGAATTGCAGAGCCACCTCGGGGACGACCCGGCGGTCGAAGGCGCTACGCATGGGTTTCTCCGGCGGAGGGTCCACGCGGTTCCTCAAGGCGGAGCAACCAAGCCCACAGGCCGCGGGTTCGCCCCAGATGTCTGGCGAGCATCGGCCAGTGATCCCGCACCTGGTCCGGGGTGACGAAGAGCCAGACGTCTCGGGTGTTGGCCTCGCGAAGCAGGGCCCCCATCCAGTACGCTCGCCGGGCCGGATCCGGGTCGCCCAGGGCGGCGCGTAGGTCGGCCACCGTCGCGTCGAGCCACCACAGGAAATAGGGGCGTGCGTCGTCCCTCAAGAGGTCCGGGGAGGTCGGGGGGAGTCGCTGGAAAGCCAGCATGGGAATCATCGTACGCGATCATCGTCTCCGGTGTCTCATGAACCCCAACGTTGCATTTCCAGCCGGCGTCTGGGGACGGTGAGCGGCGAGTAGCTCCAGAGCGTCGCGAGGAGGACCTTGCGCCATCACGACCTTCGCCGCGGCGCACGCGTTCCGCTCGCCCCGGATCGAGACGAGCCCTACCCCGGCGACCGCCGAACGGAAGGAGCGCGTCACCCTCGGCCGCGCGGAAGTTTAAAGTCCTTAAGCGCAAGGGCTTGCAGGGGCGCGGAGCGTTCGACTGGCACCACCGGCGGCGCCACGGCCTCCCCCGGCGGGCCGGGCGAGGAACGACCGCCGGGAAGATAGGCCCCGTGACGCAGCAGGACGCTCCCGGCCGGCTCAAACGCGACGCCGTCGCCGGAAAGCTGCCTTGCCCGGGAGAGCACCGGGCGTTTATGCTCCCCATCTTCGGCCACAAGGACGTCGCCACGACGACGGTCTACCCCCACATCGCTAACCGCGGCCCGGCCGGAGTCCGGAGCCCGGCCGACCGCCTGCTCGCAGGATGACGAAGGTGAACCCGGCTCCACTCGGCCCCGTCCGGCCGCCACCTTCCGGTCGGCGTGTCATCGACAGCGCGCGAGTTCCTCGGACTGCTAGGCGGACCCGCCCAGCACTCAGCATGGCCTCGCGCCGGCCGCGCCGCATCTCCGGCACTCACGATACCTTGCGTCGCCCGCGCGCGCGATTCCAAGCCACACTAGGCAGACCGCCTCGCCGCGTTCGAGGTACTTGTGCGGATCTGTCCAATACACGTTGGGCGGAGCATGGCTGACCATCCCGATCCGGACGACGAGCACGAGGCGCGCCCACCCTCCGGCCCCGAAGTGGCACGCCGAGCATTGGTTCTCGCCGTCGTCTCATGCCGCGGAAGCCTTGAGAACGACCCGGACAGGGCTGGCGCGGCAGCCTTCTGGGAGCGCGTCTTGTTGTGGTGGCGGTCGGTGGAGATCGACTCGAGTCTCGAGTCAGCCGAGGCCGATCTGCTTTCAGCCACATTTGGGGAGTTGCCCGGCCAGAGCTCGGTCAACGCCAGCTGGCGCGCGGAGGCACTTGTTGTGCTCGCATGGGCACTTCGACGCCGAGACATCCCCCCGCACGACATTCAAGCCGACCCACGAGCCACGGCCTCCGCGCTCGGCTTCCTTCAGCCCACGACCGTTCTGAAGGCTCCAGAACTCCGTTCCATCGATGAACTGAATGCGTACAAGGACGTCGCGTTCACCGTACACTGGAGATTGCGGGAGTTCTCGCTTCGCCACACCGCGATGGACTTTCAAGCCCTCTGCAAGGCGTCGTGGTTTGGGCCGTTTTCGCTGTCGGGCGTCCAGATCCTCGAGAACGACTTGGCCGTCGCCGGGAAACCGCTGGCGTTCGCTTCGGCCGCGAGCGTCCGTCTCGCCACTAGCATCGCGTCGGAGCGTCACCAGGCTGCAAACTGGCTAGCGGATGCTACGGTGCCGTTTTCAGAAACAGATACGAGCACGTGACTCGATGCCACGCTGCTCGACTCCTAGGCTAGAGGGTGAGCGCCGTTTTATGTGCAGCTCTTCGAGAAGCGTGAACCCGCCCTCACGGCGACGCCTGCCCTACCTGGCACGCTTCTCATCTTGGGAGGGCCGCCTAATACACGTTAGCCGGCAGCGATGACGAGCATTCCGGAAGGCTGGACCGATGACATGTCGATCGTGTTGCCATCCGCGCTGACGGTGGAGATGGTGGTCGACGTCGTCCTGGGAGGCGAGGCAAGGAAGGCATCTTGTGACCTCACTCACGCGAAACTGGTCTCGCTGGGCCTCTCCGAGGGGGACGCGCACTTGGCCCATGATCGGGCATTGGGCGGTCTCGTGCGGGCAGCAACGGGAAACCCCGCAAACGAGCCCTCGAAGGAGAAGGACCCGGTGGCGTGGGCCAGCTACCGGCGCTGCTCCAGGGAACCCGCGCTCATCGCTGCGATCCGCCCCGACTTCGGCATACCGTCTGGGGCGGCTGCAAACGGCATCTCAGCCAGGAAGTGGTGGCAGTTCTGGAAGTAGCACTTGGCGATCCGTTCAGTCGACGGGCCAGGGGTCTGCCTCCGTCCGATCTGTTCAGGCCATCATGGGGTGTCAAGCATCGCCGGACCGGTCTTCAGCCATCAGGCTTCAGAGACGGCGGTTCCGAAGGCTGAAGGATGAAAACTGATAACTGGAGGGGCCGCGCGGATCATTCATCGTCGTCCAGCCAGTCGTCGTCGTCGTCCGGTTCGTCGCCGGCCTCAGCCCTCACGCGGGACGCCTCGGGGTCGAGGAGACGGCGGGCGCGGCGCAAGGGCCCGCGCGCGAGGTCCGCGTGCGTCGGGTCCCCGAGCCGCGCCATCGCCTCGATGAGGGGGAGGTCTTCCTTTCGCGGCCTAGAGGCAAGCGCGCACAGAACGAAATAGGCGAGGTTCTCATCATCGTCGCGCGCACGCCGGGCGGCGCGCTCAAGGAAGTCTCGATCACCGGGCGTCCAGCCCTCCTGGGGAATCACGTCGAGCGCCGCGTGCCAGTCCTTCGACGGACCCTCCCGGAGAGTGCCGTCGCGCAGGGCTCGCCAGGCCGCCCACTCTTCGGCCGTGGGCGGGCCCGCCGGATCGCCGGGATCGAGGAAGGGACGCACGCGCTCGAGTTGCTTGGCGCGGTACTTCGCCCGGCGGTCTTCCGTCTCCTCTCCCCACCAGGGCCAGAGCAGGAGGCCGACGTAGACCCTGCCGATCGCCTCCATCGTCTCGGCCGCCTGCCGGAGATCGAGGCGACCGTCTCTGAAACTCTGCCGGAACCACGGCAGCAGGAGCTCGTGGAGTACCACATTCGTGCCGATCGCGGCGCGCAGCCGCTCGTCCGCGTAGAAGCTGTGCGCGAGATCTCGCGGCGGGGGGTCTAGTTCAGGATCGTGGCAGCGCTCGAGACGTTGCTTCATGGCCCAGCAGATCGTGCTCGCGTCCTGGGACTCCAGGGCCCATCTGCCGCGGGCCGGACGAGCGCGACGGGCCCGTGATCGAGCCAATCGTCGGCGATGCTCTTGACGCGCGCCCAGGACCCCGGCGGCGCGCGCAGAGAACACGAGCGCGGTGATCGCCGCGTCGCGCCGGTTCGTCCAGCGCTCCCACGCGGCGCTCCCGACATCGTCCTCGTCGCCGTCCTCGTCCTCGTCCGCGTCCTCGTCCGGCATGTCCTCGTCGAGCATGCCGAGCGCGCGCACGGCGAGGTACTCCTGGATGCGGCGCTTGGGCTTCTCCAGGCCCGAGTGCTCGCGTTCAAGCGCCGCTTCGACCCGGGCCAGAGCCACGGGCGGCAGCGGCTCCGGGTGCCAGGGGGGCCGCGCGATCGTCTCCAGATGAGCGAGGTAGTGGCTGTAGTCGTAGTGATGGCTCGGCATGCCCCGGAGCATTCGCAGCTCGCGTTTGGCGGTCTCGCGCGCGACCTGCAGCAGCCCCGCTTGCTAGAGCCTTTTCTGGAGTCGTCCGAGTTCCTCGCCCTCGTCGGTTACCTGCGGATCGTAGACGTCCAGGCGGCGCTGGATCGCCACGACCTGGGATCAGGGACGCTGCTTCAGCTTCGGCCTGAGGTCGGGCTTCGTGGTCAGCTCTCGGAGCGCGCGTTCGACGTCGCAGGACGCGGGCTCGCCGGGCGTGCGCGCGGCGAGCTCCTGCGCGATCTTGCGCACCGCCTCGTGCGGCGGCAGGCGCAGCGACTCTCGCAGCCCTTCGGGCGGGCAGACCGCGCGCAGGAGGCCCGGCACGACCTCACAGAGGCGTTCCTGCCATTCGCGCGCCTCCGGGACGGCGCCGAGCTCGAGCGCGGCGAAGAGCGAGTGCGCCGCGCGTACGACGTCGCCGGCCAGAGGGGGCGACGGGTCCTCCACGGCTTCGAAGTCTCCCTCGTAGGGGCACTTCGCGCCCCGCGCTTCCAGGAGCCGCACCCGCCGCACGCCCCGGAGCTGGAGCGCCTTTGGCGCGACGGACAGCACCTCGCACTCGGTGCCCCACCGCGCCGTGACGAGCGCGGGAAGTTCGAGCGCGGACGTGATCGTGAGAACGGCGAGCCGCGAGACGCCCGCGGAGGCGAGCGCCGCGAGCGCCGTCTCCTCGACGACCGGCGGCTCGACCGTGCGCTCCTCGCCCGGCAGCACGGTCTCGCAGAGGAGCCCCACGAGCGGGAGCGTCAACTGTCCCGCGACCACCCGCATTGCCCCGAGAGGTTGGATGTGAAGACTCGACCCATCGAGTATCCTATCCTGGCATGGAGGATCCGGTGTCCACAAGGGAGCGCCGGGACGGGCGTAGGGTGCGCCGCATGTTCCATTCGTTCGTGTCGAGGTGGTGCGTCGTCGCGGCCGCCGTCGCCGCCTCGGGCGCCTTTTGCCAGGATGAACGCGTGAAGCCCCCGAGCCCGCTTTCTCCCGTCCCGTTCCAGCGGGTCTCGATCCGCGACGCCTTCTGGGCGCCGAAGATCGAGACGAACCGTCGCGTCACGGTCGAGGCGTGCCTGGAGAAATGCGCCCAGACGGGCCGCATCGCCAACTTCGCCCGTGCCGGGGGACGGGAGAAGGGACCCCACGCCGGACAGCGGTACAACGACTCGGACGTCTACAAGGTCATCGAGGGCGTCGCCTACACGCTCGCTGTCCTGCCCGACGAGGCGCTGGAGCGCCGCGCCGACGAGGTCATCGACAGGGTCGCCTCGGCCCAGGAGAAAGACGGCTACCTCAACACGTACTTCACGCTCGAGCGTCCCCTGGATCGCTGGAAAGACATGCGCCACGGCCACGAGCTCTACTGCGCGGGCCACCTGATCGAGGCCGCCGTGGCCTACGAGGCCGCCACGGGCAAGCGCAAGCTGCTCGACGTCGCGATCCGCTTCGCGGACTTGATCGCAAGAGAGTTCGGCCCGGGCCGGTGCCTCGACCCGTGCGGCCATCCGGAGATCGAGCTCGCCCTGGTCAAGCTCTCCCGCCGCACCGGCGAGGAGCGGTACGCCCGCCTCGCGGGGTTCTTCCTCGACCAGCGCGGCCCTCGCGAGGGGCGCACGCCCTTCGGGGAGTACGCGCAGGACCACCTGCCCGTCCGCGATCAGTCCGAGGTCGTCGGCCACGCCGTCCGCGCCATGTACATGTACTGCGGCATGGCCGACGTCGCGGCCCTGACGGGCGATCCCGGGCTCATGGCCGCCCTGGAGCGGCTCTGGCACGACGTCATCGACCGGAAGATGTACGTCACGGGCGGGATCGGGGCCTCCGCGAGCAACGAGGGGTTCACGCGGCCCTACGACCTCCCCAACGAGTCGGCCTATTGCGAGACCTGCGCTTCCATTGGCATGGCCCTTTGGAACCACCGCATGTTCCTCCTCACGGGGGAGGGGAGATTCGCCGACGTTCTCGAGCGGGAGGTCTACAACGGCGTCCTCTCGGGCGTTTCGCTCCGCGGCGACCGCTTCTTCTATGACAACCCCCTCGCCTCCCGCGGGGACCATCACCGCGTCCCCTGGTTCGACTGCTCCTGCTGCCCGACGAACCTGGTGCGTTTCCTCCCCGCCATGGGCGAGCGCGCCTACGCGACCCGCGGCGACACCGTGTTCATCGTTCTCTACATTGCCGGCGAGACCACGACCCTTCTCCCTTCGGGCCGGGTCCGCGTCGTCCAGGAGACCGAGTACCCCTGGTCGGGAGACGTGCGCGTGGTCCTTTTCCCGGAGAAGCCCGCCGCGTTCGAGCTCCGGCTCCGCGTCCCCGGCTGGTGCGTCCGCCCGCCCGCCGTCCGGGTGAACGGAGAGCCGGTCGATGCGCCTGTCGCGGACGGCTTCCTGTCCCTCTCCAGGGAGTGGCGCTCCGGCGACCAAGTGGACCTCTCGCTTCCCATGGGCCCGCGCCGCATCCACGCCGACCCGCGCGTCCAGGCCGACGCCGGGAAGGTCGCCCTCCAGTGGGGTCCCGTCGTCTACTGCGTGGAGGGGGAGGACCACGGCGGGTCCGCGCGGAACCTCGCCCTCTCACCCGAAGCGGAGATAGAGGCGGCACGCGAGCCTTTCGAGGGGGCCGGGTCCGTCGTCGTCCTGCGGGCGGAGGGCCTCGCCGTCGACCGCGCCGAGGGGAAGCGCGTCGCGCGCCCCGCACGGCTCCGCGCCGTCCCGTACCACCTGTGGGACAACCGCGCCGGGGGCGAGATGGCCGTCTGGATCCCGGAATCGGCCGACCGGACCGAGGTTCCCGGCGAAGGGGCGACGCTCTTCCAGAACGGCGCCCGGCTGTCGGCGTCCCACTGCCATCGGGGCGACACGCTCCTCGCGATGGGCGACGGGACGATCCCGCGTTCCTCGAGCGATCCCGACCTGCCGCGGATGACGTTCTGGGACCACAAGGGCACCGCCGAGTGGGTCGAGATGGAGTTCGAGGTGCCGCGCCGGGTAAGCCGCGTCGCCGTCTACTGGTTCGATGACACCGGCCGGGGCGAGTGTCGCGTCCCCGCCTCGTGGCGTGTTCTCTACCGGGCGGAAGGGGAGTGGAAGGCCGCCCTGCCGCTGGCGGGCCGGCCGTACGGCACGGCCCTCGACCGCATGAACGCCGTCGAATTCGCCCCGGTCGGGGCGCTCCAGCTTCGTCTCGACGTCCAGCTCCAGCCCGGCGCCTCGGCGGGGATCCTGGAGTGGACGGTTGAATGATCGCGGCGGTCGAAAACCGCGAAACTGGAGTGTTCTTGTCGTCCGCCGAACGTCCGAGTATAGAATCCCGGCAACGGAGAGTCTTTCATGGAGTTCGAGGAAGGATTTCGGAGGGTCGGGGATGCGCTTCGTCTCGGCGGTGGTTCTGGCGGGAGTCGCGCTCGGACTGTGGACGGCGATGCCGCGTGCCGCGGCTCAGGAAGACCCGTCCGAGTACTTCCCTCTCGCCCGCGGCTTCTCGTGGAAGTACGACTACATCCTCCTCGCGGGGGATAAGCAGACCGTCGTCCACCAGGTCGAGGACTGGGTCCGGGACGGCGCATGGGACATCTATACGGTCGCGGTCTTGACCGGGCAGAGGGGGGCCCCCCTCGTCCTCGGGGAGAAGATCCGCTACGCGGTCCGGCCGGGAGAGATCGTAAGGATCGACCGCGCGAACGCGGGGACGGTCCACGCC
>JACQVV010000213.1 GCA_016209595.1 Planctomycetota bacterium
CGGACAGGACCACCTTGATCGCCTCGATCGCGCGGCCATACTGCTTGGCTTCCATGGCGGACTTCGCCGCGGCAAGGTTCGAAGTCAGCTTCTCCGCGAGCACCGGATCGAACTTCGGCGCTGGAAGGCCAGCCGCGGACCGCTCGAACGAGGCCACGTCTCGTCCTCCCACGTCCCCGATCTTGTTCCCCTCGAAGTCCATGAAGATGAGGTGCGGGAAGCCGCGCCCGCCCTTCTCCTCGAGGAGGTTCTGATACTTGTCGGACGGCACCTGGCTCGTGACGTGGCAGAAAAGAACGAACTTCTTCGACCACTGGGCGAACTCTTCCGAGGAGAGCGCACCGCTCTCCAGAGCCGCGCAGGGCGGTCAGTAAGCGTAGGAGCGCGTGAAGTAGGCGAAGATGTGCTTGCCGGACTTCTTCGCCTCCTCGCGTGCCTTGTCGTAGTCGAAAATCCAGTTCGCCTTCTTCGTCCACGCCTCGGCCATCTTGGCGTCGCGTTTGGCCTCCATGCTCTGAGCCGCGACCGGGCTCGCGAGCAGGAGGACCAGCGCCGCCACCGTGAGCGCGGTCACCACCTTGTTCGACATGGGTTACCTCCAGTAAGAGATTCTGCGAAGCGATACGTTACGGTGCTCTTTCCTCGCGCGCAAGGGATGCGCCTCTCCGGGGCGGTCGCTTCTCGCCGGGTCACCTCACCTCGCGCAAGATCGCCGCGAGCTCGGCCACGGAGAGACCCCCGGACGTGATCCTCCTCACTTCCTTCCCCTTCGAATCGTAGAGGACGATGAGGGGGAGCGACGGCGCGGCGTATGTTTGGGTTTGCAGCCTCTCGTTCTCGGGCCTCGTGGCGTCGAGCTTCGCTTTCACGAAGCGATCGAGCTCGCTTGCGACCTGGGGCTCGGGGAACACCTGCTCCGAGTAGATCTTGCAGGGGATGCACGACTCCGTGTAGAAGTCAAGGAACACCGGCTTCCCTTCGGCCTTGCCCTTCGCGAGGGCCTCGTCGTGGTCGTGGAGCCATTCGCTGGCCAGTGCCGGCGAGGACCCGGTCCCCTGCGTTCCCGAGGCCACGGCCTGTGGTCCCACCCCGAGAGCCTGCATCCCCGAGAGGAAGTAGAGGAGCCCGAGGAGGCATCCCACGACTCCGATCGACTTGAAGATCCTCGCGCCCCAGCCATCCGCGGTCGCGAGCTGGTCGAACGCGCCCAGGACGATCCCCCCGACGAGGCCGATCGCGCCCCACAGGACCGGCGCGACCCACGCCTTGTCCGCATGGACGAGGAGCGGCTTCACGAACCAGACGATCGCTGCCAGGAGCAGGAAGCCGAACAGGTGCTTGATCCTCGTCATCCACTGTACCGGGACGTTCGAGATGAAGTCGCTCGACACAGCGAGCACGAGGAACAGCATCCCCATTCCGAGGCCGAAGACGAAGAAGGTCGCGGCTCCCCACAGGATCTTGCCCGAGAGCGCGACCGCGATGATGAGCGTCGCGATGAACGGCCCGACGCACGGAGCCGCGACGAAACCGAGAAGCGCACCCATCGCGAACGCCCCCGCCAGGCCGCTTCGCGCCTGGCCCGCGCCGAACTTCGAGAGGAGGGCATCGGGAAGCTTGATCTCGTAGGCGCCGAAGAACGAGAGGGAAAGCGCGCCGAGGACCCCCGCGAGGGGCCAGATCACGTACGGATTCTCGGCCCAGCCCGCGAGCGACTTCCCCGCGAGCGCGGCGACCATCCCGAGGATCGTGTAGGTCACGCAGAGGCCGAGCACGTAGGACACCGCCAGCCCGAGGGCCTTCCCGATGCTCTTCCTCGCCCCGCCTGCCGCCTGGCCTCCGAAGAAGCCGACCGTGATGGGGATCATGGGGAGGACGCAGGGGCTGAAATCGGCCGCTACGCCCGCCGCAAAGGCGACGAGCAGCAGGACCAGCAACCCCTTGCCGAGCAGGTCGTCCGGCGCCTTCCCGGCTTTCTTTTCCTCCTCATCCAGCCGCTCGAAGATCGCGTCTTCGGTCTCGCGCGGCGTCCCGCCGCCGACATCGACCGGGACGAGATAGAGGTCGCCGCCCTCGCGGCTTCGCTCGAGCTCGGCGGTCTCGCTCGCGACGGCGTACCTCACGAGGACCGGGACATGGTAGAGCCCCGACGCGTCCTTCGATGGCTCGACGCGGAAGCCGAACTCGGCGCGCTCCCGGTATCCCTTCGAGGAGACGGGAAGACCATTCGGGGTCCGGTACTCGATCGGCTCCTCGCCGAGAGCGCGGTAGACGGGGCCGATCTTCAGTCCTGGCACATCCAGGACCTCGACCGAGAGCTCCCTTCCCTTGGGACGGGAGGCGCCGAAGAGGAATGCGCCCGTGGGCGGCGTGAGGCGGATCGCGACCCAGGTCTTCCCGCCAGGAGGAACGGGCTCCTCGTGGACCGGGAACTCCACTCCGAGCGCGCGGGCGAGAGGTCCGACGACTCCGGCATGTGCTGCCTGAACGGGGGATCCCGGTCCGGTCACGGCGACTTCGAGCGCGGCGATCGTGCCCTCCTCCTCGCGGCGCAGGGCCTCCCCGCCACGATTCGCCTGGTAGCGGACGCGAAACGAGAGCGCGACCTTTCCCTCGCCCGCGCTGGCAGGGACGTCCATCGCGACGCCCGCGACGACAGGGGCGCGGTATCCCTTCGCCTCGACAGCGACGCCGTTCCCCAGCTCGACCGTGATCGATTCCGGCGCCGGATAGGACACCAGACCGTTCTTCCAGCCTTCGGGGAGGACGGGCTCGATCGACAAGCCGACGCCAGGCCCGGTCGGGCCGGAGAGGTACGACTCCGCGGGCGGCGTCACGCGAACCGCGACCCACAGCCGGTCACCCGGGCGGACGGCGTCCTGGCCCCCGAGGACATCGATCTTCGCGCCCTCGGAAAGCGCGTTTTCCGCGATCGGGATCCACTTCTCGAATACATCGACGTGCTGCTGCGGAACCTCTGCTCCGGCCGCGGCGACATCGATCTCGAAAGAGAACGGTTCGCCGCCCGGCGGCGTTGGAAGATAGCAGTTCTCTCGCGTGCAGACCTGCGCGTCGATTCGCGCCGTGAACTTCCTCTTCCCCGGCTCGGCATCGGGCAGAGCCGTCGCCCGGCAGAGGAAGTAGACCTCCCCTTCGTACTCCCAGGACACGTTGCCGGACGAGACGACACGGCGGCCAGGGGGACGGTAGACGGGACCGAAAACGAGCCCCGGTGCCGGATCGAAACGGACGGCAGCCGCAAGAAGGTTCACCTCCTCCGGCGAGTACAGGTGATGCCCTTCCTCGATCTGGAACCGCACGGCGAGCCATGCCGAATCTCCCGAGCGAAGAGCGCTCTGGGACAGGAGAAAATCGACGCCGACGTGATCGATGTGCGCCTCCCCCGGCAGGGGAATCGGGTCGTCGAATTGCGCCCGGACGTGGACGGACGAGAAGGCGAGGATCGCGAAAACGAGGAGCACCCCCGCGCGTCGATATGCTAACATATTTCTAACTCCTCCTCTCGTTCGGTACAGTCCGGCGCCCCTCTCAGAACGCTCGCAAGCGAACGAGTATTCTAGCGGCGGTCTCCGGCTTTCGTCCGGCGGCGGCGGGGAAAAAGTCAGCCGCGCCGGCAGTCGCCGATCCGGAGGGGAGCGGCCGAATGACGCGACCCCTTGTGGGGGCTGAATACACAACACCCGAGAGGATTTTTTTCCGGGATTCTTGACACGCACAAAATATGGTGGTACACACTCACAACCGGGACACATATGGTGGTCCCGGGAGCCGAAAAAGGAGCAAGGCAGGAGTAGAAGCGACTCTCACCAGGCATTGGGCCGGAGGAACGACCGAGTGGGCATCGCCTGTTTTTCCTCCGGTCTCCAGCCTCCGGTCTCCAGCCTGCTCACGGCGAGAGCCACCGGGCCCGAAGGGGAAGAGGTTCTCGGAGGATCTTCTTGTCCGTCGTGGCCACTGGCGAGGCACGGTTCTAGTGATGGTACGAAGGAGGTGTTGGGATGCTGGCTCAATCGAGCGGTCAGCATGAGCGGAGCGGCGTCGAGGTCGGTCGGCCCATGCGCGAGGGCAGGAACGGGTTGACATTCGACCGCATCTACACGACCGCTGGGGTCCACCCCCACGACGAGATCGAATGGGAGCGCCGCACGGCGCGGATCACGAACGAGAAGGGCGAGGTCATCTTCGAGAAGAAGGACATCGAGGTCCCCGCCTTCTGGAGCATGACCGCGACCAACGTCGTGGTCTCCAAGTACTTCAAGGGGGCCAAGGACCCGGACGGTTCGAACCAGGAGACGAGCGCGCGACAACTCGTGGACCGGGTCGCTCGTACGATCGCCGCCTGGGGACGCGCCGGCGGCTACTTCGCAACCCCACGCGACGGCGAGGTGTTCGAGCACGAGCTCACCTATCTCCTCGTTCGCCAGCTCGCGAGCTTCAACAGCCCTGTCTGGTTCAACGTGGGGATCGATCCCCGCCCGCAGTGTTCGGCCTGCTTAATCAATTCCGTCGAGGACCGGATGGAGTCGATCCTCGACCTGGCCAAGACCGAGGGCCTCCTCTTCAAGTACGGCTCGGGCACCGGGACGAACCTCTCCCCCATCCGCTCATCGAGGGAGCGTCTCTCCGGGGGCGGAGAGGCGAGCGGTCCCGTCTCGTTCATGAAGGGGTACGACGCGTTCGCCGGAGTCATCAAGTCGGGGGGCAAGACCCGCCGCGCGGCGAAGATGGTGATCCTCAACATCGACCACCCCGACGCGGTCGAGTTCATCCGCTGCAAGGAGCTGGAGGAGAAGAAGGCCTGGGCCTTGATCGAGGCGGGCTACGACGGCGCCTTCGGCGGGGAGGCCTATTCCTCCGTCTTCTTTCAGAACTCGAACAACAGCGTGCGGGTGACGGACGAGTTCCTGGCAGCCGTGAAGGAGGACCGCGAGTGGCACACTCGCGCGGTCACCACGGGCGAGATCCTCGACACCTATCGCGCGCGCGACCTCATGAAGATGATCGCCGAGGCGGCCCACGTCTGCGGCGATCCCGGGCTCCAGTACGACACGACCGCGAACGACTGGCACACCTGCCCGAGCTCGGGACGAATCAACGCGTCGAACCCGTGCTCGGAGTTCATGTTCGTAGACGACTCGGCCTGCAACCTGGCGTCGCTGAATCTGATGAAGTTCCGCGACGAGACCGGCGAGATGGACGTCCGGCGGTTCCGGCACGCCGTGCGCGTCCTCATCACGGCGCAGGAGATCATCATCGACAGCGCGAGCTACCCGACCCGGGCGATCGAAGCGAACTCGCGCCGGTTCCGGCCTCTCGGCCTCGGCTACGCGAACCTCGGGGCCCTCCTCATGGCCCGCGGCCTCCCCTATGACAGCGACGGCGGGCGCGCGGCCGCGGCCGCGATCACCGCCCTCATGACCGGCGAGGCCTACCGGACCTCGGCCGAGATCGCCTCGCGCCTCGGTCCCTTCGAGGGATACGCGCCCAACCGCGACGCGATGCTCCGCGTCACGAAGAAGCACCGCGCCGCGGCCGGCCGGATCGATCGGCACAACGCGCCCCGTGCGCTCCTCGACGCTGCGCACAAGGTCTGGGACGAGGCGGTGGAGCTCGGCGAACGCCATGGCTACCGGAACTCGCAAGCAACGGTGATCGCCCCGACGGGCACGATCGGTTTCATGATGGACTGCGACACGACCGGGATCGAGCCCGACATCGCGCTCGTCAAATACAAGCGGCTCGTCGGCGGCGGGATGATCAAGATCGTCAACCAGACGGTGGACGAAGCTCTCGAGCGCCTTGGTTACTCCCTGGAGCAGAGGAAGGGGGTCCTCGAGTACATCGACCAGAAGGGGACGATCGAAGGCGCCCCGAACCTCGACGAGAAGCATCTCGCCGTCTTCGACTGCGCGCTCGCTCCCTCGGCCGGAACGCGCTCGATCCACTACATGGGGCACGTCCGGATGATGGCAGCCGTCCAGCCCTTCGTGTCGGGCGCCATCTCGAAGACGGTGAACATGCCCAATCACGTGACGCCTGAGGAGATTGCGCAGGTCTACGTCGCCGCCCACGAGATGGGCCTCAAAGCGATCGCGATCTACCGCGA
>JACQVV010000214.1 GCA_016209595.1 Planctomycetota bacterium
GACGATGCCGCTCTCGCGTCCGTGACCGTCGGTGCGGATCTCGCGCGCCAGATCCCGGGGATCGGGCCGATCGTGGCGAACGGGTACCTGGGGGGCGACGAGCCGGACCGCGCGACGCTCCGGCGGGTTTTCGCCTTTCACGTAGCGCTGGGACCCTTCCTCGTCCTGTTGCTCGCCTACCTCTACGTAAGGCTCGTGCGTCTGACCGGGCACCAGCCGGTAGAGGAGGAATGACGGGATCCTCCAGCTGGAGCACGGGCCGCGAGGCCGGCGGCTACCGGCTCCTCGAACCGCTCGGCCGCGGGCCGTTTTGCGAGACCTGGAAAGCCGTGGATCGCGGGGGCCGGGAAGTCGCGATCAAGGTCGCCGTCCATCCGCGGTATGCGGCAGCGCTCGCCGAGCGCGGGCCGAAGCTTCTCGCCCCGGCCCATGACTGCCTCGTACGGACTGTCGAGATAAGGTCGGCGGAGGATCCGCCCTCCGTGGTGAGCGAGTACGTCCCCGCGACGAGTCTGCGCGAATTCCTGGTCGAGAGCGACCCCTTCGGCTCGCTTGCCGCGGTGCGGATCCTCTCCCAGGTCCTCTCGGGCGTGGAGGCCCTCCACCGTGCGGGACGTCCCCACGGGGCGCTGAAGAGCAAGAACGTGCTCCTCGCCCACAACGGGCGCGTGCTCCTGTCGGACGCCGAGGTCGGGTCGCTCACGAAGCACCTCACGATCGAGATTCTCTCCGAAACCGGGGACCGTATTCCGCCCGAGGTGGCCGCGCTCCTGCCGTATCTTGCCGAGGAAGACCTCCGGATCCCTGGCGGCCGAAACCTTCGCGGCGACCTCTTCTCGGCCGGGATCCTCCTCTTCGAAATGCTCTCCGGGCGAACCCCGGACCTTTCTGCGGAGGAACCGTGGACGGCCTCCCAGGTCCCGCCCGCGCTCGCGGGCGTTCTCCGGCGGCTGCTCGCGCCTCTCGAGGCGCGCCACGACTCGGCCTCCGAGTGCCTGCACGAACTTGCTCTCGTCGAGGGCCGGCTCCGTCCCGAGCCGGCGACATCGGTCTCCGACTCCTCCCGCCTCCTGGTGCCTGTCGCCGCTCCGCGTCGGGCGCCGGAAGGAAAGGGGTCCTCCGCCGTGGAAGACGGGAGCAAGCCGGAGCTCGACGTCGTTCCGCGCGAGACCTCCGCGCCGAGGGAGGAGACCGGCCCTCGGCTCGAGCGGAAGATCCTCCGGTGGGTCGGGACCGGCTCCCACCGCTTCCGCAAGGAGACCGCGCGCGGCTACGTCGAGACAGAGGAGGAGGGGGAGGTCTTCTTCCCCGTCGCCTTGCTGCGCGAGCTGGCCTGGTGCCTCGGTCTTCTCTCGTTGCTTTTCCTTCTGGTGAGCGTCGTGCCGCGTTTCTCGCGGCCGGAGCCCGGCGTCCCGGCCGGCTCGGCGCGCTCGCCGGAGCGATGGAAGCCCGAGTGGTACTTCCTGCCGCTCTACGAGCTTTCCAACGTGGGGTTGGCGACGGGCGAACCCGCTCCTTCCGGCCGGGACCGCGTTGGCGTCCTCGCCGTGATCGCCGGAGTCCTCGCGCTCGTCCTCCTCCCGTTCTGGGACCGGAGCCGCGCGGCCGGTCGCAGGGCCAGGGTCCTCTTCCATCCGTTCGTCTTCGCCGTGGTTGGGGAGATCGCCGGACTGGCGATCGCCGGCGCCTTCCATCCGGACCCGCCATTCGGGATCGGCGTGGAGGTCTTCCTCGCCGCCTCGGCGGGCGCCGGGTTGATCGCAGGGGCGGCCTGGGAGGTACTGCGGGCCTGGGCGAGAGCGGCCCGATGATGCGCCGAGCGGTGGGGCTGCTTCTCCTCGTCCTCCTGGCACGGGAGATAGCACGCGCGCAGGATCCGGCGGGCGAGGCCTGGCCTCGTGCCGAGGATGGCTGCGCGGGTTGCCACGTGGGTTCCCTCGATCCTCTTGTCGCCCGCCCGGTGCGCCAGCAGCATGGGGACGTGCACGGGCGTGCCGGCGTCGGGTGCGCCGGCTGCCACGGCGGAGAACCTTCGGAGCGGTTCGATCCCGCCGCCGCCCACGCCGAGGCGAAGGGTTTTCGCTTCGGGTCCGGAGTGGGGGAGGCCGCGACCGTGCGCTGCGGCGAGTGCCACCCGGGTCCCTTTGGCGACTACGGGGCAGGTGAGCATGCCCCCGGCGGCGAGAAGGAGGTGCCCGATTGCCTCTCCTGCCACTACGAAGACCATCTCGTCCGTTCCCGTGTCAGGGAGATCGTCACCCGGGAGCGATGCGGGGATTGCCACCGGCCTCCGGTCCTGGAGTCGTTCCTCGGTTCGTTCGCGCGGGTCGAGGCGGCGCTCGACCGCGCCCTCTGGCTCGAACGGGACGCGCACGCATGGCGGGACGCGTCACGAGCTTCCGGTCTCCCTCCCGATCTTTTCGATGAGCGTGCCGAGGAGTTCGTGGACGCGAGGACCGGGTTCCGGGACCTCTCGCACGGGGTCGACCTTGCCCTTCTCGACGAGGCCGCTGACCGACTCGTGGGTCTCGAGGCGGCCACGCGGCCCGCGGCATCCGGCCAACGCCCGCGGAACTCTCCCGCGACGGCGGAGGTGTTCTTCGTGTACGGTCTGGCGGCCTTGCTTCTTTTCGCCGCGGGCGGGACCCTCGCCGCCGCGCGATGGTTCGCGCGGAGATAGAGGCCCTACTCTTCGATCCGCACCCGGATATCCCGGAGCGCGCACTCCGTCCCGGGCAGGAGCGCGAAACCAATCCGCCCGTGCCGGCTCGTCCGCGGTAGCTCGTGGCGCTCCCCCAGGAGCCAGAGGACGACCTTCTCGCCGCGGAACGCGACCACCACGGGAACCCACTGCTCCGGGTCGAGCTGGCTCGAACCCGGGAGCCGGACCTCGGTCGCGGCGTCGGCCTTCGGATCATAGTTGAGGAGGACCGAGAGCGCCTCGCCGTCGGAGAGCCCGCGGAACTCGAAGCCCAGGAGGCCGTCGCCCCAGTCCAGGCGGCCCGTCGCCATCCAGCACGCCCCCTCGCCCTGCCTGCGGCCGATCACCGCGCCGGCCGCGAGCGTCCAGTCTCCCTCGCGGTCCCAGCCCAGGAGGCTCGAACCGCTGAAGAGCTTCCTCGCGTCCGAGAGGTCCGGCGGCTCAGGACGTTCCTCGACTATGAAGGGATCGGGCGAGTCTTTTTCGACCCGCCGGACCCGCACGTTCCGGAAGCCCACCAGCGAGCCCGGGTCCGCCATGAGCCAGATCGTGTTCGTGCCGGGGAGCTGGTTCTCGCTGGAGAGACTCACGGGCTGCCCGTCGATGTAGAAACGGACGTCCGCGCCGCGCACCGTGAGAGAGACATGCACCCACCCGTCCCGTCCCAGTTCCTCCTTCCTGAGGTAGATGGTGAACGAGTGCCACTTGCGCAGAGCGAGCTGCCCCTCTTCGATACGGACCTCGAGGTCGAGATCGAAGTGCGTGTAGTCCTCCTTGCTGACGAGGCAGGCCTGGTTCTTTCCCTTCCGGTTGTCAGCGGCGATCGCGCTCCCCTGCGCCAGCCAGACGTCGCGCTCGGCCTCGTCCATCGACCAGTGCTGGAGTTCCCCGTCCGCCGTGAGGTCGGTCCACTGCGGTTCGTCCGCACGAACCGGGGGCGAGGCGAATGCTAGCAGGCCAGCGGCCAGGGCCGCGGCGAGCGCCGTTCGCGAGCATGTCGAGATCACGTCGAGGTCCCTCCATCCATTTCCCGATTCCGGCCATCCGCTGATCCGCAGAGGCTATCCGCTCCCGCCCTCCGGCGCAACGGAAGCGCTACACGTCCGGCTGCCCCGGTGACGACGGCCGAATGGCGGCCGGATCCCTGCCCTGCAGGATCGCCTGTACGCGGAGGAGGTCGTCGAGGCTCTTCCATCGGTCCGCCGGCTGCCGGAGAAGATAGGCCGGGTGGTAGGTCACGACGACCGGCACCCCGCTTCGTTCGTGGACCTTCCCGCGCAACCGCGCGATCGAGACGTCCTCGGTCATCCCCAGGAGCATCTTCGCCGCGTGTGCGCCCAGGGCGAGGAAGGCCTCCGGCCGGATCGTTTCTCTCTGCTTCTCGAGCCACGGGCGGCAGCAGATCTTCTCCTCGATCGTCGGCGGCCGATTGTCGGGAGGCCGGCACTTGAGGACGTTGCCGATGTAGACGTCCTTTCTCTCCAGGCCGATTTTCGCGAGCATGCGGGTCAGGAGCTGTCCCGCGCGCCCCACGAACGGCTCCCCCTGCTGGTCCTCGTGATAGCCCGGGGCCTCTCCGACAAGCATGAGCCTCGCTCTCGGATGTCCCACGCCGAAGACCACCTGCTTCCGCGTCCGGGCAAGACCGCACTTCGTGCAGGCCGCGGCCTCGCCCGCGACACGCGCGAGCTCCTCCGCCGCGGCGCGGACCTCATCGGGGCTCGCTCGCGTCGCGGCCGCCGGAGGGGGTGGCGCGTTCGCCTGCCGCGGACCCGTCTCGCGCGGCGGCACCGGCGGGGGCATCGGCTGAGAGAGCGGTGTGGGTGCCTTCGCCGGCTCGGGCCGATCGAGAGCCGGACCGGTTGGTCGTGCCGGAGCCGCGCGGCGCATCCACTCCACGCCGAACCAGAGCTCCATCTCCACGCGCGCGCGGAGCTCGTCGATCAGGCGCTCGTGGAGATCGGGGGGCGACATGCGTTCATGCTACTCGCTTTGCCCCCTGGCCCGGGAGAGCGAACCACGATTCGCCCCATCTCGCGCCCCCGAGCCGGGTTCGCGCTCCAGGCTCGGTTCGCGTCCTACTCCCAGCCGTACCATCAAAGCCGGGCCCACCGATCCTTCGCCCTGTTCGAGAGTTGCGGCGAGGAGAGGGCCGAGTTGTCATCGTTCCGGGCAGGCATCGGATACCTTGTGCCTGTGCCATACCCGATCCGCGAGATCTTGCCCGACCGCTTCTACCTCCTCACCTGCCGTACGCTCGAGCGACGGTTCCTCCTCAGGCCGAGCAAAGAGGTCAACGCGATCATCGGCGAGTGGCTCATCCGCGCCATGCGCCTCTACGGGGTCGAGGTCTACGCCTTCGTCAGCATGAGCTCCCACTGGCATGCCGTGGTGCGTTGCCCGAGAGCGAACCTCGATCACTTCCTCCGGCACTTCCAGGGGTTCCTTGCTCAGTTCATCAACAAACACTGGCAGCGATCCGACACCGTCTTTCCTCGCCGGTGTTCCGTCGAGCCGATCCTCGATAGCGAGAAACTCATCGAGCGGATCGTCTACATCCTCGCCAACCCCGCGAAGGCCGACCTCGTGGACTCGATCGACGACTGGCCCGGTCTCTCATCCGCTCCGGAGTCGATGCACCAGAAGAGCCGAACATTCCGTGTCTTCGACCGCACCGCGTGGCACAAGGCGGGATGCCCCGAGGAAAAGCGCCCGTACGAGAAGTTCGTCCGCCTCGTGATCGACGCCCCTCCATCCTGGCGCCACATGAGCGCGAAGGAGCGTGCCGCGCGGCTCCGGGCGCTCGTCTACGCCCGCGAGGACGAGATCAGGAAGGAGAGGAAGGCCCACGGCAAACAGGTTCTCGGCGTTCGGCGCATCAAGGAGGCTTCCCCGACCGATCGGCCTGCCAACCCGAAGAAGAGTCCACGTCCCCTCTGCCATGCCTCCACCCGTGAGCTCTGGGAAGAGTACCGCGCTCAGTACGCGCACTTCCTCAACCTCTACCGGGTTGCCTCGGCTCGCTTCCGGGACGGAGAGACCGACGTCGCGTTCCCACCCGGGAGCTTCCCGCCCTGGTACCGCGGAGCGGCCTGACGGCCGCCCTGCTCCGGTGGTGGTGACGGTCCGGCGCGCGCGAGCCGGTGGTCGCGGCGTGGAGTGATCGAGCCGCGTAGCGCGCCCGTGAGCCTCGCGGAGGCCTCCTCCGCGACCTAGCTGGCGTGGATCAGCCCGTCGCCTTCAGCTTCGCCGCTGGAGGCCGGCGGCGGCGACTGATACCCCTCTCTCCGACAAACGAGTCAGGGGCCTCACGGCGCGGACCGCGGCTTGCCGCGAAGCGATTGCAAACCGCGGGACGCGCCGTGAGGCCCCTGGCGACCGCGGCAGGCGGGCTCCGGCATCGGTCAAGTTGCGAAAGTTGTCACCCCCCCTCGTTACGCTGGTTGGGCCATGGGCTACCCCATCCGCGAGGTCCACCCGGACCGCTTCTACCTCCTCACCTGCCGCACCCTGGAGCAGCGCTTCCTCCTCAGGCCGAGCAAGGAGGTCAACAAGATCATCGCGGAGTGGCTCATCCGGGCCATGCGTCTCTACGGCGTCGAGGTCTACGCCTTCGTCAGCATGAGCTCGCACTGGCATGCCGTCGTGCGCTGCCCGAGGGCAAACCTCGATCACTTCCTCCGCCACTTCCAGGGGTTCCTTGCTCAGTTCATCAACAAGCACTGGCAGCGATCCGACACGGTCTTCCCTCGCCGGTGCTCCGTCGAGCCGATCCTCGATGACGAGAAACTCATCGAGCGGATCGTCTACGTCCTCACCAACCCGGCGAAGGCGAACCTCGTGGACTCGATCGACGACTGGCCCGGGCTCTCCTCCGCCCCCGAGTCGCTCCATCTCCACAGCCGGACCTTCACGATCTTCGACAGGACCGCATGGCACAAGGCCGACCGGCCCCATGATCCGAGCCCCTTTCAGAAGTCGATCCGTCTCGAGATCGCGATCCCACCCTGCTGGAGGCACCTCAGCCCGAAGGAGCAGGCCGCGCGCCTACGCGAGCTTGTCTACTCTCGCGAGGAGGAGCTACGCCGCGAGCGGCAGGCCAAGGGCATGAAGGTCCTGGGCATCCGCGCCGTCAAGACCGTGTCCCCCTCCGATCGCCCCGCCAACCCGAAGCGAAGTCCCCGCCCCCTCTGTCACGCCTCGAGTCGAGAGCTCTGGGAGGAGTACCGCGAGCAATATGCCCACTTCGTCGAGCTCTACCGCGTCGCCTCCAAGAGATACCGCGACGGCGAACGAGACGTCACGTTCCCACCCGGGAGCTTCCCCCCCTGGTACCGTGGCGCGGCCTGACGGCCGCTTTGCTCCGGTGGCGGTGACGGTCCGGCGCGCGCGAGCCGGTAGTCGCGGCGTGGAGTAGTCGAGCTGCGTAGCACGTCCGCGAGCCTCCGGGAGGTCTTCTCCGCGACCCAACGGACGTCAATCACCCCATCGTCTACAGCTTCGCCCCGGGGGGTCGCCGGCGACGAGTGATACCGCTCTCCCGGATACCGCTCTCCCGGCCCGCGAGGAGGAGTTCACGAAGGCGCGGAAGGCGGCAGGGATCCGCGTCCTCGGCGCCCGGGCGATCCTCGCCGCTCGCCCCACCGATCGCCCTCGCCACATCAACACGAGCCCCCGCCCCCTTTGCCACGCCTCGACGAAGGCGCTCTGGATGGAGTACCGCGACGAGCGCCAGCGCTTCCTCTACTTCTATCGGATCGCTTCCGAGAAGTACCGCGCGGGGGAGAGGGACGTACAGTTCCCCGCGGGAAGTTTCCCGCCGTGGTTACGCAAGGCGGGGTGACGCCCGCCCTGACCCGGTGGCAGTGACGCGCCGGCGTGAGAGCGCCGGCAGCCGCCGTATGCTCTCCCAGGTCGTTCCCTGGCTCCCGAAGGCCTCCGCGACGCACTGATCGCCCACCGCGAGGTCCCCGAGGACCTCCACAGCGTCGTCACCCTTCACGTCCGCCGCGAGCGTCGTTCGGCGATGAGTGACACGCGACGACCGGGCGGTGGTGACGGTCCCGCGGCACGCGCGAGCCGGGCGTCGCGGCGTGGAGTGATCGCTCCGCGTAGCGCGTCCGTGAGCCTCGCGGAGGTCTCCTCCGCGACCTGGTGCGCGTCGAGAAGCCCGTCGTCTTCAGCTTCGCTGCTGGGGGCCGCCGGCGGCGACTGATACCGCTCTCCTCCGGGTCCGGCGCGCGCGAGCCGGTGGTCGCGGCGTGGAGTAGTCCAGCCGCTTAGCGCGTCCGTGAGCCTCTGGGAGGTCCTCCCCGCGACCTACCGGGCGTCAATCACCGCGTCGTCTCCAGGTTCGACCCGGGGGGTCGCCGGCGACGACTGATACCGCCCTCCCCGGGATCTCTACAACTACCGGGGGAGAAACATACTCCTCCCCGTATCCCATTTCAATGTAGACCGATGCGATGCTACCCATGCCATGGCCACGCCTGCGGCTTCTTCCCAGGCCCGATCGTCAGCGTCGAGGGAGTGTGGTGCAAACCAGTGACCCGTGAGCCTCAGTAGAGCGAATACTGTCTCGAATCTCCAGTGTGCCATCCATCGCGGCAACTCTTCAAGGCTCACCTCATTGGCCAGAAGCCCGCAGATGACAATCAGAAGGCCGACGGCGACCCCCTTCGCGTGCGTCTGACCTGGTTGCGCGGCATGGAGCAGCTGCAGGGATAATCCTAGCACTTCCTCCGGGCGTTGTCGGATCTCGGCGAGAATAGGTCCCTCCAGCTCAAATGCTTGAGCCTCGTCAACCCCACCGCGCCCTCTGTACGAGGAAGAACAAAGAGCACGAATCAACTCGTCCGACACTGCGCTGCCTTCGGTTGAATCGACGCGAACATATCTGGTTGCCAGTTGATGTGTGGACTCAATCTCCTGGCCGGTTGTGCAGCGAGCCTGGAGGGCCCAGACACCAACGACGACCATCATGGGACCAAAGGCAAGGCGTCGCGTCAGCATTCCAGGAACCTAGTGTGGGCCGAAGCTGCCGACAAAAGCTCTGTTGGTGTTACTAGGTTAGTGGGGATGATCAAAAGTCTTCCCGGGACCGATGAGCGGATCGTAGTTCGGAGAAGCTCCGGAATACCAGCCCGGACTTACCCACGGCTGGCCACCGGCGAGGAAACCCTGTGAAGATGACCACTCGAACTTCATACGCCAGTAGAAGTGCCCAATAACCGTGGGCGGACTGGTGTCCAAGCAGACGAGGTTGACTTCGAAGGTCCAAACAACCATGACATTGTCATAGTGTTTGGCATCCTCCTCTTTCCCCCCGACAGGGTAGAACGTGTAGGAGCTTGCCACGTTCGCGTTCGCAGCGGGGACTCGAACGTTAGGGTAGTCCCAGATCTTCGGACTACCCGTCCCCTGGCCGGATTGAGCATTTGCGGCGATGCCGTAGGTCGGATCCTTCCCCTGCGCGGGAAGGACGTCGACAGTGGGCTTGTGCAACTGTGCTCCACCGCCTGGGGCAAGATCCTTTGAGGCAGGGATCACTGCTACCTTGTTCTCACCATCGTCCCATGCGAACCACTGGACTGTCTTTATCTGCACCCAGACCAGTCGGCGGCATGTGGTCCCGCTACCGGGAGTGAACTGAACTGAAGACAGTCCGCCCTGGAAGTAGGCGGTCTTCCCCCCCTCAATGGTGCCTGTCTTGCTGGACTTGCTGTCGACCACGACCCCCCCGGCGTTTTTTGGTAGGCCAAGGCTGTGGCGCTCCCCGTCGGTGGTGGCTTCGCTCGAGAAGGTCGCGTCGAGCCACGAACGGTATTGCAGGTCGTACAGCGGTTTTGGGGCCGGAGTGTTGGGCGTGTCTCCCTCACCAGGTAGGGGCACCCACTTCCACTGCATTGTCTCGAAGTCAAATTGCCACTCCAATCCCATGGGATCCACCCCATTAACCGCATTCTCCACCGCGAGGGTATACGCGTTCCCCATTTGCGACGGATCCCCCCACACCCCGAGCGGGTCCCGCGAGACGAACCGCCCATGCGTCGGATCGTAGTACCGATTGCGGAAGTAATACCAAGGCCTCGCCCCCCGTTCACATCCGGGGCATCGGATGCTCGACAACCCACACTCACCCGCGGCGCGGAGCCCCATCGGCTGGCGCGCTCGATTCGGCCTGTGGAGCCGGTCCCTCGTCCGAGCCCGTGGCCCACCGAAGCCGGCCGCCGAACTGCTGCTGGTACTCCATGTAGTGTTCGATGAGACGTCGAGGATCGTTGCCGTGCTCTCGAGAGATCTTCTTCCGTACAGCGCGGGTCGCTTCGAGCCCGGTGTCAGGGACCATCGTTGACCTCCTCGCTCAACTCGAGCGGCGTGACCATGGCCGGCACATAAAGCCCCAGCAAGGCGTTCACCGTCCGAATGTGACCGAACTTGTTCGCATTTGCAAGATGCTTGCAGTTCCATGTTACCAGAAAGTCGCACCGATGGAAAGAGGCAAGCGCCAGATGCAGGGCATCGCCGGCAGGGTCCGCCGGCATGACGTGCCGGTGAATGTACGTATCGACAATATCTATGACTGCTGGTTCGACAGCGAGGAGTGGGAGGGAAGCGACGAGCGCGAGACATTCATCTCGGTTGGGGTAGTCGCCATTCCTCAGTTCTTCGATCACTGCCGCGCCGGTCACAAGGTCATGCCGCTGAACTGCGGAGTCCCACCAGGATCGGGTCCACTTCCTCCGAGCGGCCATCTCGAGGTTCGGCCGGGTCTCATAGTAGAAGCTGATGACGCTCGTCTCGACGTAGGCGACGGATCTCATCGCGTGAAGAGCCCCTCCGATCGCTTCGACTAGCTGATCTCGCCTGCCGAACGATCCTCGGACAGACCCGCTTGATCTGGCGCCCGAAGAGTGCGCCGCCGCCGATTCCGATGTGGTCGCGAACGTGAGAGCGGCGCAGCCAATTGCTGCATCTCACCTTTCCTTCTTCTTCACCGCGTGCATGAAGATGAACACCAACACCGGCTCCTCCCTCGCGGTCCCGACCTCGTAATTCCGGAAGACTCGGATGATGAACTCGTAGAGCGTGTCGATCGCGGGGCTCGAGGACGGCCTCACCGAGAAGTTGAACGCGTACTGGGCATAGTGGCTCCTGTCCTCCTCGTCCACGACGCCGAAGGAGTTGGGAAGCGTCCGGGCCGGGAGCTGGGCCACCCGGAAGACGTCGCGCGCGGGGACCTGGACCGACGCGCCGGGGCCGCCGGCCACGGGGAGCGTGAACCGTTCGCCGGTGGGAACGCCGTCATGCCAGTAGTCGATCGGCTCGCCGGGCTTCGACTGGTTCACGCTGATGACGATCGAGGACTGGATGCTCTCCGCGAGGATGGACGCGCTCGTGTCCTCGACGGCCCCTCGCGACGCGGCCATGCCCACGGGAAAGAGGGCGAAGATGCCGACCAGGCCAACCACGAGGACCGAGAGGGCGATCAGGATCTCGATCAGAGTGAAGCCTGCCGCCCTCCCGGCTCCCGAGTTCACGGAGAAAGCCGCTTCCCTTCTGGTGCCGCCGTCAGTTCGAAGCCACCATCGTCGAGAAGACGTTCACCACCTCGTTCCTGTCCCCGCCGGGGTTGTTGACGCTGTGGTAGGGAGCCTTGCTGTCTCCCACCCACGCCGCCGAATCGTTGTACTGCCGGTAGATGTACATCACGACGAGGTAGAGGTTGTCCACGTTGGCCGAGGTGACCTTCGTGACCTGGAACTTGTAGTAGTACTGCGAGTAGGTGTTGATGTCCATGTCGCCGTCCTCGCCCTGTGTGGCATCGACGGCCGGGAGCTCGTTCGGCATGCCCGGGGCGTCGAGCCCGACCTGGAACACCGGCTCGCCCGCGGGGGCGGGGCCGGTGGCCTCCAGCGGCACCCAGGTCCCGTCGAGGTCGCCCGAGGCGGGGAGGGCGAAGGTGAGGCCCGCGGGGACACCGTCGTGGTAGTACTGGATCGGCGTCGGGTTGTTCGGGTCCTGCGGTGGTCCGAGCCGGAACGACTTGATGATCGAGCTCTTGATCGACTCGGCGAGGATCGACGTCGTCGAGTCCTCCACCGCGCTCTTCGAGGAGCTGATCCCGACCGGGAAGAGTGCGAGGATTCCCACGAGACCCACCACGAGGACGGTGAGCGCGATCAGGATCTCGATCAGGGTGAACCCGCCCTTTCTCGCGCGGCAGGTCCTGTGGCTCTCGAACGGCTTCATCGTCTTTTCTCCTCCCCTCGCGTCATTCGGAGCGCGCGGCCGGGATCCAGATTTCCCGCGCCACCGTCCGGACCTGGTTCTCCTTGTCGTCCACGACCTGCATCTTCACGCGGATCCCCATGGGGAGCTTCCGGTAGATCACGTTCGCATGGTTCAGGTGGAAATGGATGGGGTTGGGCGGGGTAACCGCCACGGGGTAGTGCGGCCAGTTCTTGCCGGGCTCGGCGAAGAAGCGGTTCGACGCGTTGCCATCGGCCGGATCGACGTAGAAGAACTCGAAGTGGAGGCTCCCGCGGTTCCCGTTGTCCTCCTGATAGCGGATGTAGCGGCACTCGTCGACCGTGATCTTGAGCGTGCCGCCCGAACGCCCGTCGATCTGCTGCGCGGCCAGCTCCGGGTCGATCTGGTCGAGCTCGGCCGCGGTCGTCGCCGGGCCGGGATTGAAGCGCTTCTCCGCCTTGAGAAGGGCGCGCTCCATGGTGATCGTCCGGCTCTTGAAGCGCTGGATCCCGGTCGGGTCCTTGCGGAGCCGGTAGATCACCTTCGCCGCCCCGACGACGCGCTGCGGGTTCCCGGGGTCCGAGTTGTCCACCCACGCCGTCTGGGTGATCACGACGAGGAAAGGCCGGGTGTAATCCACACCGGCCACGGTGCGCGTCCAATCGATCGCGTCGCCGTTCCTGGGGTTGTAGATGATGAACTCCTGGTTGTTCGAGTCGAGCGGGAAAGCCCCGGCGACCTCGCGCGAGACCGTCCCGACCGCCGCGCGGGCGTTCTGGAAGATCTCCATCAAGCTCTCGGCCGTGCGGAAGACCTGCGTCGACTTGATGAACACCACGACAACCGCGGTGATGAGGATCACCATGAGGCCGACGGCGACGAGGAGCTCCATGAGCGTGAATCCGCCCCTCACCCCCCTCGCCTTGAATGCGGCCCCGCGGCCCATCCGGACGAATCGCATGTTTCCCCTTCCTCCTCTCAAAGACCGGGCTACTGGGGGAAGACCAGGAAGTCCACGGACCCCGTGTTCGTCACGAAGTCCATGAAACAGACCGAGGTCTGGTCCAGGTTGGTGATGCCCAGATCGAAGTTGTTAGCGACGCTCGCCTCCGTGCCGCCGTTGCTGGCCAAGTATGGGTCATATTGAACTTCGGAGAGCCGGAGCTGCGTGCTCGCGCGGTCGGTCGTCCCGGCCGCGATGAGCAGGCTCCCGTCGGAGGAGAACTGGATCTCGATCACGTTCCCCGCGGCACCGCCGTTCCAGCAGAACTTCGACTGCTTGGGGAGTCCGATCGGCTCGTCGAGCTTCTGGAGCCACTGCGTGTAGTTCGCCGTCCCCGCGCGCGCATTCTCGTCGACGAGGACGATCGTGTTCTCGGAGCTCCGGAAGTTGCGGAGCGGAGCGTTCGGGTCGTTCGGCGTGTCCAGCGGGTAGTTCACCTCCCGGATGAAGATCAGCATGAAGCAGATGTCGCGGGTGGCGATCGCCTTCGCGCGGGCCTTGGTCGCCGCGCTCTTCACGATGTTCCCCGCGTTCTCGAGCCCGTGGCTCTTCATGAACGCGATCACCGCGAAGATCGACATCCCCAGGAGGATCGTGATGATGATGATGACCACCAGGAGCTCGATCAGCGTGAACCCGGCGGTCCTTCTTCGGTTTGCCGCGAACCTCATGGATCGCTCCTTAAGCGTCCCAGGTGCCTATTTGTTCCCGACGTCCGGAAGAAAGCTGCAGATGTCGTCGCGGTGAGTGCCCGGCACCCTCGTGTGGTTGTAGTTGTCCTTCTCGTCCGCGCCGAAGGAGTAGATCTCGAACGGCCACTTCGAAGCCGGGAGCGCGTCCCCGGCCCCCCCGGCGATGAAACGGGAGGTGTCCGTGCCGGGGACGGGGACGCCGGTGGGATTCCCGGCGTCGTCCTCCTCCTCGTCGAGCACATGGTACTCGCCCGGACAGTTGAAGACGAGGGCCTGGTGCCACGGGTCCGCGTACTCGCGGAGGTCGTTCCCGGAGACGTCCTCGCGCCGGACCTCGTCGCTCTGCTTGATGAAGGGCGAATCGCGGATCCCCTCGAACTTCGTCTCCAGATAGATCCGGATCGAGTTGTTCCTACGGCGGCGGTTGGCGGCGCTCGTCCCGGAGAGATCCGCGCTCGAGAAGCCGCAGTTGCCGTTCAGGAGATCGTCTTCCGTCCCGGTGGCCTCCGTGGACTGCGGGCCGCCGGCGAAGCTGTAGACGGGCGGGTAGCTGCCGAACGCGTTCTTGTAGCTCCCGAGCGCGGTCAAGAGCATCTGGATCGTCGCTTCGGTGGCCTTTATCCTCGTCCTCTGCACGGTGCCGGCGACGGCCATCACGAGGCCGGCCACGAGGATCGAGATGATCGCGATCACGATCAGGAGCTCGATCAGGGTGAAGCCCGTCCGGAACGGGCGGTCGTGTCGGTTCATCGCGTGTCCCCTTCTTCGCCCGCCGGGCGTCTAGTTGGAACGGTAGTTGGTGATCCACTCCGTGGCCGGCGAGTCCGGGACCTCGGTCCAGAGATCGAAGTCGTGGATGTTGATCTTGGTCGGCAGCCTCGGGTCCCCGGTCGGGTCGCCGACGGGCGCCGGGAGCCCCTCGCGGGCGAGCTCTTCGTAGTGGTAGGGAAGCTCCCACGGGTTGAGGTATCGGTCCGCGGAGTCGACGAGCTGCGAGTCGAAGCTGTAGAAGTTGGTCCGGGGCCCGCCGTTGGACGTATCGCCGTCGAGGAAGATCACGATGTTCGCCTCGGGGTCGTCGTCCGGCGGGAACTCCCCGATCATGTCCTGGTACTCCTTCATGGACACGCTGAGATTCTGCACGGTGGACTTGCAGGTCGCCCGCTTCGCCCTCTCCTTCACCTTGTTGAGGACAGGGAGGAGGATCCCCGCAAGGATCCCGATGATGGCGACAACGATCAGGAGTTCGACCAGGGTGAATCCCCGGCGCGTGGGACGAATCATCCGAGCTCTCCTCACTCGAGTTGGTATTCCTTCATCTTTTCCCAGAGGCTCTTCCGGCTGATCCCCAGGACCTCCGCCGATCGGGCCCGGTGACCGCTGGACTGCTTCAGCACGTTCTTGATGTGGAGCCGCTCCGCCTCCGCCAGGACGTCGCGAAGCGGCCTGAGATCCGGCCCCGACGGCGGGCCGTTCCCGGCCAGTCGGAGCCGCTCCGACAGCGCGGGACGGAGCAGGTTCCGACGGTCGAGCTCGTCGGAGTCGCCCGCCAGGGCGATCGCGCGCTCGACCGAGTTCTCCAGCTCCCGCACGTTTCCCGGCCAGGGGTAGGAGCACATGTCCGCCAGGATCTCCGGCGCGAGATGGTACTTCCTCCCACCCGCGAAACGATCGACGAAGTGCTGGACGAGGAGCGGCACATCCCCCTCCCGCTCCCGGAGCGGAGGAAGCCGGACGGGCACGACGTTCAGGCGGAAGAACAGGTCCTCCCGGAACTTCTTCTCCTGGACGAGGACTTCCAGGTCGACCTTCGTCGCGGCGATGACGCGAATGTCGATCTCGATCGGCGCGGTGCCGCCCAGGCGCTCGAACCGGCGCTCCTGGAGGACCCGCAAGAGCTTCACCTGGGTGGCGAGGGTCATGTCGTCGATGTCGTCGAGGAAGATCGTCCCTCCGTGCGCGAGCTCGAACCGGCCGATCTTCTTCTCGCGCGCGTCCGTGTACGCGCCCTTCTCGTGTCCGAAGAGCTCGTCCTCCAGGAGGTTCTCCGAGAAGACGGCACAGGACACGCAGACGAGGACCTTCTCCTTGCGACGGCTGTTGTGGTGGATCGCGTGGGCGATAAGCTCCTTGCCGGTGCCGCTCTCGCCCACGATGAGGACGTTGGAGTCCCGCGGGGCCACCGTCTCGACCAGGCGGTAGACCTCCTGCATCGGCTTCGACTTCCCGACCAGCCGTTCGAAACGGTAGCGTCCCTCGAGCTCCTGCTTCAGGCGCAGGTTCTCCTCCCTGAGGTTCTGCACCTGCTCGATCTTTTCCAGGAGATGGAGGACCTCCTCGTTGAGGAACGGCTTGGTGAGGAAGTCATAGGCGCCCAGCTTCATCGCCTGGACGGCGGTCTCGACCGTGCCCACGCCGGTGATCACGATCACCTCAGTTCCCGGGCTCTGGCCTTTCACCTCCCGCAGGAGATCGAGGCCGGACAGACCAGGCATCTTGATGTCGGTGATGACGGCGTCGAAGTACTTCCGCTTGAACTCCTCTTTCGCCTCACGCCCATCCTCCGCCACGGTGACCTCGTGGCCGCGTTCGCGCAGATCGTCCGCCAGCGTGATGGCGATCGTCTTCTCGTCTTCCGCGAGCAGGACCCGCATGGGTGCGGAGCGTAAAGCCTTGGGTCTCTGGGACGTAGAGTGGCGTACTGGGGCGACTGTCGGCGGGGACGTTATCACGGTTCCGGGCGTCGTGTCAAGGCTCGAGAGTGGCTGCGTTTCTGGAATGCAACAAACCCCGTGCCCGCTCCACTGCTGCCGAGCGTGAGCCTCAAAACCCTCTTCCGCAAGGAGTTCCGCCCGGAGGTCATGGCCGCCACGGTGCAAAGAAACCTTGCGCTCCGCCATTTTCAGGCTTCAGTCTTCAGGCTTCAGCCTTCAGCACGGCAGCTTCTTGCTTCTGGAGCCTGAAGCCTGAAGCCCGTTAACTGAAAAGAGGCGGGCGGAAGGGCAGGGATCGGGGACCTGTACTCACCCCTGCACGCTTGCCGGCCCGCCTCGGGAGGTGCCCCTACCGGCCCGACGTCGGCTGGACGGGGCGCGTGAAGCCGGGCTACTTCTTCTTCGCCGTCTTCTTCTTAGCCGTCTTCTTCTTCACGGCTCCCTTCCTCGGCGCCGCACAGGCCTTCTTCTTGGTCCCGCCCTTCTTCTTCGCTGCAGCCATCTTCTTCTCCTTTCTTCTGCCTTCCAGAAGTCTTTCTCTGCCGCGTTCGCAATTCCGATTGAGAACGCAGCGGAAACAATCGTAGTCCTTCACAGTGCAGACGACGTTCGCGTGCTGGTAGAGGAGGAAGTTGAGTTTTGCCTGTTCGCCCCGGGAGAGACCCCCGAAGAGTTCCTCCCTCGCGCGCTCGGGCGAGTAGCTGTTGCCGGCGAGCCCCATCCTCTTCATCACCCGCACGACGTCCTGGGAAAGCGGGGTCCTCTCGTCGGCGAAGCACCGCGAGACGACCTGGCCGACGTCCTCATGGTTCAGGGTCGCGAACTGTCCCAGAAACCTCTCGACCTCGCCCGGGTCCCGATCGACGAGGTAGTCCATCGCCACTCGGTGCTGCCGCTCGAATGTCTCCGTCAGAAACCGCTTGATCTCCGAGGCCTTGCCCGCCCGCTCGCGCCCGAGAACGCCCATGAGGGCCTCCTCGATCTCGGTCAGGGGAGAAACTCGCACCTCGTTCCAGTCCACGAACTCGCTCCGGAGCCTGTTGAACGCGCATTTCGCCTTCCGCGGGGAAAGGCCTCTCTTCAGTATCGAAAGCGCCAGCTGGTCGAGGATCGGCATCTTCTTCTTTGGGACAGGACGACCCCGGTACTGCCGGCCCAGGAGCCGGAGCGTACGCCGCACTCGATCCTTGATGGTTCCCGTCATGAAGGGGTCACTCGAGAGCCCGTGCGAGAACCTCCCCGAAAGGGCCGCCCACTACTTCGCGGGCGGGCCCTTCTTCTTGGCGACCTTCTGCATACCTGCGGTCTCGTCCTTCTTCTTCGGCCCGGCCTTCTTCTTCCACTCGATCCCTCGGCGCCGGAGGAAACTCGCGACCGTCTCGGAAGGGAGGGCCCCCACCGAGAGCCAGTGCTTCACGCGATCTGCCTGGATCGTGACCTGCTTCGCCTGGTTCTTCTCCAGGGGATCGTAGGTTCCCACGCACTCCAGGGATTTCCCGTCGCGCTTGGTCCTCGCGTCGAACACTTCGATACGGAAATACGGCCGGTTCTTCCGGCCGAACCGCTTCAGCCTGATCCTGACGGCCAACCGATGTCCTCCTCTTGCCGCCCTCCTTCTGCCCGCGCGGGCCGAGGGCGTGGAATCGCTAGCGTTTCCTCTTCCTTCCCCTGGCCGGCCCGCTCTTCCCGGCGCCGCCCACGGGCGCGCCCATCGCCTCGGCGACAAGCCCTTCCAGGCCCGACCCGCCGCCGAAGACCTTCTTCAGCGCCCCGATCTTGCCCTTGCCCACGTCCTTCATCATCTTCTTCATCTCGCGGAACTGCTTCAGGATGTTCGCCACGTCCCTGGGTTCGCAGCCGCTCCCCTTCGCAATCCGCCGCCGGCGGCTCGCGCCGATGATCTCCGGATGGGTCCGCTCTTCCGGGGTCATGGAGTGGATCATCCCGCGGATCCTCCGGAACTCTCCCTCGTCGATCTCCACGCCATCGAGCTTCTGTCCGAGGCCGGGAATCATGCCCAGGATCTCCTTCATCGACCCCATCTTCTCCGCCATCTGGAGGTTTTTGAGGAAGTCCTCCAGGGTGAAGGTGGCCTTGAGGAGTTTCCTCTGCAGCTTCTCGGCCTCTTCCCGGTCGATCGACTCCTGGGCCCGCTCCACCAGCCCGACGATGTCCCCCATGCCGAGGATTCGCGAGGCCATCCGGTCAGGATGGAACTCTTCCAGCTTGTCGAGCCCTTCCCCGACGCCGATGAACTTGATCGGCTTCCCCGTGATCGACTTGATGGAAAGCGCGGCTCCGCCGCGGGCGTCGCCCTCCATCTTGGTGAGGATCACGCCATCGACCGCCAGACGGTCGTTGAACTCCTTCGCACTGTTCACCGCGTCCTGACCCGTCATCGCGTCGCAGACGAGGTAGATCTGCTGGGGCTTCGTCGCCTTCCGGATCGACTCGAGCTCGTTCATGAGCTCCTCGTCGATGTGCAGCCGGCCGGCCGTGTCGAGCACGACGACGTTTCTCCCCTGTGTCTTCGCGAAGCCGATCGACTTCTTGCAGATCTCCAGCGGCTTCGCGGTCCGGTCGCTGTAGACGGGGAGGTCGAGTTGCTTTCCAAGGATCTCGAGCTGGTCCACGGCCGCAGGGCGCTGCACATCCGCGGCGACGAGGAGGGGGCGCGCCCCCCTCTTCTGGAGGAGCCGCGCGAGCTTCCCGCAGGTCGTCGTCTTCCCGCTCCCCTGGAGGCCGACCATCATGAGGACCGTGGGTCCGTCGGGCGCCAGTGGGATGCGATTGTCCACCGGCCCCATGAGCCGTTCGAGCTCGTCGTAGACGATCTTGACGATCTGCTGGCCGGGATCGACGTTCTTGACGACTTGCTCACCGATCGCCCGCGCGACGACCGCGTCGGTGAACTTCTTCACGACCTGGAAGTTCACATCGGCGGCGAGGAGCGCGGTTCGCACCTCGCGGATGCCGTCCCGGATGTTGTCCTCCGTGAGGCGGCCGCGCCGCGCGATCTTGTCGAAGACCGCCTGGAACCCCTGCGAGATTGTCTCGAACATCTCCGCTGTCAAATTGAGGCGAGCGTTGAATTTAGCGAATTATAGACAGCGACCCCGGCGCGCGCAAATGAAAGTTCTCTAACGCTTTCAAGATTTTTTGCCGCACCCCAGCCGTTCGGCAAGGAACTTGCTGTCGGGAAGAATCGCCACAATATCCCACGAGGAGATATATTATGAATGACAGTTATTCAGCGTCAGGCTCGGTCCATGTGTTAGCCCCGAGCGCGCGGAGTTTCTCCTCGATCTTCTCGTAGCCGCGGCGGATGTGATACGCGCGACTGATCTTCGTCTTCCCGATCGCGACGAGCCCCGTCAGGATGAGAGCCGCGCTCGCCCTGAGATCGCTCGCCATGACCTCGGCCCCGGAGAGCGCGGGCACCCCGTGGATGATCGCCGAGCATCCTTCCTTGCGAATGTCCGCCCCCATCCGCCCCAGCTCCGCGACGTGCATGAAGCGGTCCGGATAGACCTTCTCGGTCACCACACTGATCCCCTCCCCGATGGAGAGGACCGCCATGAGCTGCGCCTGCATGTCCGTGGGGAATCCCGGGTAAGGCAGCGTGGTGACGTCGGTCGCCTTGACGCCCCCGAACGCGGAGGCCCGCACGGCTTCCAGGCCGTCATGGCGCGGGCGCGCCGTCCCCTTCCCCTCGACCTTCTCCACCTCGACTCCAGCCTCCCGGAGCTTGTCCACCACCGCCATCAGGTGGTCGAAAACCACCCCATCGACAACGACGTCGCCGCGCGTGATCGCCGCCGCGCACAGGAAGGTCCCGGCCTCGATCCGGTCAGGGATCACCCGGTACTCCGCGCCCTCGAGGCGGTCCACCCCCTCGATCACCAGCCGGTGGCACCCGATCCCTTCGATCCGCGCCCCCATCTTGTTCAGGAAGTGCGCGAGATCCTGCACTTCCGGCTCGCAGGCCGCGCACTCGATCACCGTCCTCCCCTTGGCCAGGCACGCCGCCATCATGACGTTGGCCGTGCCAAGGACGCTGGAGCCGAACGCGCCCCCCAGGTAGATCTCGCGGCCAACGAGCTCCTTGGCTCGCGCCTCGACATAGCCGTGCTTCACCTCGATCTTGGCCCCGAGCGCCTGGAGCCCCTTGAGGTGGAGGTCGATCGGGCGCGTGCCGATCACGCAACCGCCGGGAAGGGCGACGCGCGCGTGACCTCGCCGGGCGACCAGCGGCCCGAGGACGCAGACCGACGCCCTCATCTTCTTCACCTGGTTGTAGGGGGCCTCGCAGTTGTCCTCGCTCGCCACGCGGGTGTGGAGCGAACCGTCGCTGTAGCGTTCGATGTCGAGCCCGAGGTTCCGGAGGATTTCGATCAGCGTCTCCACGTCGTGGAGCACTGGGACGCCGCAGATGACCGACTCACCCTCCGCCAGGAGTGCCGCAACGAGGATGGGAAGAGCCGAGTTCTTGGCACCGCCCACCGTGACGCGCCCCTCGAGGCGCTTTCCCCCTTCGACGACGATCGCTTCCATGTTGGATCCGCGCTCCTTAGTGCTTCGCCTTTCGACCGCTACACGCCCAGCAGGACCGCATCCCTCCCACCCGGCCCGCCTCTCGCCCTCTCCGGAGCCGCGGCGGCCCGCACGACCCGGTCCCTCCCACCGTAGTCCGGCAGGACGTCCACCGAGACGAGCCCCGCCGACGCCGCGAGCAAGCCCGCGACCCGCGCTCCCTGGTCCATGCCGACCTCGAGGTAGACGCGACCCTCCGGCGCCAGGTGCCGCTCGACATCGCGGGCGAGGGCGCGAAGATCCGCCGTTCCCTTCTCTTGCGACACGAGGGCACTCTCCGGCTCGAAATGTGTGATCTCGGGAGCGAGCCCGGGCCATTCCTCCGGCGCAACGTAGGGGGGATTGGCGACCACGAGGTCGAAGCGCGCGTCCGGCAGGATGGCATCGAACCAGGAACCTCGAACGAACCGGGCTCGCGACTGGAGCCCGAGGCGAGCCGCGTTCCGGTTCGCCCAGGCGAGCGCGGCCGGCTCGCGGTCCACCCCCACGCCACATGCGTTCTCGAGGCGCGAAAGAAGGGCGAGCAGGATCGAGCCCGATCCCGTTCCCAGGTCGAGAATGGAAAGCGGATCGCGAGCGCGCCCCGAGACCCCGACGTCGGCCAGCGCGGCGTCCACGAGGTGCTCCGTTTCCGGGCGAGGGACGAGAACGCCCGGACCGACCGCGAAGAGAATCCCGTAGAACTCTTTCTCGCCGAGGATGTAGGCGACGGGCTCGCGCCGCCCGCGCCGCCGGACGAGCTCCCGGAAGGCGTCGAGCTCCCCGTTCGAGAGGGGCTTGTCGAAGTCGAGATAGAGGTCGATCCGGCCGCAACCGAGAGCGCGGGCGAGGAGAAGCTCCGCGTCGAGCCGAGCCGAGTGGATTCCCTTCCCGGCCAGAAATCGCGTCGTCTCGGCGAGAAGGGTCCGGACGGTCCACGGGCGCGCTTCCATCTCGAAAACTATATCCCACGGGCACGCGGAGTCCAGCGGGGCGGCGGTCCTGGCTAGTTCCTGGTGGGCAATTCCAGATCGGTCAGAAGAACAACCATGAGGAACCCAGGAAACCAGGAAGCGGGCTGGCTTTTCCTGGGTTCCTGGGTTCCTTAGATCTGTTTCGCACCCGAAACTAGCTAGACTACGTCACGATCGACCCGTCCAGCTGTCGTGGTCGTGGTCGTGGTCGTGGTCGTGGTCGTGGTCGTGGTCGGCTTTTCGGTAGTTCGATCACGACCACGAGGGCGCGACTTGCCTGAGAACGACGGGACCCTGGCGGTCCTGTGGCCTTACTCCTCCCGCGCGACAACCTCCACCCACTCGAGCCGATCGCCGGCCTGGAGATCGCCGGAGGCGACCTCGACCCGGTCGCGGCCGACCAGCCGCGCCTCCACCGTGCCGGCAGGCTCGCCCGCGCGCACGAGGAGCGCACGAATCGTCCGGTCGCTCCGGGCGAGGGAGCCTTCCTGGACGGCGAAACGGCCCTCGCGGTCGCCGGATGTCGCGAGGATCTCGAGGCCCACGGGCCACGGCACGCCATCCCCGCCCTCTTCGGCTCCCCCCCGGACCACGGGAAGCGGCAAGTCAGCGCGCTCGGCGAACCAGCGGGCGGTCAGGGCTGCGTTCGCCGCGCGGTCGCGGAGCTCCCGCGCCGCGACCTCATCGAGGGCGACGGCGGCGCGGTCCAGGTGCGCCGCGATCGCCTCTTCGAGCGCCCGTGCGGCCTCGCGGCATGTACCGGAGTCCCGGGCGATCAGGGCCCGGCCGCTCCGGGTCGCGAGATCCTCCAACGCGCGGGCGAGCGACACGGGCTCGGGGACGGGGACCTCGTCTCGCCGCTCCTCCCACCCCAGCACCGGCACCGCGAGGCGCATTCCTTCGCCGCGCTGGAGGCTGAGAATCACCGCCTCGCCAGCCGTGCGCCGAATGACCTCGCCCTTGAGCTCGTCATAGGAGCGCACGGTCCGGCCCTCGATCGCCGTCACCCGGTCTCCGGTCGCGAGCCCGATCCGCTCGGCGGCCGTACCGGAGACGATCCCGTTCACCGGGACCCCGTTCGCGAACTCGCCGTCCGGGCACGAGACCCCCAGAAACGTCGTCTGGGCCGGCGCCGGACCGGCCGCGAGGAGACAGAGCGTGAAGAGACAGAGAAGGAAAAGGGGAAGAGGCATCACGCCGTCGCCACCTCCGCCGAGGGGGCACGGGAGGCGGACGCCTTGCGGATCAGGTACCCGGCAAGGAGCTTCGAGAGCACCTCCGCTCTCCGGGGGGGAAGCTCGAACAGAACGCGATGGCAACATCCGGACGACGAGAGGGAGAGGATCCGCCTCCCGCCACGGTCGGAGAGCCGCACGGTCTGGATGTCCTCGAGGGCCAGCACGATCCGGACATCTCCCGGCCGGACGAAGTGCAATCGCCGCGTGGTGAGGAGGATCCGGCACGGGGAACCATCGCCGGCCGTCCCCTCCTCGGTCCGTTCGACCGCGTGCCGGAACGACTCCGGCGTCCCGTCCCTCGCGCGCAGATAGGCGAGCCCGGCCTCGGACGGGTCGAACTCGTGGTCCCGTCGGACCGCGACCCGGTCGAAGTCGGCGGCGAGCTCGTCGGCCCCGTCGATCTGGGCCAGCAGTGCGAAGTCGGCCGCGTCGAGTTCCACGGGGATGACTTCGCCGCAGAATCCGCAGGAGTCGAGGCCGGGATCGTTCTCCTCCTGGCAGAACGGGCAGCGGTAGCGGTCGAGTGCGAGGGCGGATTCCGGCTCGGCGCCGGGGTCATCCATCGCGGGTGGAGCGGGAACGGGAACGGGAAGGGACTTGGATTGGGCCTCGTGGACGGGCTCGGGAACGGGAACGGGAAGGGCATCCGGTACGGAAGTCTGCTCGTGCTCGCGTTTCTCCGAGGATCGCAGGAAATGGAAGTAGTGGAAGTCGCCGCCTGCCTCCCCTTTCTCCATGTCGCGGTAGGCCTGGGTGACCTCGACCTCCCCGACCTTCTTCACGCGGGCGCTCGCGCCGACGACCAGGGCAACGTCCGCGAGCGAGCAGATGACGCGCGGCACCCCTTCCGAGTAGCGATGGACCTTCTCGTAGGCCACGGGCGTGAACAGATCACCCTCTGCGGCCCCGGCCCGGGCAAGCCTGTGGCGAACGAGCTCCCGCGTGTCGTGCGCGTCAAGGTTCTTGAGGAAGAAGCGAACGGACAGACGCTGCCAGAACTCGGGCATCTTCCGGAGCGCCTCCTCCAGCGGCTTCTGGCCCGACAGGATGAGGGTCAGGAGGAAGGCGTCGGCCTGACAGAGGTTGAGGAGGATCCGGAATTCCTGGAGGATGTCCGGTCGGTGGGCGAGCATCTGACCCTCGTCCACGATGACCACGCACTGATACCCCTGGCCGCCCAGACCGGTCAGGTGCTCGCGGAGGAGGTTCAGGCTCTCCATCTTGTCGGACGGAGGAGCGGCGATCCCCATCTGCCGTCCGATCTCCGTGATGAACTGGTTGGCCGTGAGCGTGGGGTGGCTGATGAAGGCGACGCGCAGGAGCCCGCGGTTCTCCCGTGAGAGATCCTCCACGAGGCGCCGGAGCACAGTCGTCTTGCCGTCCCCGGCGTTCTCGCTCACCAGGAGCGCGCCTCCCTTGTTGGCGAGCACCGCGTACTGGAGCCGGAGGAGGCACTCGCGGTGCTGCCGGGAGAGGTAGAGCATCGAGGGATCCGGCGTCAGGGAGAAGGGCAAGCGGGACAAGCCCCAGTACCGGACGTATTCGGGGAGGATCACGGCGTGTCCTACGCGGGATCGGGTCGCGGTCGCTCGAAGTTCCGCGCAGAGCGGAACCCATAGAGACGGGTCCGGCTTCGCGGCAAGTCGTAGTTCCGGTAGGAGATGTACGTGAACTCGGCATAGGTGAACCAGGACCCACCACGAAGGACGCGGTGCTGCCTCCCCTCGGGGTCGTACCAGGAGCCCGTCCACTCCCAGACGTTGCCGATCATGTCGAGGCAGCCGAAGGGACTCTTCCCCCGGGGAAACTGCCCGACGGGTGTCGTGTCGCCGATCCCCAGAGAGCGGCTGTTGCAGGAGTTCTCGTCGAACTGGTTCCCCCAGGGCCACAGGCGGTCGAGCTCGTCCCCGGCCGCCGCCCGGGACCACTCCTCCTCGGTCGGGAGGCGCTTGCCCCTCCAGGAAGCGTAGGCGGCCGCGTCCTCCCAGTTCACGTACACGACGGGATGGTTCCCCTTGCCGAGGGGATAGACGCGGTTCTTCCAGTGGCGCGGCGGTTCGCGGCCGGTCGAGTCCACGAACTCCTTGTAGGCGGCGTTCGTGACCGGGTGCTCGTCGATGAAGAAGGGCGCGAGCTGCACGGCGTCGTCCCCCTTGCCGCAGGCGCCGTTCGCGCTCCCCCGGCGGGCGCGGCCGGCAGGGACGAGCGTCATCCCTTCGGGCTTCTCGATCTCGGCCAGGACCCCGATCACCTGGTCGGCCCAGCGGCTCTCCGGGAACCGTTCGACCATCATCCAGTACTTGTCGATCCCCTCCTCGATCGCCCGGTTCGTGACAAGGAAGCGCCCCCACTTGTACAGGATCTCCGCGAGTTCGTCCGCGGCCTCCCGCTCCCACCGGGTGCCCGCGATCCGCCGGAAGATCGCCTCGAGGCGGTCCTTCTGCTTCCGGTATTCGGCGAGCGACTGGACCTTGTCGATGAAGGTCTTGGCCGAGATGAGGGACTCCTGCGCGAGCTCGACGTCGAGCATCCGCTCCTCGTCGTGGACGACCGCCGAGGTGTCGTGGAGGATCATCTCGCTCGTCTTCATGTCCTCCTCGCGCAGCCGCCGGCCGAGGTCGGAGGACGCGAGGAGGTCCACGCCGTCGTTCGACTCGCCGGCCGCGGCCTCGCTCTCGATCGAGGCGAGCTCGCGCTCGAGCTGGGCGACCTCGTCCTCCGCCGCGGTCTCGTCCAGACGCGGGACGGGCATCCCGTCGGTGTCGGATCGATCGGCGATCTCCTTGAGCTTTTCGGCCGCCTTGATCCCCCAGGAGGATCCACGTCCCGCCACCTCGACGAGGGCCTTCAGGCTCTGCCGGGCGCGCGAGACGTTTCCCTGCTCCAGGAGCTGCATCGCCCACTCGAACTCGAGCTTCGCCTCCTGGCTGAACTCGAGGGCTTCGGTCTCCAGGAGCGAGCTCGACTCCGAGTCGAGCATCTCCACCGGCAAGTCGTCCTCCACCGAGGACCCGCTGTGGACGACAACCCTCTTCTTCCCGAAACCCTTGAAGAGGTTCTTCATCCCGGCGATCAGCCTGCGCCCGCCCGAGACGTAGAAGACCGACTGCGGATCCTCGGTCTCCAGCTCCCCCTTGCCGGCAAGGTGGGCCCGGCAGACCTCCAGATCGCGGATCAGGCCCGTGGCGTCGTAGCGGTCCTTCGGCTCCTTGGCCATGAGCTTGCGGACGAGGAGATCGAGCTTGCGCGGCAGATCCTTGCGAGCGGCGTAGATCGGGGGCGGTTCCTCCTTGATGTTGACAAACAGGTAGCCCACAGGAGCGTCGACCTCGAAGGGCTCGCGCCCCGTCAGGAGCTCGTAGGCGATGACCCCCAGGCTGAAGATGTCGCTCCTCCCATCGATCGGGACACCCTTGATGTGCTCCGGCGACATGTATTTGAACGTGCCGAGGAGCTCCCCTTCCATCGTCACCTGGGTATCGGTGGTCGAGCGAGCGATCCCGAAGTCGGTGATCTTGACCAGGAAGTTCCCCTCCGAGTCGCTGTCCAGGAGGATGTTCGAGGGCTTGATGTCCCGGTGGATGATCCCCTGGGCATGTGCCGCTTCCAGGCCGGAGGCGATCTGGCGCAGGATCTCCAGCGACTCCGGGAGCGAGGTCTCGCCCCGGTCCATTCGCTCGACGAGGGCCTCGCCGTCCACGAAATCCATGAAGAAGTACGGCTTCCCGTCGAGCGTTCCGTCCTCGTAGATGCGAATCACGTTGGGGTGCTCGAGCTTCCGGATGTTCTTGATCTCGCGCCGGAAGCGCTCGGACTCGGCGGAGGACTTCAAGAGTTTGAGCGCGCGGACCGTCTTCGCCCGCGGCTCGATGACCTTGTAGACCTCGGCCATCCCCCCCTCGCCGATCATCTCGACGATCTCGTACTCCCCCACCTCCCTCCCGACCAGCGTCGAACCAACCTCCTCCACCGTGGAGAGCGACTGGACCGATACTCCCCTGGCGGCGGGGAGCGTTCCCACCGACTCCTCCGCGTCCAGGGGGAACCCGCACTTGCGGCACTGGTAGGAGCGGTTCGGATCGAAGTTCGCGATGTTGAACTTCGACTTGCAGCCCGAGCAACGCACGACCCGCTTGTTCTGCGCCGACAGGACCTTCTGGATCTGCTCGGACGACAGGACGCCGCTTTCCCCGAGGATCTGCCCGATCCGGATCGAACGGCCCTTGGCCGCCTCCTTCTTCTGCCGGCGGAGCGCCTCGTCGATCTGGGGCTGAGTGGCCAGGCCCAGGCGGACCGCAACCTCGCCGAACCGGAGCGCGTCGAGGGCCCCCCGGCTCCGGGGCGTCTTCTTCTCGGCCTGGGCTCGGTCAACCCGCTCGATGATGGCGTTGAGCTTCTTGTCGTCGAGGAGGCCGCCCTCGATCAGGTGGATGACGAGCGGCTTCGCGGACCCGGAGCTCCTCTGCAAAATGCGGCAGCGGTCGATATCGTCCTGGGAGAGGTATCCCTGATCGACCGCGATCCGGCAGAAGAGGCTTTCGTCGCCGCCGACGGCCATCGCAAGTCCTTCGGATGTGCACCCGTACCGCGCTATTCTAGCCCTCGCGCGCGCTTGGGGCAACGCGCCCGGAGCGCGGACCGGGGCTACGTCAAGATCGAGCCGTCGTGGACGTGAACGTGGTCGCGGACGTGGTCGGCTTTCGGTCGTTCGATCGCGACCACGACCACGAGAGCGCGACTTGCATGAGAATGCCTTCTCATCTCATCGAGACCATGGCGCGCGGACCGGGCGGCGAGCCCCGGTGGTAGAATCCCTTCTCTCCACCCTTTGCCGCCGCCCATGCCCCCCGCACCCGCCTTCGGACAGGTCGCCATCGAGAAAGGCTACCTCACCGAGGAGAAGCTTGCGGACGCGCTCCGGTTGCAGAAGAAACTCAAGGAGATGGGGTTACGCGAGACGCTGGGGGAGATCCTCGTCAAGAAGGGGTATCTCACGCGCGACCAGATCCACGAGATCCTCCGGGTGCAAGGTACGCGGTCCGGGACTCTGGTCCCGGGCTACGATCTCCTGGAGAAGCTCGGCGCGGGAGGGATGGGTTCGGTCTTCAAGGCCCGGCAGGTCTCGATGGACCGCCTGGTCGCCATCAAGATCCTCGCACCCCACTACGCCGCTCAGCCCGAGTACCGCGAACGGTTCCTCCGTGAGGGGCGGATGGCGGCCCGACTCAACCACCCGAACGTCGTCGCCGCGTACGACGTGGGTTCGAACGGATCGAACTACTACCTGGTCATGGAGTTCGTGGACGGGACCTCGCTCCAGGACCGGATCCGCAAGGAGGGAAGAATCGGGCAGGCCGAGGCCCTGGAGTACTGGATCCAGATCGGTCGGGCGCTCGATCATGCGGGGAAGAGCGGCCTCATCCACCGTGACGTGAAGCCCGCCAACATCCTGGTCGAGGCTTCCGGGCGGGCGAAGCTCGCCGACCTGGGGCTGGCCCGGCCGGTAGACGACCAGGACGCCGAGCTCACGGACGACGGGACCGCTCTCGGCACGCCCTTCTACATCTCCCCGGAACAGGCTCGCGGCGTCCGCGATCTCGACATCCGCACCGACATCTACTCGCTGGGGGCGAGTTTCTACCATGTCCTGACCGGAAAGCCCGTCTTCGACGGACCCTCCGCGGCCGTGATCCTGACGCGCCACCTGCGGGACGTCCCGGTGCCACCGGAGACGGTCTGCCCGGACCTCGCCCCGGAGCTCTCGCGCATCGCCCTGCGCTGCCTGGTCAAGGAACGGGAAGGGCGGTTCGCGTCGCCAGCCCGGCTGATCGAGGCCCTGGAAAGCGCCCGGCGGTCCATGTCAGGGGAAGGGGAACAGCCCCCTCCCCCTTCCTACC
>JACQVV010000233.1 GCA_016209595.1 Planctomycetota bacterium
AGTGTTCGCTGTTCTCGTGCTCCCGAAGCGGCGCGGCGCCACGAGGACGTTCAAGATCCGCTGTCCCTTCTGCCGAAAAACGCACATCCACGGGGCGGGGCTCGACGACGGGTCCCCGGTGGAGAGTTATCTCGGACACCGTGTCGCCCATTGCCTCAGTGGCGAGAACCCCGGCTACATCCTCACGCTGTCTCCGCAAGCGTGCGGCGACCGTGAGGCGCTCCCGTGATCGAGGGGGCCCCGCGAGCGAGACTACTGGTTCGCCTCCAGGTAGTCGTTCAGGAATTCCCTGCACGCCCCTGCCGCCTCGGCCGGAATGTCGTTGATCGTGAGCGCCCCGACAGGCATATCGCTCGTTCCTGGAAGTGCGAAAAAGAGTTCCGTCTGGGATCTCCATGTCACCAAGGTTCTCTCCACCCCGTCTTGATCCCACACATTGCGCACGAATTCGACAACGACGACGACGTCGCCGAAATGGGTGGTATCATCCCTGATGCCAGAGCCAACGTGTACCCAGAGCACGCCAGTCATCCGCCCCTCGACCCGCTCCTCCTCGCGATAAACCTTGACTCCGTGGCCGCGGAACAGGAGCTCGACCTCCGTCTGCACCGCGGCGCGATCCGTCTCTGGCGCTCCGCGAATCGCGTGGGTTGTGACGAACACCTCCAGAGACGTGCCCCGGAGGAGCGCGACTTTGTCCCTTCGGAGCCGTGCGGTGAAGGCGTCTTGCCCGACCGCCTGACCGATTCCCGCCACGAGAAGCACTGCCAGCCACAGGTAGCGCATGGTCCACCTCCTTTCGGTGCCCGCAAGGTACGCGGGACCCCGCGACCCGTCAAGCGGCCGGGAGAACGCCGGGGCCGTCCGAGGGGGTGTTCGCATGCAACGTAGCAAGGATCCTCTTCGTTCCTCTTGGTGCATTTCCATGCCTGACGATTCATCATGGTTCAGTTGCCTCCTGGAACGCCCCTTCCTGGCCCGCTGGCGCGTTTTTCTCGCGCCGTGGGCTTTCCCCCTCGCGGTGCGCTCGCGCGCGTCTACGGGCCCCTGCGCGGGCTCTGGTGGCACGCCACGGCGCACCGGCAACCAGGACCGGAAACACGGCGCGATTTTTGAGGGATGCCTCACACCCGCGCACCCCGCCCCCCGGGCCTGGGGGGTGGACCCCGCCCGATACGTGGAGGGTCGCATGCCGCGGTTCTCCGCAACGAGGAGGACGGAACCATGCATCGACTGGACGACCGGGAGCGAAGAGAGTGGTACGACACGGCAACGACCATGCGGGCTCTTGCCCGTGAGGCCCGATGGCCGTGGAGAAGTCGTCTCGCCTACGGGATCTCATGGGCGATCCATCGGATCGAGCGAGCCTTGTGTCTCGCTCTGGACTAGGGAGCGGGCTTGGGCTAGGGTCCTCGAAAGGAGGGAATCGTCATGCACATCCATCAACCCAGCTACCGCGACAAGAACGGGAAGCGCCAGAAGCAACGGACCTGGTGCGTCAAGTTCTACGTGGGCGGGCGCTGCTTCCGCGTTTCGACCGGGACGCGCGACAAGCGCGCGGCCGAGCTCAAGGCGCGGGAGCTCCTGCGAGAGGCGGAACTCCGGGCCGCGGGAGTCGAGACGCACCATGCCACGACGGACATTCCCCTCCCCGCGCTCATCGACGAGTACGGCGGGGAGCTCGCTCGCCGCGGTCGATCCGCAAAGCATGTCTCTCAGACGCGCGAGAGACTGAAGCGGCTACTTGAAGGGCTACCGCGTCTCGCCGACCTTGACCCGTCGAGGATCAAGACGGCGCTCTCCAGGGTCGCCGAGCGCGGCGCGCTCTCTCCTCGGACGACGAACTACTACCGTGCGGCGCTTCATTCCTTCCTCGGGTGGCTTGTCCGCGAGGGTCGCTGGACGACAAACCCGGTCCAAGCGGTCGCCCGCTCGGCCGTCGCCGAGAGTACCTTCTCTCGGCGCGCCCTGACGGGCGAGGAACTGGACAGGCTCCTCGCCGGGGCTCCCCCGGACCGCGCGACGTGCTACCGGGTCGCCGCGACCACGGGACTCCGCCGCGGGGAGCTCGAAGCACTGTCTTGGGGCAACGTGGACCTCGAAGCCGCTACCGTGACCGTTCGCGCCGCCACGGCGAAGAACCGCCGCGAGGCTGTGCTTCCCCTCGCGCCCGAGACGAGGGACGCGCTACGGGCCCTCCGTGACCGCCAGAAGAGTGCCGGCAAGGGATCGGGGCTCGTCTTCCCTCGCGTACCATCGAAGCGGGAGCTCCTCGCCGACCTCGCCGCGGCAGGGATCGAAGGGGAGACGGAGGCGGGCCTGATCGACTTCCACGCCCTGCGCGCGACCTTCGCTACCCTGCTCGCGCGAGCTGGCGTTCCCCTCGCCCTCGCGCAACGACTCATGCGGCACTCGACCCCCGTTCTCACGTCGAACATCTACACGCGGCTCGAACTCCACGATGCCGCGGGAGCCGTCGCGAGAATCGCGCTCTCTCCCGAGAAAATCATCGTGCCCACCATCGTGCCCGTGGAGGGTCCTGACGGTGCATTTTCTTGCACTTCCTGGCCACTCGCACGAGCGCGGCAGGGATCGGGCGGGGTGGCCGCAAACGCGCCCGGAACGACCCTTGCGGCCGGAAAGGGGCTACTGCCAACTGATACCGGGGAAGGGACTCGAACCCCTGACACGCGGATTATGATTCCGCTGCTCTACCAGCTGAGCTACCCCGGCGAAGGGTGCGCCTGAAACGTATAACCGACCCCGGACCGGAAAGTCAATCTCCGGCGACCGCCGACGGGGTAGGCGCCAGGGGGGGATGGACGCCCCCCCCGGGGCGCCAGGATGGCGCGGGGGGAGTCGGAGGGGGCGAAGCCCCCTCCGGGAGGAGCGGAAGCCAGGGGTGAGGCGGACAGGATGTCCGCCGAACGGGCGCCCGAGGACGATCCAGTGAATCGTCCGAGGGCGCCCCGGCCCGGAGCGAGGGCGTCGCGAGCCGGCGGAGCCGGCGAGCAGCCCGAGCGGAGGGTGCCGGCGGTCGAAAGGGGGAGGGGGCAGTTCCCCTCCCCCTGACAAGGAAGGGACCAGGAGTGCCGCCCCATTTTCTGGAAGCCTCGAAAGGGCCGAAACGATTCGGTCTGGAGGGCGCTGAACGGTGACGGGTCGATTAGAGCATGAACGCCGCCGCGAGCGCCG
>JACQVV010000234.1 GCA_016209595.1 Planctomycetota bacterium
CCCCACTGGCAGAGGCCGACTCCGTGTCCCCAGCCCCGGCCGTCGATGCGGAACTTCGTACCCGCGCGGACGGCGGTGAAGGCCGTCGAGCGGAGCTCCGATGTACCCAGAGCCGCGCGGAACTTCGACGCGGGGACGACGCGCTCGCCCCCGGCGGCGACCACGCGGACTTCGGTCCCGTGGCCACCGGGCCCGGGGGAGAGGACCTCGATCCGCGCGATCTCGCCGGAGACGGGGTAGCCCGCGGCCCCGAGCTTCTCGGCTACGCCAGCCGCCTCGAACTCGACCTGCCAGCGATGATACTTGCTCTGGGTGCAGGCGCCGCAGGGGACGCCGGCCAGGGGTTCGAGCGCGGTGCCTCCGAACACGCTCGCGCCGCTCGCGGTGTGGCCGCCGCAGGTCGAGTGGAAATAGGCCTTGAGGATCGTCCCTTTGTAGGTCATGTACATGCCGCGCGTCGCCGCGATCACCCGGCGGGCCTTCTCCGTGTCCGCTTCCATCCCGCGGTACACCTGACTCGCGGTGGTGTCGAAGACGTCGAACCCGTCCCGGCGGGTGTTGGTGACCTCGTAGAGGGCGTAGGTCCGAGCGGCGATCGCCTGGGCGCCGAGCGCCTCCTCCGACCAGGAGAGCGGCATCTCGCACCCCACGACCCCCGCGATGTAGTCCTCCATGGGTAGGCGGTTCACGAGTTCCAGCGTCCCGTCCCGCTTCGCGCGGATGACGAGGACGCCCCGGTAGTTCCTCCCCTCGACCACGATCGCGCCGTCGCTCTCCGGGACGATCTCGACGGTCGCGGAGGCGCAGATTCGTTCTCCTACCTGGACGGCCGATCCCCGCGAGGCGGGAGAGAGGGCGACGGAGTCCGAGGCCCCGGCGCGGCCGAAGGACCGCCCGTCGGGGCTCTTCACCTCGAACGCGCTCTGGACGGCGATCGTGGCGGCCCGCACCGCGGCGAAGCGAGTGAGCTCGACGCGCACGTCCGGCTCGGTCTCGATCCGCCCGTCCGACCAGGCCCGCTGAGTGCTCCTCGAACAAGAGTGAAGGGCGAGGAAACCCAGGGAGACCACGCCGATCGACCAGGCCACGAGCCACGGCCGCGAACGGGTGCGGGCCACTAGAAGAGCGACCTTTGCGCGACGGGTCGGCCGAGCGCGCGGCGCGCCTCGGGAGTCGTCACGCGCCCTCTCGGGGTGCGCAGGAGTAGCCCCTGCTGAATAAGGAAAGGCTCGTAGACGTCCTCGAGCGTGTCCTCGGTCTCCCCCACCATGACGGCGAGCGTCTTCAGGCCCACCGGCCCGCCCCCCGCCGCAAGGATCGAGTCGAGGAGCTTCCGGTCCACGGCGTCCAGGCCGCGCTCGTCGAGCCCGAGCATCCGCATCCCCTCCTCGGCCACCCGCTCGTCGATCCGGCCCTCGCCGGCGACCTGCGCCACATCGCGGAGACGGCGGAGGATCCGGTTCGCCACGCGCGGCGTACCGCGGGCGCGCGCGGCGACGGTCTCTGCGGCGGCCGCGTCGAGCTCCACCGAAAGGAGGCGCGCGGAACGTAGGGCGATCCGGACCAGATCCTCGGGGGGATAGGGTTCGAGCTTCTCGTGGATGGGGAAGCGGTTCCGGAAGGCCGCCGCGAGGAGGCCCTGCCGCGTCGTCGCGCCGATCAGCGTGAAGGGCGCGAGTTCGAGCCGCAGCGTCCGCGCGCTGGGACCCTGGTCCATCACGATGTCGATCGCGAAGTCCTCCATCGCCGAGTGGAGATACTCCTGGACGACCACGCCCGTGCGGTGGATCTCGTCGATGAAGAGGCAGTCGCCCCGCTGGAGGTTCGTGAGGATCCCGGCCAGATCCGCCGCGCGTTCCAGCGCCGGGCCGGAGGTCGAGACGAGCCGCGTGCCCATCTCGGCCGCGATGAGTGTCGCGAGCGTCGTCTTGCCCAGCCCGGGGAGGCCGCTGAACAGGATGTGGTCGACCGCCTCGCCCCGCTCGCGCGCGGCCCGCAGATAGACCCTGAGATTCCGGACGGCCGATTCCTGGCCGACGAACTCGTCGAAGCTTTTCGGGCGGAGCGGGTTCTCGGCCTCGCGTTCGAGGTCGAGGGCCCGCGGCGAGACCATGCGGACGTCGTCGACTTTCATGGGGCCCCGAGAAGCTCGGTGGAAGTTCGGGGAAGCCTACCATCGCGGGTCCCGTGAGTCAAACCAGGCCCCTCCCCGGGTTGTCCTCGGAGCCGGCTCTCCGCTACAATCCTTTCACACTTGGTTCCGAACTCCTCCGCGCCCCACATCCGGTCGAAGCCCCTCGGGCTCGCCCTGGTAGCGGTCGCGCTCTTCCCGGGCTGTCTCGCGGACACGGCGGGCCCCCCGTCGGGCGAGAACCAGTCGGTCGTCGTGTCCGAGACGGGACTCCGGGTCTGGCTCGATGCCGTCCCGGGCGCCGGCTACGGCCACCCATCGACGATCACGCCGGGGATGCTCCGCCCGCTTTTGGAAGACATCTGGTTCGAGGAAACCGGTCCTTCCCGATCCGGCCGCCGGCGGGTCTTCGACGCCTACGAGGTCGGCCGCCTGGAAGACGGGCTCGCCGCCGCGCTCGTCCGGGCGAACTCCGACGAGCGGATCGGTTTCCGGATCGAGTCCGAGAAAGGCAAGGACCCCGGACCCGCCGAACGCCTCACGAGCGGATTCTTGTTCGTCCGGGGCAGCCGGATGCATTTCATCTTCGGCAACGTCAACGCCCCGACCCAAGGCGCCCGGGCCGCCGTTTTCGATGGGGACCCCATGCGGTCGCCGCCCGCGTCGGGCTGGCGGATCATCCCGCAGGGGAAGCAGACCCTCGGTCCGGGCGGCTCGGTCTTCGACACCCAGCCTCACTGGCTCGTCATCGAAATTGGCCAGCTCCAACCATAAACGAACGGCGCGCCGGCCCACGAGCCGGGAACCGGCATCGATCCGGCGTCTGGAGGGGGCCTACTACCTGATCTGGGCGACCCCGCCGGGCGAGAGCACGCCCTTCGAGGTGTCCAAGGAGGTCGCGGGCCCCTTACAACCGCTGTGCGCGTCGAGCCCGTTCTGCCCCGACGAGCGAATCCCGCGCCTGCGGGGCCGCTCCCAGGGCGACCCCGGACGGCCCAACCGGACCCGGATCGCGAGCGTGCTCGAGTACGAGAGGAACCCTCGTTTCCAGGGACCGTCGACCTGCCCGTACCGCTTCCGCACGAAGGAAGAGTGCTACCGCGATATCAACGTCAAGGCGATGACGCAGGCCCTGTTCTCGCAGGAGGAGATCGCGACCGTCTCGAACTTCCTCCGCGCTCTGGGCTACCAGGTCGAAGCGGAGAAGATTCCGGAGTCGCAGATCGACGGGACGCGGATCCTCAAGATGCACGGCCAGATCTACAACTTCCATGAGACGCGCTTCGAGCCGGGTCCGCGACGGATGGTCTTGTGCATGATCCGGTCGAGCGTCGAGACGTAGGGACTGTGCCTTTCCTCATCCTGGAGCGCGCCGGAGAGAAGATCGCCCGCGAGATCGGAGAGCGGACCGTCACGATCGGCCGCGCCGTGGACTGCGACCTCCCCATCGACGACCCCTGCTCCTCGCGCCGCCACTGCGAGGTCCGCTGCGTGGGGCGCGGCGCGGCCGTCCGCGATCTCGGGAGCCGGAACGGTACGCTGGTCAACGGAGAGAAGCTCTCGGGCGAGCGCGAGCTCGCCGACGGCGACGAGATCCGGATCGGCGATTGCCGCATCCGGTTCGCCCTCTCGGTGCCGGTCGTCGCCCCCGAATCGGCCGGCCGAGAAACGGCTGCCCTGGCCGGGATAGGCGCCCCGCCGCGGACCGGCTGCCCCGAGTGCGCGCGCCTCGCCCGCGTGGTGGAGGTGGCGACGATGCTCGCCGGCGAGACCGACCCCGAGCGCCTCCTCGCCCGGATCCTCGACGCCGCGATCGACCTCTCCGGCGCCGAGCGCGGGTTCCTGGTGCGGACCGACCCCGGCGGTTTCCGCATCTCCGCGGCCCGCAACCTGGAGCGCTCCACGCTGGAGCGATCGATCGACCAGATCAGCCGGACGATCTGCGCCGAGGTCGCCAAGACGGGCGCGCCGCTTGTCCTGGCCGACGCCGGCCGGGATTCGCGCTTCCGCGAGGCCGGAAGCGTGATCGACCTCGCGCTCCGCTCGGTCCTTTGCCTGCCGCTCGCCCACCAGGAGGAGATCCTCGGCGTCCTCTACCTCGACAACCGCTTCGCGAAGGGGATCTTCGGCTCCGCCGACGCGGCGGCGCTCGGCGCCTTCGCCTCCTCGGCCGCCGTGAGCCTCCAGCAGGCGCGCCTGCTCGCGCGCCTGGTCCAGCGCGAGCGGGAGATCGCCGAGATGAACCGGTCGCTCGAACTCTCGCTCGACGAGAGGACCCGCGAGCTCGCCACGGTCAAGGAGACCCTGGCCACGCGGCAGGCGGAGTTCGAGACTCGCTACAGCTACGGCCGAATCCTCGGCAAGAGCGAGGCGATGCAGAAGGTCTTCCGCCTCCTCGACAAGATCGTCCCCACCGATGTCCCCGTGATCCTCCAGGGCGAGAGCGGGACGGGGAAGGAGCTCGTCGCCCGAGCGATCCATTTCGGCGGACCTCGCAAGGCCGGGCCCTTCGTATCCTTGAACTGCGCGGCAGTCGCCGAGCCGCTTCTGGAGTCGGAGCTCTTCGGGCACGAGAAGGGCTCCTTCACCGGCGCGACCGAGCCCAAGAAGGGCCTCTTCGAGCTCGCGAGCGGAGGCACGCTCTTCCTCGACGAGGTCGCCGACATGCCGGCCGCGATGCAGAAGTCGCTTCTGCGGGCCCTCCAGGAGGGAGAGATCCGCCGGGTCGGCGGGAAGGACATGATCCGTGTGGACGTGCGGATCGTCGCCGCGACGAACGCCGATCTACGCGAGCTCGTGGAGGAGGAGGGGTTCCGCGCCGACCTCTACTACCGCTTCGCCGGCGTGACGATCGAGCTCCCCCCCCTCCGGAGGCGCCCCGAGGACATCCCCCTTCTCGCCCAGGCCCTTCTGGAGGAGACCTGCCGCGACCAGGGCCGGGAGGCGGCGCTCTCCCCGGAGGCCCTGCGGGTCCTCCTCGCCCATCCCTGGCCGGGAAACGTCCGCCAGCTCGCCAACGAGATCCGGCGTGCGGTCGCGGTCGGCGGGGAGTCGATCGGCCCGGACGATTTCTCGCCCGAGCTCACCCGGCGGACGCCGCCACCCGCCCTGGAGGGCCCGGTCGGGGAAGCGACGCTCAAGGTTCTCGTCGAGGCCCTGGAGAGGAAGGCGATCCTCGATGTCCTCGCGCGGGCCGGCGGCAACAAGACGAACGCGGCGAAGATCCTCGGCCTCTCCCGCCCCGGGCTCAGGAAGAAGATGGCCCGGTACGGGATCGAGGGCTGATCGCGAGTTTCGAGGTCTTTCCGAAACTCGCGTGCCTCTAGACCCGGAATTCCCGTACTTCCCGCGAGCGCCGAGGCCGTCGATGTGGAGAGGCCGCGATCCGGATTTATCTGCCCTATCCACCTTGAACGGGCACCTTGTGCGGAGTAGTTTACCCTCGCGATCAACCGCCGGATCGTGCGCAGATTCTGACTTCCCTTCGATTCTAGGAGTCGTCCCCGTGAAAGCAAGAATCACGCTTGACAAGCACGGCTCGCAATCAACGAACGACGACGCCCTGGCGACGGTCATCCGGGAGCTTGGGTCGAAAGCAACCATCCAAGGTAACGAAGTCACTGTCGATGACTGGGACAAGATGAAGGTCATCGACACCCTGACACGCAAGGGTGTGACCAAATACGAAGTCACCCAGACCTGGTGATATAGGATGGGCCACTCCATCCCCAGTTCGCCGGGCGGGGGAGTTTTTTCAGACATTTGAGCGCGATCGCCTCGATCTCGCGGCCGACCCTGGGGTTCACCGCCGAGGGAGGGACGGGCTCGTCGAAGGCGATCTTCTTGTAGAGCGCGGGCAGGGAGCGTGCCACGAAAGGCGCTCGGCCGGCGAGGAGCTCGTAGAGGACCGCTCCGGCGACGTGGACGTCTGTCCTGGGACCGATCTTCTTCATGTTCCCCCCCACCTGCTCGGGGGCCATGTAGGCGGGGGTGCCCATGACATCGCCAGTCCGGCTGAGCTTCTCCTCGCCCTCTCGCCGGCCGAGGCCGAAGTCGGCGAGCTTCACGCGGCCGGCGGGTTCGACGAGGACGTGGGCGGGTTTCAAATCGTGGTGGACGACACCGTGCTCGTGGGCGTGCTGGACGGCCCGGACGATGGCGAGCACGATCTCGGCCGCCTTGCGCGGCGCGAGCGGACGGGACCGGAGAGGTCCGACTCCATCGGCAACCCGGGGACGCGCTCGACCCCACCACAGCCCGGGCAGCGGACGCTGCGCCCGGCGGCCGACGCCGGCGGGGCAAGCGGACGGCCACACTCGCAGGAAAACTCGATCCGGTCAGGGATCACGGCGCTCTCTCCGTGCCCGGGATTCCAGTCCGGCCCGGCTCGCCACGACTTTCTTCTCGCGAACCCGCCTTGGGCGAAAGCTAGAGAGGAAGCCGCAGGACCTGGCCTTCCCACTCGTTGGGCTCGCTACAGAGCGCGAGCAGGGCCAAATCCTCGATGGCGGTGACCGGAGGCAGGGACCGGGAAACCAGGAGCACGCCAGGCATCGGGAGGCCGGCGCTCGTCCTCTCGCGGGCAAATCGCGGCATGGTCCTCGCGTCGTGGGTCACGACGACCCGACCTTGCGTCGCCGCCCACTGGAGGACGGCTGCATCGTCCGCCGAGCGAAGGCCGACGTCTTGGACCCTGACGATGTCGGCCTCGGGATACCGTCGCTTCAGGCCACGGACGAGGACGTTGTTCAGGTTCTCGTCGGCGACGAGGCCGAGCACCGCTTCCCTTGGGAGCGCCCCAACAGGCGCTCGCGAATCGATCCCGGTGGATGACGGACATCGATCTCGGCGTACGCCTCATCCTGTCGAGCGAGGCCCTCGCGCAGATAGAGGTCGAGCGGCTCACGACGGCGCAGATAGTAAGCGATCGTCCCATAGACGTCGGCAAGCGAGAGGCTCGGATACTGCTCTGAGATCTCCTCGGCGGAATACCCTTCGCGAAACGCGGCGATGACGGAATCGAGCGTGACCCGGGTTCCGCCGATGCGAATCGTTCCGTGATCGTCCACCGCGAGCGGGGAGCAGATCGGCTCGATGGCGATGGGCATGAAGAGTCGCTCCTCGTTTGGTGGGCTACGTTATTGTACCCACTTCGAGCGCCAAAGTCGTGCCCCGGGGTTTCTCGGGCGCCGTGAGGAGAGGATCGGCCGCCGAATCCCTTGTTCGCCGGGCGGGTTCGCGCTCGAGGATCGGATAGAATCGGGCGCTCGATCCTTCAGGAGGGGAAAAGCCATGCGGCCGAAGATCACCGTTCTTATTGCCTTCCTTCTTCTCCTCGCCCTCGCGAACTTCGCTGCCGCGCAGGACCTTGAGCGCGCCAAGGCGCTGACGGCCCAGGGGAACAGCTACATGGCCGCGGGCGACCTGCCCAAGGCGATCGAGCTCTACAGCGCCGCGGCCGAGGCTCATCCGCGATATCTGTCGAGCTTCTTCATGAGGAGCCGGGCCTATCTCCAACTCGACCTCTTCGAACAGGCGCGAGAGGACCTGGGCTACGTGCTGGAGATTTTCGGCGGCAGCACGCAGATCGGCGGAGGCTCGCGCGCACAGGCCGTGAGCCAGGTCCTCGCCATGCGCGCCCTCGTAGGCCTCGCTCTCTCGGACTACGCGGCGGCGCTTGCCGACGCGCGTCGAGCCCTGGAGGAGTGGGACGCCAATCCGCCGGCGATCCTCGCCCTCGCGTACGCCTGCCACACTCACGGCCAGGACGACGAGGCCGAGCGCACGTTCCGGCGGCTCCTCCCCCACGACCCGGCCACGCTCCCCGAGTCGAGCGCTGGCGAGATCCGTGCCGGTATCGCGCTCTCGCTCGTCGCAAGAGGGAACGTGGAAGCCGCCCTTTCGGCGGTTGACGAGGCGAAAAAGGACCCCGCGGCCTCCGGCGCGGCCGGCGCGATCGAGGCGATCGTCCGGTCGGCAAGCGGGCGTACCGGCGACCTCGACCGGGCGCTCGCGCTCGTGGACGGAGACCTCTCGGGCGCGGGAAACCTCCGCTTCCTCGCCGAGGGGCTCGCCTTCCACGCAGCCGGCCGGCACCGGGAGGCTCTCGCCGCCCTCGCCCAGTTCCCGCGCACGCCCTTCCATCCTGCCGCGGTCCTCGCCCGCGGTCTCTCGGCTGCCGCGCTCGGACTCGCCGAGGACGCGGCCAAAGACCTCGCTCCGCTCGCCGGCGTGCTCCCGCGCGCGAAAGAAGCGATCGCGAAGCTCGGGGACTCGAGCGCGGTCGGGCACGCGATCGAGCGCCGCGAGCGCGATCAGGGAGGCGCCTCGGCCTCCGACCGCGCCTCCTTCGCCCTCCAGGAGGAGACCTTCACGCTCCTCTCGCACGAGATTCGCACTTCCGTCCGGCGCTATCGCTTCGCCCAGGCGAGCGCGGACGCGACGAGGCTCGCGGCGGGCCTCTCGCGGCCCAGCCTGAAGGAAGAGGCCGAGAGGATGGAGGCGTCCTGCAAGCGCTACGCCGATCTCCTCGGGCGGATGGTGGCCGCGCTGGCGGAGGGGAAGGCCTCCTCCCGCGAGATCGAGCTCACCCCCGGAGTCAGCGGGCGCCCGGTTTCCGCGGACTCGATCGAGATCAAGATCGAGTTCGAGGGCGGATCCGCCGCGGTCCCCTGGGCGAGCCTCCCCTTCGAGCGGTTCGTCGAGATCGCCCGCGCCCTCGAACCGGCGCCCGAGGAGTGGATGGCGCTCGCCGAGCTCGCCTTCGACCACGGCCGGCCTTCCCTCGGCGAGCGCTACTTCGTCTCCGCGATCCAGGCCGACGCGGGATCGCGCGCCGAGGCGAGCCGGCGGTTCGCCGCCCTCTCCGGCACACCCGAGCCGGCCGGAGGCTTCGAGGTCCACCAGGGAGCCCTCGTCACGCCGGAGGCGAAGAAGAGCCTCTCCAAGGGTCTCGTCCTCTACGAGGGCCAGTGGGTCAGCCGCGCCGACAAGGACCACCTCGAGAAAGGCCACCAGAAGATCGACGGGAAGTGGGTTCCGCTCACCGCGAAGCAGCTCGAGGCGCGCGGGTATCGCAGGCTCGAGGGGAAGTGGCTCTCCTCGGAGGAGTATGCCCGCGCCCGCGGCGAGTGGTCCGCAGCCTGGACGAAGGAGTCGCCGCACTACAGGGTCAAGACGAACCAGAGCGAGGCCTTCTGCGGGACCCTTTCCGAGCTCCTCGAAGCCGCCCACGCCGAATACGAGAGGTTCTTCGGGGCCCGGCCGAACGGCGCCCCGAAGATGACGATGTACGCCTTCTCCAACTACGAGGACTACAAGGCCTATTGCGACTCGCTCCCCGGCGGCGGCGCCCCCGGCGCCGGCGGCTTCGCCCCGAGCGAGCCCCACACCGGCTGCGGCTGGGCGAAATACGGGAACGAGCAGTATTTCCTGGAGACGATCGTCCACGAGGCGGCTCACCTCTACTTCTTCGAAACTCGAAGCGTCCCCCCCGCTCTTCCCTCCTGGGTCCACGAGGGGATGGCTACTTACTTCGAGGGGTTCCGCCGCGACGGCGGGAAGTGGGTCTGGGACCACATCTCGCGGAAGCGGCTCTCCCTCCTTCAATGGGCCCGCGGGCAGAACGGACTCATCCCGCTCCCCGAGTTCTTCGTCGCGGACGCGGCAAACCTGATCGACACCGACGGCGCGAAGGCCGGCGTCTTCTACTCGCAGGCCTGGGCCCTCTACTACTTCCTCCAGCAGACCGCCAACCCCCGCTACCAGTCGGGCTGGAAGTCTTATTGGGACAAGGTGACGCGCGGCTCTCCCGCGGATCTCCTCCAGGAGCTCGGCGTGGACGCCCCGACGCTCGCAGGCGAGCTCGACAAGTACGTCCAGAACCTGTGATGCCCGCGGCACCCGTCCCGCGCGTCCTTCACGCCGTCGTCCTCGTCTCGGGCGGCGGCACGACCCTCCAGAACCTGATCGACCGGGCAGGGGCGGGAGAGATCCCCCTCTCGATCGACGCGGTCGTCTCGTCGAAGAAGGACGCGCACGCGCTGGAGCGCGCCCGCGCGAGGGGGATCGACGCCTACCCGTGCGACCGCGGCGAGTTCGCGAACGACGCCGAGTTCTCCGCCGCGATCACCCGTTTCCTCGACCTCTACCAGCCCGACCTCGTCGTCATGGCGGGGTTCATGCACCTCTACATCATCCCGGAGCGATACGCCGGGCGCGTGGTGAACATCCACCCCGCGCTCCTACCGAAGTTCGGAGGCAAGGGCTTCTACGACCTCAAGGTCCACCGGGCCGTCCTCGCCGCCGGCGAGAAGGAGACGGGCTGCACCGTCCACTTCTGCGACAAC
>JACQVV010000235.1 GCA_016209595.1 Planctomycetota bacterium
GCCGTCCTCCTGTGCGCCGCCGATCTTCTTTTCATCTGGGCTGTACACACACGGACCGGGAAGCTCACCATCGACGGCAGGGGAATCACCCTCGCGCGCTGGGGCACGGCTCGGCTGACCTGGGCGGAAGTACGGGCAGGGGAGATTCGTCGGGAGCGGGGCTCGTTCTGGGGCGCCCTGAAGGTCTTCGGACCCGAAATCGAGACTGTTTGGATGACGAAGTGCAAGAAGGTCATCGTCAGGAAGCTGATGGGGACGGGGTGGCCCCTGGACGACATCGAGGAGGCCGTGAAGACCTGGAAGGAATATGCCCGGTCTGCGCGCGAGAGCATGGGTGAGAGCGCCGGGACGGAAGAGGCTAACCTCTCGCCGAGCGATCAGGCTCTTCTCGATCGGTTCGTGAAGTACTGCCATAGGGTCGGGGGGGCTTGCATCCTGCCTGGCGTCCTGGGCACCACCGCCTCCCTCGCCATGTGGGGAACCCTGAGGCGTCCTACCACGGAAGACTATCAGTTGATGGCGGTGTTCACCGCCATGTCCGTCGGCTTCCTGGTCGCTGGATGTGGCCTCTTCTCTCGACGGCTTTGGGCCATTTGGATCGTTGTCGTTCTGATGTCCATCGCCACACCCATCGGAGCGATCGCTGGGCTGCCCGAGATCTTTTTGGTCGGGATTCTCGATCTCCTGGCGTCCATCTATGCGCTCATCCTGGGCCTGCGGGTGCGAGCGGCGGGCATTCCGCTCCAGGCCGGGGCTGTCACTGTCAGGAGGCGCGACGAGTCGTAGGCTACAGGGGCTTCCCGTAGATCCGGTAGGTCTTGTAACGATCCGCGCCGAGGTTCTCCAGCACGCGGTTCATGAGGACGTTGTTTTCCAGGATCCAACTGCCCTCGCCCCACTCGATCCCGAGGCGGTGGCAGTCCATCATGGTGCGCATGTAGAAGGCCGCGGGGATCCCGCGGTTTTGGAACTTCTTCTTCACGCCGAGCGTGATGACCCGCATGGAGCGCGTCCGCTTCATGCCCAGGAGGAGCTTCGCCAGGCCGAAAGGGAAGAGGCGGCCGCCTGTTCCCTTCAGGCACTCGTTCATGTTCGGGAGGCCGATCGAGAAGGCCGCCGGCTCCCCATCGATCAGCGCGAGGTAGCAGAGCTCGGGACGCACGACCTGTTTCAGGTCCCGCGAGATGAAGTCGAACTCCTCGGCCGAGAGGGGAACGAAGCCCCAGTTCGCCTCCCAGGCGTCGTTGTAGATCTCGCGGACTCGTTCGACCTCGCGGGCGAAGTCCTTCACCTGGAGGTTGCGCACCTCGACTCGGCCCGCTCGCTGGGCGCGCCGGACGAGGCGCTCCAGTGCGGGAGGAGGGGTCGGGGTCGAGGCGATCTTGTAGGCGTAGAGGTCGATCTCCTTCGCCAGCCCCCAGTCCAAAAGGAGCCGCGCGTAGTACGGATCGTTGTAGGGCATCTGGAGGACGTTGTCGTGCTCGAAGCCGTCGACGAGGAGCCCGCACTCGTGGTTCGTACTGGGGTTCGCGGGCCCGCGGATCCGCTCGAACCCACGGGCGGCGAGCCAGCGAGCGGCGGCGTCGAGAAGCGGCCGCGAGACGCGAGGATCGTCCACGGCGTCGAAGAACCCGAAGAAGCCGACCCGGTCCTCCCAGAAGCGGTTGTGAGCGGGGTACTCGATCGCCGCGATCCGCCCGACCGTCCGGCCGCCTTCCTCGGCGAGGAAGAGCGCGATGCGAGCTTCCCGCCAGAAGGGGTTCCTGGGGTCGCCGAGAAGCGGCGGGACGGAGATCCGCAGCGGCGGGACCCAGTGGGGATGGCCCCGGTATAGCCGGTAGGGGAAATCCACGAAGCGCGCCCGGTCGCGCCGGGATTCGGCCGGCCTGACCTCGACACCGAATCCTTCCCCCGTCACGCGATGACGCCCATCTCCCGGCCGACCTTGGCGAAGGCGTCGAGGATTCGGTTGAGCTCCTCGTCGGTGTGCGTGGCCATGTAGCTCGTGCGCAGCAGCGAGCAGCCCGACGGAACGGCAGGTGGGACGATCGCGTTGACGTAGACCCCCTCGCGGAAGAGGCGCTTCCAGAAGTCCATCGTCCGGAGGTCCTCTCCGATCACGACCGGGATGACGGGCGTCTGGGAACCCGCCGTGTCGAACCCCATCGAGTCGAAGGCGGCCTTCATGTGGCCGGTGATCGCCCACAGGCGTTCCCGGCGTTCAGGCTCGGTCTCGATGATGTCCAGGGCGGCGAGCACCGCGGCCACGGACGCCGGCGTCATGCTGGCCGAGAACATGAGCGAGCGGGCGGTGTGCTGGACATAGTCCAGGACCTCGCGGCTGCCGGCGATGAAGCCGCCGAGCGAAGCGAAGGACTTGGAAAACGTCCCCATGAGGAGGTCGACCTCGCCCAAAAGCCCGAAGTGCTCGGCCGTCCCGCGGCCTCCGGCGCCGAGGACCCCGATCCCGTGGGCGTCGTCGAGGAGTAGCCGGGCGCCGAAGCGCCGCGAGACCGCGGCGATCCGCGGGAGGTCCACGATGCGGCCGGTCATGCTGAAGGTCCCGTCGGTGACGACCAGGAACCCCCCTTCGTCCTCCTTGTCGAGCGTCGCCTGCATCACGCGGTCGAGATCCTCCGCCTCGCCGTGGCGGTACTTCTTCAGCGTGCCGAACGAGAGCCGGCAGCCGTCGATGATCGAGGCGTGGTTCTCCCGGTCGCAGAAGACGTAGTCGTCCTTGCCCACGAGACAGGAGATGACGCCGAGGTTCGTCTGGTAGCCGGTCGAGAAGACGATCGCGGCCTCCTTGCCCGAGAACCGGGCGAGGCGCGCTTCCAACTCCTCGTGGAGGTCGATCGTGCCGTTCAGGAACCGGCTCCCCGTGCAGCTCGACCCGTACCGTTCGACCGCCGCTCGGCAAGCCTCCTTTACTTTCACGTGCTGGGTCAGCCCGAGGTAGTTGTTCGAGCCGGCCATCACGATCGGGCGGCCCTCGCAGGTCGGATGCCCGTTCCCGTTCATGGAGAAGGCCTTGAAGTACGGGTAGACCCCGGCTTCCCGCACGATCCGGAGCCGCTCGTAGCGGCGGCACTTGTCGAAGAGGTCGGGGGCGTGCGGGATCCTCGGAGAGATCCTCTCGCCGCTCGCCGCTTCCCTGGAGCCCACTGGATTCATCATCCCAAAACCCGGAATACCAGCCCGGAAAAGGCGCCACGATAGCCACGCACCCGGCGGGTGTCAACGCCGTGTGTGATACCATCCCGCGAATGGGCGAAACCCCCGCGGTCGTTGCGGAGAACCTGACCAAGACCTACCAGCTCGGGCGGCACGCCGTGCCGGCGCTGCGCGGCGTGGATCTCGTCGTCGCAGAAGGCGAGTTCGTGGCCCTCATGGGCCCTTCGGGTTGCGGTAAGACGACCCTGCTCAACCTGATCGGGCTCCTCGACGTCCCGACGCGCGGGCGGATCGAGATCGGGGGCGAGGACGTGACCCAGCTCTCCGACGACCGACTTTCCGATCTCCGGCGCGACCGGATCGGCTTCGTCTTCCAGTTCTACAACCTGATGCCCCAGTTCACCGCGCGGGAGAACGTGGAGGTGCCGCTCCGGCTGGCGGGGGTCTCTCGCCGCGAGCGGCGGGTCCGAACGGACGAGCTCCTCGCCCAAGTCGGACTCGCCGACCGGGCCGACCACCTCCCGAGCGAGCTCTCCGGGGGAGAGCAGCAGCGCGTGACGATCGCCCGGGCGCTCGCCAATCGTCCGAAGCTCCTGCTCCTCGACGAGCCGACGGGGGACCTCGACAGCGCGTCCAGCCACGAGGTGATGGGGATCCTCTCCCGCTTGAACCAGGACCAGCGGGCGACCTTCCTCATCGTGACGCACCAGGAAGCGGTCGCGGAGCACGCGTCGCGGGTCGTCCGGCTGCTCGACGGGAAGGTCGTCGTTCCTGCCGCCGAGAACGCGGGCCTGAACGGTTGAGTCTGTCCCTTTTCTATCAGCGCCGTACGATCCGACGCCGGAGGCTCCGGTTCGTGCTGGGCGTGCTCGGCCTCTTCGTGTCGATGACCCTGCTCTCGGGGCTCGGCGTCGGCATCGACAGCTTCAGCGGCGCTTCCGTCGAGTTCGCCACGTCGCAGGTCGGACGCGCCGACGCGATCGTTGCGCCCGGCGGCGGCGTCGCCGACGCGCGTCCGGTCTTCCTCGCCGACCCCGTTCTCTCGCGAGTGGAAGGGGTGCCGGGCGTCGCGGGAGCCTCGCCTCGCTTCGTCCTGCCGTTCGGCTGGCTTCTTCCGGTCGCCCTGGAAGGCGAGAGCGCGATCCCGGACGAGGACAGCGGGCGTTCGGGCAAGAAGAGAGAGGCCCAGGTCGTCGTGTACGGCCTGGATCTCGAGCGGGAGCGGGTTCTCGGACTCGGGGGCTTCCTGCCCGACCCCGAGCTCGACGCGGGGGAGATCGCCATCTCGCGCCGCGCGGCGGACGCGATCGGCGCGCGGGAGGGGGACACTGTCCGTCTCTCGCTCCTCCCTCCGAGCGCCGGAGGCTTGTCCGGGGTCGCGCATGCGCTCCTCGGCGAGCACGATCTCGTGGTCTCCTGCGTCCTCGAGGAGCAGGATCTCTTCGAGTCGTGGCGGAGGGACTACGCGGTCCTGCCGATCGACGCTCTCGTCCGGACGGTCTACGACGACCTCGCGCGGCTCCTCGCCCTGTTTCGGCAGGGCGCGCTCGGGGAGGACGAGGAGCGCCGGTTGCGGGAAGGCATCGAGTCGCTGGGGGCGCTCTTCTCGGAGCGGCCCGGTCCGGACGGGACCGACTTCGACCCGGAAGGCGGCGCGCCGCCGGACGCCGGCTGGCTCGCGAGGATCGCGGAAGAGACCGAGGCCGCCCGCGCGGCCGAACGCCCGCCGCGGATCGCCACCGAGGTCGCGGTCGCCTTCAAGGACCGCGAGGAACTCTACGACTCCCGCGACCTCCCCGGCTCGGTGCTTGCCCTTCGCCGGGTGGGAGAGGAGATCCGAGCCGAAACGGGGCTCTCGTACCATGTTTTCCTGCCGCGAGCAGAGATCCTGCTCGCCATCCAGTCGATGGCCCCGCTCCTCACCTCCGCGTTCCTTCTCATCGGGGTCCTCCTGCTCGCGATCTCGGGGCTCCTCATCCATTCGCTCCTCTCGATCTCGGTCGAGGAGAAGGCGCGCGACTTCGCGATCCTGCGCACGCTCGGCGTCCGCCGCGCGTTTCTCTTCCGGCTGGTCCTCTCCGAGGCGCTCCTCATCGGCACGGCGGGGGTCGCGCTCGGTCTCACGGCGGGAGTGGGGGTCGCGACCGTGGGGTTCGCTTTGCTCACCCGGCACGCGGATCTTGTGCTCCACGCCTTCGTGCGTCCCTGGACGCTGGCCCTGGCGGCGGGGCTCGGCCTTGCCTCGGTCGTTGCCAGCGCCCTGGTGCCGGCGCTCCGGTGCTCGGGGGCGCGGATCGTGGAGGGCCTTCGAGTCTACAAGTTCCAGGACCTCGTTCCGAGGCGAGTGGAGGGACGGGGAGTGCCCTGGCGGCTCGCCGGCTCCGGTTTCGTCCTTACGGTTCTCGTGGGAGCCACGATCTGGGCCGTGGTGGCCCTCGCCACCTCGGGGGACCCCTCCACGGCGGCGCTCGTGATCGGAGGGCTCGTGCTCACGCTGCTCGTGGGGCTCACCCTGTCCGCGCAGGCCGCGCAGCCGTTCCTGGAGCGCGCGGTCCTTGCCGCCGGGCGCCCCATCCTACCGATCGAGGCGGGGCTCGCCTCGCAGAACCTCCGCCGCTTTCGCAGGCGCAACACGGGCACAGCGCTCCTTTTCACCCTGTCCGTCTCCGTCGTTTCGCTGGTGGGATCGGTCTGGACGCTCCAGGCCGGCCAGATCGTCTCCCTCGCGCGGTTCCTGAACGGTTCGGACATCCGGATCTGGATCCGCGACGGATGGCGCCCAAATCGCCAGGCGCCGGCACCCCTGGGCGACGCGCTCCGCGAGGAGTTCGGCGACCAGATCGAGGCCGTGAGCCGCGCTCGCACCGCCGGCGACGAGGACGTCCGCTTCTCCGCGACCGTCTCCGACCGAGTCGGGCTCGAGTCCGTCTGGGTCGAATGCCAGGGGATCGACGGGGAACTCGGCCGGGCCCTCTACGAGGAGGAGAGTTCCTTCGACGAGGGGTCCTTCGAGGACCTCGCGCGCATGGCCCGCGGGCCCCCTCCGCTTTCGATCGAGCCGGGTCTGGAGACGAGCGAGCCCCTCCACCGCCGGGTTGTCCTCCACCCGGACGAGGGGGAGATGGCGATCTCGGCGGGTCTCGCGGCCCGGCTCTCCGTGTCCCGGGGCGACCGTCTGCTCCTCACCGTCCGCCGGGGCAGGATCGAGCGGCAAAAGGTCTTCCGCGTGACCGCGGTGATCCGCCGGCTCCCGGGGTTCCGGAACGTCCGGGCGTCGGAGTCCGGAGCCTTCGGGTCCACGGTCCTGGTCTCGGAGGCCGAGTTCGGCACGGGGCGGCTCTTCGGGCCCTTCGGGTCCAGATCGAGCTGGTTCGTGAAGCTCCGGGGCGACGAGGAGCTCGGGGACCGGATTGAGGAGAAACTCGGGGAGCGGTATCCGTTCCATCTCCGAGAGACCTCGCGCGAGGTCCGGCGAGCAAAGGGCTGGATCGTGAAGGGGCAGCTCGTGCTCTCGTTCGTGCTGTCGCTCGTCGTCGTCCTCTCCTTCTTTAGCCTGCTGGGGAGCCTCTACTCGACCGTCCTGGAACGCGTGCGGGAGCTTGCCATCCTGAAGAGCCTCGGGATGCGCCGGCGCCGCATCCTCGGCTCGCTCGCCCTGGAAGCGGTCGCCCTGATGTCCGGGTCGGGGCTCCTTGGGGCCGTTGCCGGTTTCGTCCTCGCGTATCTCGTGGTCCGGCTCATCCACGATCGTATGAGCGAGCTCCCCACCACGTTCGAGTTTCCATGGGTCCTGACCGCGAGCGTCCTCGCGTGGAGCCTCGTCCTGGGCGCGGCCGGGGCATGGCTCGCCGCGCGCCGGCTCCTCAAGAAGCCGGCGGCGGAGCTCTTCGGGAAGGCGGGGTAGGGGCGGCTTGGCGGGCGCCGGGAGCATTTGCTAGAATCCCGGCGATTCTGGCGGCCGGGGGTGGGAGAAGGACGGCACCCGGAGGGCGAGGACGGTTTGAGGGCGGTCCAGCGTCGGCGAGTACGCAAGGTGAAGCGCCTTCTCGGCCTCATGCGCCAGGCCACGCGGGCGAACTACCGGGACCGCTACCGCCGCGGATGCCTCGTCGAGCTCCCCGCCAGGGGAGAGCTCCTGGTGACCGGCGACCTCCACGGGCACAAGCGGAACTTCGACCGGATCGTCGAGATCGCCGACCTTGCCGCCCACCCGAGCCGGCACGTGATCCTCCAGGAGGTCATCCACCAGATGGGGTCCTGGAAGCGTGACCGGGACATGTCCTTCGTGGTCCTGGAAAAGGTGGCGAGCCTCAAGGCCCAGTTCCCCGACCAGGTGCATGTCCTCATGGGGAACCACGAGCTCGCCGAGCTCCAGGGGCGGGTCCTCTACAAGGATGGCCGGATGCTCAACAGCCTCTTCGATCGGGGGATCCTGGCGAGCTATGGGGCCGATGGGCGCCAGGTCAAGGAATCCTACAAGCGATTCTTCCGCAGCATGGCGCTGGGCGCCGTGACGCGGACGAACATCTTCATGTGCCACTCGATTCCGGAGGAGAGGTTCGTCCGCGAGTTCGATCGGTCCTTCTTCGTGGAGGATTTCGCTACGCTGTACAGGTCCAGACGGCAGCTGGTCGAGGAGCTCGTCTGGGGGCGCGATTTCTCGAGCGAGCTCGCGGAGACTTTCGCGCGACAAATCGACGCCGAGGTCCTCATCATCGGTCACGAACCGTGCGACGAAGGGCACCATGTGCCGAACCCTCGCACGGTGATCCTGGACAGCAAGGACGAGAGGGGTTGCTGCTGCTGGCTTCGCCTCAACCAGCCTTACTCGCAGAAGGGCGTGGTAAAGAACATCAAGCGATTGAATCCTCCATGAGCGGGCGCTTCCACATCATGGCGGGACCGCGGGAAGGGGATACGTTCGACGTGCCCCCCGGGGGGGCCGTGCTGCTCGGGCGGGGGAGCCAGAGCACGGTGAGCCTCCACGACAACACCGTCAGCAAGGTGCACTGCAAGCTCTACGAGAAGGACGGCGGATACTACATGGAGGATCTCAAGTCGAGGAACGGGGTCCTCGTGAACAAGGCGCGCGTCGCGCGGTGCCGGCTGGCCGCGGGGGACGTGATCCAGCTCGGCCGGACCAAGATCGAGTTCCGGATCGGCGGGGAGACCGACATCCAGACTGCGATCCGCCCCGCGGTGGCCGTCGCGGAGACGAGGGCGGCCTCAGCCGTAGAGCTCGCGCGGACCGACGAACGGCCGCCGCTCAAGGAGGATGTCCAGGAGGACTCGGCGGAGCACTTCCTGGAGGAGGAGCCGAGCCGCCGCGAGTCCGACGCGATCTTCGGGCGGATCGCCCTCCTCAACCGGATGCTGACGCAGGCCCAGATCGACGAGTGCGTCGCCGCCCAGGAGGCCTCTCCCGGAGTCCCAAAGCGGCCGCTGGGGGAGTTCCTGGTCGAGAAGGGGTATCTCTCGCCGACCCA
>JACQVV010000208.1 GCA_016209595.1 Planctomycetota bacterium
CTCCACCACCATCCACGCGGTTTCCGGAGAAGAAAGAATGAAGCGGACCACGATTCTTGCGCTCGCGCCCATCCCCGTCGCCTGTGCCGCCCTGGTCGCCCTCCTCGCCTGCCGGGGAGAAGAAAAGGGCGCGCCCCTTTCGTTCGGCGAGACCCCCGCGGCAGACGATTCCGCCGCGCCTGGGCACGGTGGGCGCGCCCCGGGCCGCGCGGCCCCGCTCGCGCGCTCCGAGGTCGAGGAGACCGTCCAGACCTTCGTCGCAGAGAACAGCGCCGCGAAGGACGCCGAGATCGCGCCCGAGCGGGGCGCGGCGGTCATGGGCTCCTTCCTCGCCGGGAGCGACCAGCCGGAGGAGGTCCTCGCGCTCTCCCGCGCCGCCGGAGCTGACCCCGAGTTCGCAGGACTCCTCGCCGCCGAGGCCGAGATCCTCCGCGCCTCCGGCGACCCCGCGCTCCGGGCCCGCGGGATCCAGATCCTCGCCGCGATGGGAGTGCTCGACGCCGAGGGCTGGAGGGCCGCGCTCGCGGCCGAGGCCGACCCGGCAGCGAGGGCGCTCGTCGTGGCCAACCCGCCGCTCTCCGGCGCGACGGACGGCGAGGCTCTCGTCGCCGCGGTCCTCGACCGCGCGGTCGCGGACCCCTCCCCCGAGGTCCGTCGCTCGGCGCTCCTCGCGTTGCCGGACGGACTCTCGAACGAGGCGCGGGGCATGCTCCTCTCGATCCTGGCCCAGGACGAGGATGCCGCCGTCCGCCGCTCGGTGGCCCAGTACTTCCGCGAATCGCGCTCCACCGGCCCCGAAGCCACCCAGGCCCTCTACGCGGCGAGCCAGCGGGCGAACGAGGATCCGGAGGTCCGCCGGGCCGCCGTGATGGCCCTGTTCGAGATCGAGACGCGGACGCCCGGCTCGCTGGCGGCGGCCGGCGGGAACGAGGAGAACCTCCGCAAGGTCCTCACCTCGATCAGCACCGATCAGGGATAGGGTGAGTTCCTGTACAATCGTCGGCGATGGATCGGCCCCAGCCCGATGGGGTCCGGCGCCCCGAACCGCCGCTCGATGAGGAGCGGCGGTTCGCCCAGTTTCTGGTCCGCGAGAGCCGGATCCCGCTCGAGATCGCGACCTCGGCCCTGGAGGAGGTCCGGGAGCGCCGGGCACGCGGCGAGGCGATTCGTCTCGAGCAGGTCCTGGCTCGTGGAGTCGGCGGCCCGCTGGACCCCGCGCGGCTCGGGGAACTCCGCGACAAGTTCGAGAGACCGGGCGCCGGACCCGCGGCCGCCGAGCTCCCCGGCCCCCTGGCGGTCCTCGCCCGCGACTACGAGATCGGCGAACCGATCGGCTCGGGCGGTTTCGCCGTCGTCCACCGGGCGTTCCGCAGGAAGGACGGCGTCCCGGTCGCGATCAAGGCCCTCCGGGAGCGCGACAGGAACGACCCCGAGCGGCTGCGGGGGATCGTCCGCGAGGCCCTCGCCCTCCGGCGGCTCTTCCATCGCGGCGTGGTCCGGATCCTCGACGCGGGAATGGTCGCCGGAACGGCCTTCGTCGTGCTGGAGCACGTGGAGGGAGAGAACCTCCGCTCCCACCTCGACCGGGCGCGACCGGGGCTCCGGGAGCGGCTCGAGATCTTCCGGCGCGTTCTCGATGCCGTCGCCTACTGCCACCGGAACGGCATCCTCCACCGGGATCTCTCGCCGGAGAACATCCGCATCGCCCCGGACGGAGAGCCGAAGGTGCTCGATTTCGGACTGGCCCGCATCCTCGACCCGGAGCTCGGGCTCACCTCGACTGACGGCTCCGCCGGGACGCCCACCTACATGTCGCCCGAACAGATAGAGGGGGTCCGGGAGGGGATCGACCACCGCACCGACGTCTACTCGCTGGGGGTCCTGCTCTATGAAACCCTCGCCGGGCGGCCTCCCTTCGCCGAACGCCATCCGTCCGCTCTCTACCGCCGGATCCTCCAGGAGAGTCCCGAGTCCCCGAGCGCGCACGCCCCGGGGACTCCGGCGGCGCTCGACGCCGCCTGCTTGAAAGCCCTCCAGCGGCGCCCCCGGGACCGCTTCCAGAGCGTCGCCGAGTTCGCGGCGGCTCTCGACGACGCGATCGCCCGGATGGAGAGACGGTAGGGTCCGCCCTTCAGGAAAGCAACGCGAGCGCGGCCGCCGCGGCCCCGAGGGCGAGACCGGCCAGAAATGCCGCGGCGAGGAACCCCATCCCTACCCGGCGCGCGGGCGCTCGAAGCCAGGCCTCGATCTCCGCCGCGAACTCCGCGGCGCTCGGGTGCCGGTCGGCCGGCTGCCGCGAGAGGGCCCGGAGACAGGTCCGCTCGAGCGCCGCGGGGACCGTGGGCGCGAGCTCGCGCGGGCTGGCGAACTCTCCGGCGAGAATCCTGCGGAAGACGTCTTCCAGCGAATCTCCCGGAAACGGAGGCCGGCGGGTCAGACATTCGTAGAGGACCGCCCCGAGCGAATAGACGTCGCTCGCCGCGGTGAACGCGTCCGAGGCCTGGATCGACTCGGGAGGCATGTAGCGTGGCGAGCCCAGGCGCTCGCGGGAAATCGTCATCCGGTAGAGGTCCTCCTCGATCCGGGCCAGACCGAAGTCGAGAAGGAAGGGGTCCCCCTCGAGATCCACGAGGACGTTCTGCGGCTTCACGTCGCGGTGGAGGACTCCCGCCCGGTGGGCGAAGTCGAGCGCGCGCGCGACGCGCGCGAGAAGCCGGGCGGATTCTTCGAAAGTCAATCCCCGCCGGGCGAGGCGCGAGAGATCGATTCCGGCGACGTGGTCGAGGACGAGGTACGGCTCCTCCCGTTCGAGCCCGGCGTCGACGATGGGGACGATCGCCGCGTGGCGGAGCCGGGCAAGCGCCCGCGCCTCGCGAACGAACCGCGCGAGCCGGCGCAGGTCCCCGCCCTCGAACGGTCGGAGCCTCTTCAGCGCGAGGTCTCGATCGAATCCCGGGCGGAAGACGAGGAAGACCTCCGCCATCCCGCCCCTGCCGAGCCGGGAGACCACCCGGTACGGGCCGATCGTTTCCGGTAGATCGGGCGCCCGCAGGGCGAGCCGAGCGTGACTCGAAAGCACCGCGCAGCCCCAGTCGCGGAAGCCCCGGACCGCGTCGCGACCTCCGCATGACGCCTCCTGAAACGCGGAGGCATGAACGTCCGCCTCGACGATTCCGTAGTTCTGCAGAAGGGCCGATAAGTCACCCGTGGTTGCGTGGCCCGCCAGGAGAAGCCAGGGGACGATCCGGTCGATCGGGACTCCCCGCTCGACGAGGCCGAGGGCGAGCCGGACGTCGATCGCCCGGGCCGGAGGGAGATCCTCTTCCCCGGCGACCTCGCGCCATGGGGGCGGCGCGTCGTCCAGGTCATCCGCGGGCGGGACGGGGGCCTCCACAGGGCTCGTCCGGACGATTCTCTCGTCCTCGAGGGCGGAGCCGAGCTCGCCGGCGACGCAGAGGCGACTCGTGTCGAGGCTTTCCGCATCGTCTTCGCCGTCGCAACGCGGGCATGCGAGCACGCCGTCCGGACTGGGTCTCCTCGGCCCGCCGCAGCCGGGACAGGCATCCCCCGCTCCGCTCAGGGTCGTGCTCCCGGCGCGCCCTCCCCGGGACCGTCCTCGACGATCGTGTCCCGCTGGAGGCCGCGATGTCCCGAAAGGAGGAGGACGAGCGTGGACGCCTCGGGCCCCTCGATCCGGCTCGAATCGAGGAATCGGGCGATGTCGCGGATCTCCTCCCGGACCTCTTCCTCGCCGCGGCAGTACTCGGCCACGAGGTCCTGGAGGATTCGCGCGTAGACCCCCTTCGCCCGATGGAGATGGTTGTTCACCTGCGCCTGCGTGAGGCCGAGCTCCTCGGCGATCCGCTTCTGAGACCAACGTTCCGGCTCCCGGCTGCCGAAGTAGAAGAGCCGGAACGCCTGGTAGACCTCGGGCCGCTCCCTCGTGGCGTAGTGGGCCTTGAGCTCTCGCCGCGCGCGGTTGAGCAGCGAGAGGAACCACTGCCGGTCGAACTCCTCGCGCGGATCGCGCTCGCCCGACTCGACCTCGGGAGCCTGGTCGAGCGGGATGGGCCGCGAGCCGGAGTACCGTTTGGCCGCCCCTCGCACCCGATAGTGGTCGATGAGGAACTCGCGCGCCATATGGAACAGGAAGTCGCGGAACCGGCCGCGCGCGGGGTCCAGGCGGGCAAGTACGTTCTTCTCGATGAAGCGGAGGAAGAACTCCTGCGTCACCTCTTCCGCCTGGTCGTCGGTCGAAAGGGAGCGCCGGAGAAAACGGAAGACAGGCTTCCAGTAGTAGCGGACGAGGTGTTCGACGTCGCCACGGCCCAGCGCCGCCCAGTTCGTGCTGGCCAGCCGGTCGGTGCGTCCGTCCGGGGGGCGCGTTTCCATATCGGTCTCTGGGCGGATTCTATTCCGGCGCGGCGAGCTCCGCGAGCTCCGGGTACGCGCTCAGGAGTTCCGGCGGAACGCGGATCTCCCCCCCGCCGCCCAGGAGCGACTGGAGCTGGAGGGCGTTCACGACGGCCTGACCGCGGTAGTGGTTGTTGGTGACGAGGTAGACGACCTCGCAGGACGCGCGGAGCTTCTCGATTCGCTCCGCCCACCCGGCGAGTTCCGCTCGAGAATAGAGGTAGTCGTACTTCGCGTCGCGGTCCGCCGCGCGCGAGAACCAGCTCTCCGCGTTCCTCCCGTGGAGCCGCACGTAGCCCCGCCCGCCGATCGCGATCGCGGTCGGCGGGACGCTCTCCCGCCCCACCGGCTGGTCGATGTTGACGAAGTGGAAGCCCAGCTTCTCGACGTCTTCCAGATGATCCAGCCAGGAGCGATGCCGGACCTCCAGAAAGAGGGCCCGTCCGGGGAAGTTCGAGGGGAAGCGCGCCAGGTGATCGAAGTTGGCCGAGGTCGCCGAGAAGGAGAAGGGGAACTGGACGAGAAAACCCTCGCAAAGCCCCGCCTCGGCGATCGGGGCCACCCCCTCCAGATACTCGCGTACGTCGCGCCGCGTCGGTCGCTCGGTCTCGTGGTCGTGGGTGAACCCCTTCCACATCTTGAAGAGGAATCGGAAGTCCCTCCCCTCGACCAGCCGGCGCCACTTCTCGGAGTGACGCGGATCGGGCTTGCGATAGAACGAGACGTTCACCTCGACGACGTCGAAGAGCTCCGCCATCCGCACGAGCGGGTGGAATCCCTTCGGCTTCCCGGGCGGGTAGACGATGCCCTCCCAGTCGGGGTAGGACCAGCCAGCGGTCCCCACGCGGACGCGGCCGGTCACGTCTCGAATCCAGACGCCTCCTCCAGACGGAGAGGGGGCCGCTGGCACCTGCCGGGTGATGGGGGACGCGGGACGGGGGACGGAACCCCCGAACCCCGAACCC
>JACQVV010000209.1 GCA_016209595.1 Planctomycetota bacterium
CCTCCAAGTCGTCTGCGGCTCGCGCGCCGATTTCCGCCTGGCCATCGCCTCCGCAGACCGTTCTCGCTGTTGCACCTGGCGGTGCAACAGCGAGAACTTCGGACGATGCGGTGAGAAATGCGGGCTAGTGGCTGTCCGGGCGCCACGGGCCCAGGGAGACCGGCGCCTGCCGGGTTCTTGGATCAGGATGCTAGTCCTGGCGCGGCAAGAGCGAGTATTCCAGCGATCCCGCGGGGCTTCTCAGTACGAGCTGGAAGTCCCCCTTCCGGCCGACCGCCGGCGCCGTGAACCGCAGTCTCCCGTCACCGAGCTGGCGGAAGGGGAGCTCCCGTCCGTCCAGGAGGACGGCCTCGATGCGGTCGAGCTGGTTCCCCGAGACCACGACGGCCGTCTCGGAGTCCGGGTTGAGCAACGTCGGCTCGATCTCGGAGACCTCGGGTCCCGGACGATCGACGCGGAACGTGGCGCCGGTCCGGCCGTTCGAGAGGTCGACGGCGCGGACCGACTGCCCCTCGAGCGCCTCCTCGGAGAGGGCGATCCGAGCCGAGCCCCGCCCGCCCACCGCTCCTCGACCGATGACCCGCTCTGTCTCGAGTCCGCCGCCCGCCGGGCGAGCCCTGATCTCGATTCGATGGCCCCGGACGCCGTACACGAATGCGGTCCTCGCTCCCCCGCGCTTTCCCGTGAGCAGGATCGGATGGAAGTCGGAGAACTGGTCCGGTTCCACGCGAGTCCAGTCCTCGAATAGACCATCCCCGTCCCGGTCACGCAGGATCTGGAAGGAGCCGCCACCCGTGTCAAGCGTGATCAGGAAACGAGTGCGGAGGAGGATCCCGTCTCCCGCCCAGCTCGCGTCGGCATAGGCGTCCAGGTCCGACGCCCCAGCGCCCGAGGGGGCACGGACGCGGTTCGTGAAGTCGATCGACTCGGGTACTCCGTTGCCATCCCCATCGACCAGAAGGAAAAGGCCCGGCCCGCGCGGGTCCCAGAGGTAGATCCGGCCATCGGGAGCCGTCACCAGCGAGGTCGGCTGACCCAACCTAGGATCCCCCTCGCAAACGGTCTGGCATCCGTCCAGGTCGAGCGCGAACGTGATGATCTGTCGGGGGGGGAAGGGCAGGAACGCCGTCTCGTCGAATGGGACGACCGCGAGCGAGCCGCTCGGCTCGAAGAATCGGTTGAAGCCGGTGACGACGAGGTAGGGGAACCCGGCAGAGTCCCTCACGAGTTCGATGGCCTGGGGGTAGCGGACCCCCGGGATCGTCACGCCGCCGACCTTGCCGCCGAGGCTGTCGAGGGGGATCGACCGCGGGCCACCTCCGTGCCGGTAGAAAAGACCGTTGAAGGTCGTGTTCTGCATCCACTTCAGGACCGCGCTCTTGTTCGTCACGTCGGTTCCAGGTTCGAGAAGAGGGATCGCCCTCTCGGCATCCTCGATCAGGGTCTTCGCCGGCTTGGGGACGTCGTCCACGAGCGTGTTCGTCAGACCCTCGAAGAGGGCGTTGATGTTCGCGAGACGCTCGCCCGCGGCGGCGCTGAGGGCCCGGAGCTCCGCAAGATCGCAGCCCGCCCAGACCCAGGCCCACTTCGGGACATCGTCCTTCACGGCGTCACCCGTCTTCCCGTCCTCGATGTTCCTGATGAGCTGGGCGAGCGCCGTGCCTTCCTCGCGCTTCATCCGCTCCTCGAACCGGTACGCCTCGACCTCGAGCCGGAGCTGGTTTTCCTTCCACTCGACGCGGGCGTCGAAGGTGTCCGCGCCCGCTTGCTCCCGCGACTTGACAGATTCGTCCTGGGTCTGGCAGTCCTGGAACATGTGGACGCCCTCGTGGAGCATCGTGTTGAGGAGCGTCAGGAAGTCCGGATGGCAAGGATCCTGGGCCTGGGTGCCCAGGCCGTTCAGGGAGAGCAGGTCCGACGTGAAGGCGACGCGCTTTCCGGCCGGATCGACTCCGCGGCCTATCGTCTCTCCGTACTTCTTTTCCAGAGCGGCCGGATCTTCGTTGGAGTGGAGCCGCGGGGGTTTGTCGTTCGCGGCCGCGGCGAGCGCCTCGTGAATCTTCCCGATCTTGTCCCGGTCATCCGGATGGGCGCTCGAGGCCATCTCCTCGATGACCCCGAGGACCTTCTGCACCGACTCGACGTGCACCGGGTTGTCGGTGATCGGCTTCCAGCCGGAAGAGACATCCTGGGCCTGGGCGAGAGAGGCGACGACTCCTGCGAGGAGAAGGCTAGCAGCACCCAGGAAGAAGGAGGGGGGGGGGGGCGCGCATCGCGTGGGTCTCCGTTCTCGGTCAGGGATCGGACGAAGCGTGGAAATCGTAGCCAGCCGGGTGAGGTGGGTCAAGCGCGAGGGGTAAGGATGGTGAAGCACGGGGACGGACAGCTTCCGTCGACGGGATGGCCTTGGATCGGGCGCCAGCTTGCTCTCCCTGCCTATTCTACTTTGAGGCACCTCTCTCCCCGCCACGAACGCCTCGACGGACGCTCCCCGGCCGCTACCCCCCCACTCTCCGGCAGCGGCCCAGCGTGAGGAGGACGAAGCCGGTCCCGTAGGGTTTGTGATAGCCGAAGAGCTGGTAGTCCCACCAAGAGCCATCCTTCTCCTGGAGCGGCACGAGGTGGCCGGCGATCCTGGCGGCCTCGATGCGGCGCCGTTCCTTCGAAAGGCGTGAGAAAAGCCCGCTCGCGTAGTAATAGCCATAGAAGCAGAAATAGCCTGAGTTCTGGTACCAGGTCTCGTGGGGGATCGTGTACTTGCGGGCTATTCTCAAGAAGTGGCCCTGGGACTCGAGGTTCTCGAAGGCCTCTTCGATCCGTCCCGCGGGAACGTCTTCCCCGGCCGCGAGGAGGCCGGAAAGGCAGGCGGGCGTGCGCGCGAGGCTCCCCTTCGTCTTGTTCACCGGCATGTGGGGCCAGAAGCGGAGGTCGAGGGAGTAGACGTAGGAGCCATCGGGTTTCTCGCACTCGCGGATGAGGCGGGCCGCGCGCTCGACGAGCCGCGCGGGGACCTCGACCCCCTGGCCGGCCGCCATGCGAAGGGCGACAAGGGCCGTGGCCGTGGTGAAGCTCGTGGCTCCGGGGCCCGGATGCTTCGCTGGCGCGTCGAAGTCATAGTAGCCCCAGCCGCCGTCCACGAACTCGAAGCGTTCGAGGAGCTCTACGTCCTCCCGGGCCGCCGTGACGAGTGCCTCGCGGCGCCCGGGGTCCTTCTCGCGAGCGATGAGCCTGGCGAAGGCCTCGAGCGAGTAGGCGTGCGCCCAGATGTTGTAGAGCGTGTCCTGGCTCACCCGCCGGACGGCGTGGCGCGCGAGGAGAAAATCGGCCCCTCGGCGGGCCGCCTCCGTCGCGCCGGGCTCGCCCTCGCCAACCTCCAGGAGAGCGGACAGGGCGAGCGCGCTCGAGGCGACCTGAAAGGTGTAGTAGGATCCAGGGACGGGAGCGTAGATGTCCGAGAGCGTGCTCGCGGTGGAGCCCCAGGAACCGTCCTTGTTCTGGCTCTCGACGAGAAAGGCCACGCCGCGCCGCACCGCTCCGTCGATGTCGGGAGCGCCTGCTTCCTGCGCGGCCGAAGGCGGCGAGAACGCCGCCGTCGCCAAACTCGCGAGAGAGGTCGCGAGAAGAGCGACTCGCCGCACGGCGAGGCCCCTCACTCGGCCGCCGAGGGGCTCTCGAGAACCCGCTCCCCCGCCTCCAGGCCCGAGAGGATCTCCGTCCGCCCGTCGCTCGTCGCGCCCGCCTTCACCTCGCGGGTCGCGGCCTTCCCGTCCTTCCAGACCTCGACCAGGGACCGCTCGCCCTTCTTCACGACCGCGCTCTCCGGCACGGTGATCGCGGCGGGCTTCTCCTCCAGGACTACCCGCGCCTTGCACGTCCCGCCGGGCAGGAGCCGCTCGTCTCCCTTCTCCATCTCGATCGCGACCGAGAACTTGTTCTCCTCCCAGGCGGGGAGGATGCCCGCCACCCTTGCCGCGAGTATGAGCCCTTCCCCGGCGGTCGGCCGCACCTCGGCCCGCTGTCCATCCCGGATCTTCCACGCCGCGGCCTCGTCGGCCGTAGCAAGCACGCGGAGCGCCCCCGGCCGGAAAATCGTGCAGAGGACCGTGCGCGCATCCACCCGCCCCCCGGGAACGAGGAGGTTCAGGGTCCCGGCGACTTCCGACCACTTTCCGGCGGCGAACGAGCCAGGCACCGCGACCCCGGCGATCGGCGCGCGGAGCTCGAGCTCCTCCCGGTCCTTCTTGAGATCGGCGAGCTTCCGCTCCTTCGTCTCGTGAGCCAGCACGGCCTGGTCGAGTTCGACTCGCGCGACCTCCAGGTCGGACCGGGCGGTCGCCTTCGCCAGATCGAAGTCGTGCGTGGCCTTGTCCCGGGCGAGGACGAGGTCCTCCCTCTCGGTGGGGAGCGTGATTCCGACCAGGGTTTCGTGGCGGGTCTTCTCGAACTCGAGGTAGGTCCGCGTGCGTTCGAGCTGCCGCCGCGCCCGCTTGAGGACGATCTCCTCGGTCTCCTCGGTCAGGTCGTCCGCCGTGTACATCTTCTCCAGCTGGGCGAGCTCCTCCTCCTGGTTCTCGATCGAGATGCCGGTCCCCTCGATCTCGAACTCGGACTCTCTTGTCCGGAGCGGACGATCTACCTCGTCGAAGACGCGCAGAGCCTCCTGGGCCTGGCTCGCCTCGGCTTCGGCCGTGGCGAGCGCCATTCTCCCCTCCTCTTCCTTCCGCTGGGCCGCTTCCTTTTGCTTGTCGAGGTTCGCCGCGGACAGGCGAACCTCCTGCTCCATGCCGGCGATCTCCTCGTCGATCGCGCGCGCGTCGAAGCGAACGAGGACCGCCCCTGCCTCGACCGGTCCCGTGGCCGCTGCCTGGACGACCTCCAGGACTCCTTCGTAAGCCCGCGGGCGGTATTCGACCTGGGTCGACTCCACGGGTTCGAAGGAGCCGTCGAGTTTCAGGGCCACCGTGAACGGTCCCCGGACCGCCTCGGCCAGGGCGGGCTCGCCGGAGTCCTCGCTCTCCTGGCCCGCCGCCGCCGCCGCGAGGAACGCGAGAACGAGGACCGGAACCATTCCGTGGAGCAGATTCACTTCCGCGCGCATGAGAGAACCCTTTCTGTCACGTGGTGTCGCCAACGTCATGTCGAAGAGGGTAGACACCCGGAGACCGGAGCGCCAGAGCCGTGAGGACGAGAACTCGTTGTCTCAAGACCTCTCGGGCGACTCTGACGGGGCCGTGCCACGCCGGCCCTCTCCATCGACGGAGCGTCCCGTTGGGAGTATAAGGTCTGGATTCCGCGCCCCCAGTAACGCACGCACACAGGAACTGGAGACCTTCCGATGTCCCGAACGCCTCTCGCTCTCGTCCTCGCCGCCCTCATCGCCCCCGTCGCCGCCGCCCAGGAGGAAGAGCCCGTGAGGGAGCTCGCCGCAGCTCACGCGAATTTCGCCTGCGACCTCTACAGGACGCTCGCCTCGCCGTCGTCCGACGACATTTTCTTTAGCCCGCATTCGATCTCGGCGGCGCTGGAGATGACGTGGGCCGGCGCCCGGGGAGACACCGCGGCCGAGATGGCGCGGGCGCTCTCGATCGGCGCCCTGGGGGACCGCGTCCACGGCGCCAACGGGGCGCTGGCGGCGGAGCTCGCCCGCCGCGAGCGGCCCGCCGACCCCGAGCAGGGCGGGGAACCGTTCCGGCTCCGCGTGTCGAACGCGCTCTGGGGGCAGGCGGGGTACGAGTTCCGGCCCGATTTTCTCGAACTCCTGAGCTCCCGGTACGGGGCGGTGCTCCGGATCCTCGACTTCCAGGCCGACACCGAGGCCGCGAGGAAAACCATCAACGCGGAGATCTCGAAGGCGACCGAGGAGAAGATCCCGGAGCTACTCCTGCCGCCCGACGTCACGAGAGACGTCCGCCTCGTCCTCACGAACGCGATCTACTTCAAGGCCTCCTGGAACGAGCCGTTCCGCGAGGCCGCCACCGAGAACGGGCCGTTCACGCTGCTCGACGGTTCGAAGGTCGAGGTCCCGATCATGCGTCGCACCGATTGGTACCCGAGCTTCCAGGAGGATGGGTTCCAGGCGATCGAGATCCCATACGTGGGCGAGGAGATCGCGATGACGATCTTCGTCCCCGCCGCGGGAAAGCTCGGCGAGTTCGAGCGGGGCCTCACGGGGGAGCGACTTTCCGGGCTTCTGGCGCGGCTCGCGGACGAGGGTCATCAGGTCGCGCTCGGCCTCCCGCGCTTCGAGGTGCGCTCCCGCTTCGCCCTCAAGGACGCGCTGCTCGCGCTCGGGATGAAGAAGGCCTTCGTCTTCGGTGAAGCTGACTTCTCGGGGATGAACGGGAACCACGAGCTCTACGTCGGTGGCGTCATCCACGAGGCCTTCGTCAAGGTGGACGAGAAGGGGACCGAGGCCGCGGCTGCGACCGCCGTGATGATGCGGGCGGGCGGCGTGCCGCCGAGACCGATCGCGCTCACGATCGACCGTCCCTTCGTCTACCTCGTCCGCGACCGTGGAACGGGGGCGGTCCTCTTCATGGGACGCGTCGTCGACCCGAGGTAGTTTCGGTGGTAGCCTCGGAGCCTCACGGGAGATCCAAAAGGAGGGGACGGTCCATGGTCCGGCTCGCGATCCTGGGAACTTTCCTCTTCTTCGCCGCGACCAGCTTCGCGCCGGCCGACGAGTTCGACGCCGCGAAGGCCGCGTTCCTCGCCGCCTTCTTCAAGCGGCTCGGGCTCGTCCGATGAGCGGGATGCCCCCGGCCCCGAGCGCCAGGATCGCCGGGTACGAGATCCTCGAGTCGCTGGGTCTGCCCGGCGGACGTCTCGTCTACGTTGCGACCGAGGTCGACTCGCGGCGCCGGGTCGTCCTGAAGCTCGCGCCTCTCGGAGACGAGGAGGCCGCCCGGCGACTCCGCCGCGAGCTCGAGGTCCTGCTCGTCGCGGCGGGTCCGGGCGTCGTCCGGACGATCGGGCACGGCGAGGCCCCGCACCTGGGATTCGCCTACCTCGCCCTGGAAGCCCACGGGCCGTCGCTCGCGGCGGCGCTCGGCGCGTCCCCCGGCCACCGGCTCCCCGCGGACCAGGCGATTGCCGCCGTCCGGGCCGCGGCGCTCGCGCTCGCCGAGCTCCACGCGCGAGGCTGGTGCCATGGCGACGTGAAGCCGGGGAACTTCCTCTTCTCGGGGGACGGCTCGGCCGTCCTGACCGACCTGGAATGCGCGGCGCCGCTCTCGCCGGCCGAGAGGGAGCGACGCGCGGGGGACAGCTTCGCCGCGACCCACGCCTTCGTCGCCCCGGAGGTCTGGACGCTCGGAGCCGGCGCGCTCTCCGCCCGCTCCGACGTCTGGGCGCTCGGGGTCACGCTCTACTTCGCCCTGACCGGGGTCTACCCATACGGCTACCAGGACCCGCGCGAGATCTCGGAGGCCGCACGTTCCGGAGCGGCCCCTGTCTTCCCCCGGGAGGTCCCTGGCCCGGCCGCGAAGGCCGCCATCGCGATGCTCTCCTACGACCCCGGAAAGCGCCCCGCCGACGGGCGCGAGGCGGCCGAACGGCTCTCCCTCGCCCTCGCCGAGCTCGAGGTCGACGGGCAGCTCGCCCTGGAGTCCTTCCTTGTCTCGCTCCGGAGCCTCGCGATCTTCCGCGCGCTGACCGAGCCGCCCACGACGAAAGTCCCGCGGGCGAGCGTGGGACCGGCGCCCGCGCCGGCGCAGCTGGCCGCCGCGGCGCCCGCGCGAGCGCCCGCGCCCGGCCC
>JACQVV010000223.1 GCA_016209595.1 Planctomycetota bacterium
CGGCGCGGAGACCTCCTCCAGACCACGACCCCCCTCAACCCCGGAAACTCAGGCGGCCCCCTGATCTCGATGGGAGGGAGCCTCGTCGGCGTCAACACCTTCTCCATGTACGAGGGGCGGGACAACATCGCCTTCGCCCGCGCGTCGAACGCCGTCCGGGCCTGGCTCGCGAAGATGGGGAAGGGCGGCGGCCCCCCGAGGCCGGCGACGAGGGCCGAGGCCGCCGAGAGCGACTTCTCCTTTCTCCCGCCCGAAGGCTGGGAACCCATGGACAGCCGCGGCCCCGGAGTGCTCTTCTCGCACAAGGCCCCCGCCGGCGACGGCGGTCGCTCGCCCGGGTATCTGGAGGTGAAGAGGGTCGAGCTCTCCCGCGACGGTCAGGTGGCAGGACTCCTCGGCGAGCTCAAGAAGATCTACGCGGACAAGTACAGCGACGTCGAGACTCTACAGGAGCGCGTCTTCGGCTATGGCGGCGGGGAGGAGAACGCCGCGATCCTGGAGGTCTCCTACCGCGGCCGCTCGATCTCCCTCGTCGAGTCGAACCTCCTCCTCCTGGGCGAGAGCTCGATCTACGCGGTGAAGTTCGTCGTGCAGAAGGCGGCCTGGGAGGGCATCTCCTCCGCCGCCTACGAGACCTTCCGCTCCGTCCGCTGGGCCGGGGCCGCCACCAAGGGGACGGGGCCCTACTCCAGCCCCGAGCGCGCCGTCCAGGCGCTCGTCGACGCCGCCCGCACACGAGATCTCGACGGGCTCTTCGCGGCGCTCCACCCCGTCGTCTTCTTCGACCGCCTGACGAACGGGAAGTTCTCCCGCACGCCCCCCGAGGACCAGCGAACGCTGCTTTCTGGCTACCGCGAGCGCTTCGAACAGGAGCTCGCTAGCGGCGATTTTCTTGGAGACCTCGATCGCGGCGTCGCCGTTGTCGCGGGGGCGAGAGACGGCGAGAGCGCCTCGGTCGAGCTCGTGACGACAAGCGAGGACGGGGCGAAGATCGCGCGTAAGGTCGAGCTCGCGCGGCTTGGCGAGGACTGGAAAGTAGCCGCGATCTCGGCTCCCTACCCGCTCGACCCCGAGTCGGTTCCGAAACCCGAGGGCGGCCAGAAGACGAAGAAGTTCTCCCATCCCGACGGGCTCTTCTCGATCGACGTTCCCGTCGACTGGTCCGAAACCACCGTCGAGCTCCAGGCCGACTCGAAGATGTACCTCTTCATGGTCGGGGAGTCGCCCGATTCGGCGACCGAGATGCTCTTCGTCCAGACCGTCCCGCGCCAGGAACTCTCGGGGCGCGTCTCCCTCGAAAAGACCGAGCTCGAGGCGCTCCGCGAGAGCATCGCGGAAAACGTCGGCAAGGCCTACACCGGGATGTGGAAGATCACCGGGAAGGGAAGCGGGAAGGTCGCCGGACTGGACGCCGTCCACTTCGAGTTCGACGGCAAGCCCACCCCCATCGCCCCCCTCATCCACGGCCGGATGACCATCACCTTCCACCGCGGCGTGATCTTCGTCGTCCAGTTCCAGCACCTCGACGGTGCCCCGCCCGAGACGCGAAAGATGCTCGAACGGATGCAGGAGACGCTCAAGATTCCCGGGTAGAGGCGGAACCGGGGTCTTTCCCTCAGCGCTCCACGCGATCGACGGCCCACTCTCCGTTCCGGCGGACGAACTCCACTTTCCATTTGGGTTTGAGTCCAGGCCCGCCCTTCTGCTCGACCCGGACGACGGCGCTCGCGCGATCGCCATCGACCGCGAGATCCTCGAACGAATGGACGGTGACCCCCATCTTCTGCTCCTCGATGTAGTTCGCCATCGCCTGGCGGAAGGGGGCCTCGCTCTCGCCCGCGTCGTCGCCGCAGGCGGGGAGGAGGACGAGAATGGTGACGGCGAGAAGCCGGGGATGGGGGTCCACATGAATTCGCATCACGGTCGAGTCCTCCACGAGGCTTGAGGAGTACGTCGTACGATTCGGCGGGCCACGTGCTTCCGGCAAGCGAACTTCACCGCAGGAGGAGGATCGACGAGAGGGGGAGGGAGACGATCCTGGGGTCGTCGACTTCAGTCTCGTCCGTCTGCGTCACCAGGAGGCCGAAAGGAGCCCGGTTGACGGTCTTTTCGATGAAGGAGCGTAGGGATTCCGTGTCTCGGAGAGGATCGATCCGGCGCTGGTACTTGACCTCAATCGGGATGCGCTCGGAGCCGACGCCGAGCACGAAGTCGAGTTCGGGCTCGTCTCCTCTCGAAGGCAGATGCGCGACATCGAGACCGGGGATCGTGAGAAGAGCCGCGCCCAGGATGCTCTCCGCTAGGTGTCCGGCGAGGGCTGTGAGTTCCGGACACGAGGCGAGCGCCGCGGGATCGATGGGGATGGCTTCCTGAAGCCAGCTCGCCCGGAGCCCGTGGTCGGCAAGGCAAATCTTCGGGTTTCCGCGCCTCCTCTTCAGCCGTATCTCGAGCGGCTCGACGAGCCGCAGGAGCAAGGTGTCGGCGAGGAATTGCAGGTACGATCGCACGCGCTGGCCTCCGGCGTTCGCCGAAAGCGCCCTCTGGACCTCGCGAACGAAGATCTGGATGCCCGGCGACTGGCCGGCGTAGCGGCAGGCGAACCGAAAAACCTCCTCCAGGAGGGCGGCGTCGCGCCTGCGGCCGCGTTCTCCGAGTCGCAGGTCGTGCTGGATCACGCGTCGGATGACATTCTCGTTGAGCTGGTCCGCGACCTGGCCCCAGGGGACCTCGGCCCTCTCGTGGGCGAGGGGATATCCTCCCCTCTCCGCGAAGCAACGGAACGCCGCGTCACGAGGTTCTCGATCGTTCATCCCCCGTTCGCGAAGCGCCCGCCAGAATCCCCTTTCCGTCAGGGGTTCGAGGCCATTCTCTTCGTAGAAGGGCGATCCCAGCTCGATGTCCCGGAAGCGCGCGACTTCGGTGAAGATCATCCAAAACCTGTCGCTGGGCTGTCGTTTTGCCGATCTGCCTCGGACCCCGAACCACGATCGCGGGGGCGAGCCGGTGCCGGATCCTGCGATGGATGGTTTCGACGAGGTGGCGCCGCGTTCTCGGGATCGGCTTGCCGGGCAGGCCTTCCCACCAGGGGTTCATCCGGCGCAGATCCTGCACGAGAGTCTCGGTGAGTTGCATCCCGGGAAACACGAAGAGAGGCTTCTCGCGCACGGAGCGTCCTCCACCGGCGGCGGAGCGAAGTATCAAACTACCGCTGCGCCCGACGCTCGGCAAGGACCGACCACCGCGGGCGGTACCGCGGCGTCATCCCGTCGCCACGAGCTCGATCCGATCGGCGGCAAGGAACCAGAGCTCGAAGCGCACCGCGCGGCTCTCGCCCAGGGCCCGCCGGACGGCCGCGAGATAGGTCGCCCCCTGGGGAGCGTACGCGCGGGCGCGCTCCTCGATGTCGGCCGGGGTCGGGGCGGAGTCGGTCTTGTAGTCGGCGACGACGAGCGACCCGTCCGCGGGATCCTCGTAGAGGAGGTCGAGAGTTCCCACGCGTACCCCGACGGGGCCCTCGTTCTCGTCGCCGGGGAGGAGAACGGGGACCTCGCGGCCCAGGACGCGCGGGGCGATCTCTCGCAGGCGGGCGAGGATCTTCGAGCCCGCGAGACCGGCGAGGACGCGATCGGCGTCCGCACGGACCTCCTCCACTCGACCGGGCGGGAGGAAGGTCGCGAGGTGGGCGGCGAGGAGTCCGCGCTGGCGTTCGAGCTCGCGTTCGGGAAGGGCGGCGAGGTCGAATCTTTCGAGCGCGTGGTGGACGGCGGTCCCCGCGGCGAGGGCTATCTCCCGGAGCGCCTGGCTCCGGGCGGCAAAGTCGAGCTCGCCGGGTTCGGTCTCGCCCTCCGGCGCCGCATCGGCCAGGAGCTCGCGAAGGACCTCGTGCGAGCGCTCGGAGGCCGTCCCCTGATAGGGCCGCACCATCCGCTCCCGCGCCGACTCGCGGGCGCGGGCGAGTTCTTTCGCCGCGCGCCGGGCGCGGGGGAGGAGGTCCCCGGACGGCGGGAGGGCATCCGTGCGGACGGGCGGGGCGGGGGCTTCGAGAGCCGGGAAGAACCAGCGCGCGCCGCCCTCGTCGCGGGACGTCCCTTCCCGGCCCTCGCGCGCCGCGTCGAAGAACGCCTCGAGGTCGGTGCGTTTCCCTTCGCGGCTCTCGAGGAGATCCAGGAGCGACTTCGCCCGATCGGGAGGGGGGGCGTCGCGGTGGCCGGGCCACGAGCCGGCGAGGACGAGCCTCTCCCGCGGGCGGGTGACAGCGACATAGAGGGCGCGGACCGCCTCGGCGGCCGAGACGCGCCGGCGGCGCTCTTCCACGAGGTCGAAGTCGAGACCGGGCGCTCCGAGAAGGAAGATCTCCCACACGGCGCGAGCTCCACGCCTATCGTCGCTCCGGCCATCCTGGGCCTCGCCCCCTCCGCCCCCCCCCGCGCCATCC
>JACQVV010000224.1 GCA_016209595.1 Planctomycetota bacterium
CAGCCAGAATGACTTTATCCTCGGGCTGCTAGGGCGCTTCCCCCACCACCTGGAGGAACTCCGCCACCAGCGCATCGTCGAGCCAGAACCCGTCGGCTCGCAACTCCGCGATGACCGGTGCCGCCCGGTCCAGCGCGCCCGATCGTCGTGCCCCCGCCAGGATGCCGAGCGTGCCGATCACGGCGATCCCACGAGCAGTGGCGACGGCTCGACCTCGGCGCTCATCGATGAGTAGCGCATCCGCGTCCATCGACTCCGCGAGCAGGATGGCGGCCGTTTCGCCTGGATCGAGGCCGAGATCCTGAAGCTGCGGATCTTCGGCGAGCTCGATCCAGCGGGCCGCGTGAAGTGCCTCGACAACCTCCGTTCGGGTGCCAGGATGCACGAGCTCGCTCCATACCGTGCGGGGCACAACGACCCGGCCCGCGACGACTGGAATCAGCTCGAGTCTCCCGATGCGCGCGAGGTGGAGGACCGGCGAGGTGTCCGCGACGACGATCACGCGCCACGCTCGCGCAGTCGATCGATCCGCGCAAGCGTGACCAGGTCGTCCGCGAGATCGGCGGACTCGTACCTCACGACCGGCACTCCATGGTCTCGGGCCAGGTCGAGCAGGCCGTCCGGGGCAAGCCCGAGCACGTCCGCCGCGGCCCGCCACGACATCCGCTGGGAGCGAACGGCGTCGAGAACGAGCAATCGACGCGCTCGTTCGGCAGCCCCCGCGTCCGCCAGGGACGCCGGGATGGTAACGGTGAGCTGGACGGAGTCGGTCTGCATGCCCTCATTCTACTCCCACGTAGAGCATATCCATAAACCCGGACCGAGCCCGGAGGAGCGCCGGCCCTGACGTGGCAGGTCTTCGCGCTTGCGACGGGCAGCATCAGAAGTATGATCGCAATCGGCGGGCAGGTTCCAAACGGATGCGCGGCAGAGTCAGCCCTCCTCCACGGGAATGGAACGTCTGGTACCGGACTACCCCCGGAGCGAGGGAGCGAAGCTCCTGGAAAGGACCGGCTTCCGCGACGTCCGGTCGTCGAGTCTCGACGACGTCATGACGACCGACTTCTTCATCAAGGCGACGTTCGAGTTCGACCGGCGCGGCGTCCCCTCGCTCACCGAGTTCGGCAAGCTCCACTTCAGGGAGTTCAAATGCCTGCCGACGACGTATGGCGAGCTCCGGGCGACGAAGCCCGGGTAGTTCCTTACCCCCGTCGCTCGATCCGGACCTTCCCCGCGTCCCCGTCCACGATCACCCGGTCGCCGGTCCGGATCGCGCGCGTGGCGACGAGCGTGTTGGCGACGCAGGGGATACCGTACTCGCGGGCTACGATGGCGCTGTGGGCGAGCACCGACCCGAGATCCACGACCACGGCCGCCGCGGTGATGAAGAGGGGGGTCCAGGTCGCGTTCGTGAAGTGGGCGACGAGGACTTCCCCCGGCTGGAATTCTGCCGCCTGAGCGTCCACGTCGAGGACCACGCGGGCGCGGCCCTCGGCGTGACCGGGGCTCGTCCCGACGCCCGAGAGGACATCGGTCGCCGCTTCGTCCACAATCAGCCGGCGGCTCGGGTCGTACGGCCCGACGATCGTGAGCGGTGGGTCGGGGACGCGGAGGTTCTGGAGGTGGGCGCGGCGGTTCGCCTCGATCTTGGAGCGCGGGAAGTCCGCCGGCGTCTTCGCCCCCGAGGCGAATGCGGCGAGGTCGCGGAAGGGGACGAAGGCGATCTCCTCCACCGAGCGGAGGATCCCCTTCTCGACCATCCGGCGGCCGAGCTCGCGGATGAGCCGCTGGAGGGCCCAGGTCTCGCACATCGCCCACATCCGGGTGATCTCGCGCGTCTCCCCGAAGACGTAGTAGAGCCGGACCACGGCGCCGAGGGCCTTGCGCTTGGCCCACGGGAGGCGCGCGAGCGCCTCGCGGGTGAAGCGGGAGCGGTCCTTCTCTCCCTTCGCCAGGACGTCCTCGACCTTGAAGTCCTTCTCGACGTAGGTCCGGGCCATCGCGAAGAGGAGGGTCGGGTCGTCCGCCCAGCGGAGGTTCATGAACTCCATCTCGGGGGGCTTCCCGCGGACGCCGTGCCTGGCGAGGAGAGGCTCGACCGCCGCCTTCCAAAACGTCCGCCCCCGCTCTGAGGAGAGGAGCGCGTCCTTCACGCCCGCGGGCGGGGTCTCGCGGAGGATCCGCCGGACCTCGGGGTCGGCCTTCGCCTTCTCGGCGAGCTGCCAGAGGTCGGTCGTGACGTCGATCGTGCGGAGCTCCGAGACGTCGGCCTTGAGTTTCTGCTCCAGCCCCTCGCCTGGGAGGAACTTCTTGCAGAGCTGGGTGAGCGCGTCGTAGGCCGCGAAGGCGACGAAGTAGAAGGGGAAGTAGTTGAGACCCGACTCGTCGACGAGCGCAAGCGCCTTCTCGATCTCGCGGGCGAGCTCCTCGGACGAGAGCCGCGTCAAGTCCCTGGGCGCGAACTCTGCGTAGCGCGCGGCGCGGCGCTCTTCGGCCTTCCGGCGGGCGCGCTTCCAGAGGAGGAGCCGCCACTGCTGGGAGAGCCAGTAGAGGGTCGCTCGGACGGCCGCGAGGCCCCTCGCTCCCGACGGGTAGGGCGTCCTGTACTTCTCGACGTCCACCTCTTCGCTCGAGAAGCGGCGAAGGAGCGGCATCGGGTCCTTGAAGAGGGGGATCTGGCTGAACTTGTGCGCCAGGTGGGAGACGTTGAGATAGCAACGGCCCTGGAAGTACCCCACGGCGGGCCGGTTGTTCGACACGTCCCAGATCCCGGAGACCCGCAGGCACTTCGGGTGGATCTCGTCCCGGTAGTAGAGCATGAAGTCCTGCGAGAGCGGGGTCATGATGCCGGTCGTGGCCTCGCCGGTGTCCATCATCGACCAGAGGGTGCCGGCTCGGATCGACGGGTCGGTCTCCTCGGGGTCGGCGTCGACGAGCGCGGGGCCGCCGGCGGCCGGGGCGGTGATCGGGCGGGCCTGGAGGAGAAAGAGCCGCCCGTCCGAGGCCGCCCACTCGACGTCCTGCTCGCGGCCGAAGAGGTCGCGCACTCTCGTCGCGAGCCGGGCGAGCTCCACGACCCGCTCGTCGCAGAGAGCCGGCCGGTCGCGGCGGTCCTGGGGGACGAGGGCGAGAGAGGTCCCGCCGTCCGGCCGCGCGGCGCTCTCGCGGAGCTTGTAGCGGACGACGCGGGAGATGATCCGCAACGTCCCCTTCTCCACAACGTAGGAGTCGGTCGCGACCTGCCCGTTGACGATCCCCTCGCCGAGCCCCCAGCCGGCCTCGACGACCATCCGGTCACGCCCGCCGCCGACCGGGTCGGCCGTGAAGAGGACGCCCGAGGCCTCGGCCGGCACCATCCGCTGCACGACGACCGCGATGGCGAGCTCGGCCGGGGAGATCCCGCCCTGCTTCCGGTAGACATAGGACCGGTACGATGCGACGGACGCCCAGCACTTCCGCACGGCCGAAAGGAGAGCCTCGTCGCCCTCGATCGAGAGGAACGTGTCGTACTGCCCCGCGAACGACGCGCTCGCGGAGTCCTCGTCGGTGCCCGACGAACGCACCGCGACCTTGCCCCGACCGAGGCCCTCGTAGGCGCCGGCGATTTCGCGGGCGAGTTCCCCCGGAATCCCGGCCGTCCGGATCGCGTCCTGGAGCCTCTCGAACGTCTCCTTCCGGGACCAGCCCGTCCGCTCCAGCGAGGCGAGGAGATCCTCGGTCCCGGCCTCGTCGGCGCCCAGGAAGAGAGGGCCGAGCTCCGAGCCGGCGAGGAACGAACGGAACGCCTCGGCGGTCACGGCGAACGCGGGTGGAACGGGGAGGTCCGCCTGGATCATCCGGGCGAGGTTCGCGCCCTTCCCCCCGAGGGAAGAGGCGAGCGAAGCGTCGGCGTCCCCGAGGTCAAGGACGAGCGCGGTGGCAAGCGGAGTGGTCTCCATCACTTCCCCTCGATCGAATCGGTCTGGGCCTGGTAGTGCGAGAGAAGGTCCCGCGTGTAGCTCCGCTCGTATTTCTGATAGGGGCCGGGCTCCCCGAAGGACCAGCCGATGCCGTAAGCGACCCGGTCGGTCTGGGTGCCCACGACCTCGTCGAAGCGGGCGAAGCGCTCGTGCCGGAGCGGGAGGCGGAAGCCGGCGAGCTCCCCGCCGGGCTCGTAGGCCGCCGGCCGATCGTAGCGGAGCGCGATCGCGTAGACGCACCAGCGCCGCGGGACCGGCCGGTCCCAGGTCCATGTGGTCGCGACCGAGCCGTGGATCGGCGTCGAGCGGAGGATCTCTTCCTTCGTGGAGGCGGGGATCGGGCCGTGCCCCCACTCCCCGGCGAAGCCGTCGAGCCAGGCGGCGGAGGGGCGGCGCCAGACGAAGTAGACGTTGGCCGAACCCTTGACGAGGTCGGCCGCGGCGATCACGACCTCGTGGAAGTCGTGGCGCTCCAGGGCCCCGCGCTTCTCCCGGAGCCCCGGCGGGACCGACGGGAGGGCGAGGAACTCCTCGAACGGCACCGGCTGAACGAAGAGGAGGTAGACCTTCTCCAGGCCCGTCGCCACGTCGAAGTCCGCTCCCAGGTAGAAGGACGCCGGGAAGCGTTCCCGCGCCTCCCGGAGGAATCGTTTCGCCCGCTCGGCGGTGGGCGTCCGCGGGACTTGCCCCGACTCCTCGGCGCGGGCGAGCCAGTCGACGTCCGGCAGGCACCCGATCCGGTAGTTGAGCGGGCTCTTCTCGATCGAGGCGGCGCGGAACTGGATCACCCCCTCGCGACTCTCGCGGTCGAAGAGCTCGACCATCTGCCTCGTCCGGGCGAGGTCGCAGGGGGCGCGGAGCGCCTGGGCGCCCCGCCGCACGTCTTCCAGAAACGTCTCGACGCTGAAGGCGGTGGCGGGTATCGCGGACTGACTCATGGCCCTTCTCCTCTCTCCCGGGGAAAACGGGGCGACAGTATGCGAGGCACCCCGGAGCTTTACAAGCCGCTGGCCAAGTCGCCCAGGGTCCCGTCAAAGTCGGGACCGTGCCCTCGCCCGTCCCAGGGTTGACTTGAGTGCCTTGGGTTCGTACGCTGACGGCATCTGTCGAAGGCACGACACAGGACGACGCTGGTGACGACGAAAGACCGGGTGCGCGCGCTGCTCGATCGACTGCCGGATGACTGCAGCCTTGATGACGTGCAGTATCATCTCTACGTCCTGCAAGCTGTGGCTCGGGGTGAGGCAGACGAGGAGGCCGGTCGCGTCATTCCGCACGAGCAGGTCGCAGCCGAGCTCCGGCGGAAGTGGTTGCTCGGACACGCCGGGTAGTCTGGGCCGAGTCGGCGTAGCACGCGCTTGACGAGGTGCTTCGCGACATCGCAAGAGATTCACCCAGCGGCGCGATTCGAGTTCTGACGCGTGCTCTTGGCGGGGCCGCCAGCCTCTCGACGTTCGCCGAACGCGGGCGTGTTGTGCCTGAAGTGGGGGAGTCGGCGCTTCGGGAGCTGTTGGTGTACCACCACCGACTTCTGTACCGGGTTTACGAAGACCGGGTCGTCATTCGGGCGTTTCTTCACAGTGCTCGCGATTTCGCGAAGTGGCGGCGCGAAGAAGGCCCGGAGCTTTGAGCGACGCAAGGACCGGGAAGAGCATGTCCCGGAGTGCGTGATCCCGGGTGAGGGCCAGGAAGACCTCAACGTTGCATTCTGCTCCGTTCTCTTCCGCTCCCGATCCCGCTCCCGGCCGTTTCTCGGGAGCGGGAGACCCGGCCTCACCCCATGTGCGATCCGGCACCAGGTCTGAGCGGTGCCCGAAAGCGGTCCTGCACGACGGTCCTTGGCATCCGATTGTCCTTCCTGTCTGCCCTGCCCTGGAATGCAACCATGAGGTCTACAAGCCGCTGGCCAAATGTCGCCTCCTCCGTTAGCCTCTCACTTTCCGCCGGGCGACCCGGCGGGACGTAGAACGCGCGAAAGGGGAGATCGATGCACGGACAGGAGGAAGTCTCCAAGGCCCCGCGGATCGTGTGGACGCTCGGCCATCTCGCCATCCTGGGCGCGACCGCCTGGCTTCTTTTCGGGGGCGGCCTGGCGACGGTCGGAGGCTGGCTCGGCAAGGACTGGACTCCGGGCGACCCCGTCCGGCGCGGAATCCTCGTGGCATTCGGCGGGTTCCTCTGGATCCGGATGACGATGACCGCTTTCGTCCTCTTGCGGAGGAAGTTCGGCTGGGACGAGGCGGGTTCCGTCCTCTCCGCGCTCGCCCTCTACCAGATCGGCTTCGCGCTCATGGGCGGCGGGAGCGACGCCCCCGTCGGAGTACTCGACTGGGCCGGCGTCGCGGTCTACCTCCTCGGGAGCTACCTCAACACCGGCTCGGAATACCAGCGGAAGCTCTTCAAGGCGAAACCGGAGAACAAGGGGAAGCTCTACACGCAGGGGCTCTTCGGACTCGCCCGCCACATCAACTACACGGGCGACGTGCTCTGGGCCGCGGGCTGGGCGATGGTGACGCACAACAAGTGGGCAGGCCTCGTCCCCCTCGCGCTCTTCCTCGCGTTCGCCTTCATGTTCGTGCCCGGCCTCACGAAGTACCTCTCGGGGAAGTATGGCGACGAGTTCCAGGCGTGGGCGAAGAAGACGAAGAAGCTCATCCCGTTCGTTTTCTAGCGACGGGCGGCTGCTAGCCGTGGGCAAGGCCCTCTTCTACGCGCGGGCGGCGTGGCGGTCCGCCCTGGTCTGGTGCGCGCCAGGGGTTCGAGGTCCGCGTGACCGCCTCTACGCGGCAGAGAAGAGGAACCTCTGGAAGGGGACGGTCGAGCTTCCCGGAGTCCTCGCCGGCGCGGTTCGGAGCCAGGCGCTCGCCGCGCGAGTCGGGGAGATGGAAGCCTATCTCGCGGCGATGCTCCCCCTCGCCCGGTTCCCCTTCTCGCGGCGCGCCTACCTCGAGCTCTCCTACCTCTCGACGTCTCCCGGCATCGGGATCGGGGTCGCCAACTACTGCCGGGATGTCGAGCGAGCCTTTTTAGGTCACCTCGAGCGCTCCGGGTGCCCCGCGGATCTCCTTGATCTCTGCCGGGCGCTCTGCGAGCCCTTCGGCTCGAACATGATCGAGGTCCGGGCAGAGTTTTTCGCCGAGGAGGCGACCCGCTACACGATCTTCCCGGGCCGGTGGCTCGACACGCCGCGCCACCCACGGGCATACGATGCGGCCTTCCGCCGCTTCCCGCGCGAGTTCGCGGGCGCCCGGACGCTCATGGAGTCGCTCGCGCCCGACTTTTTCTTCCCCTACGTGGGCCTCTCCTTCGCTTTCGACGGCCGCCGGGAGTTCAAGATCTACCCGACGCGCTTCGATCGCGAGATCTCGCATTTTGCCCCCGGCGCCCGGGGGCGCGCGCTCCTGGAACGGATGGGCGTCCCCGCCCACGAGATCGAGCGAGTCCGCGAGTTCCACGAGCGGGTCAGGCCGCGCCTTGCCGAGGGGTTCGTCCAGGTCGGGGCCGCCGTGGACGAGCGTGGCGAGCCCACTCGGGCGAGCGTGATCCTCGGCCACGCGCCGCTCGCGATCTACCAGGCCGCCCTCGACGCGATCGGCCTGGGAGAGGGGGCGCGGCCCGCGCTCGACACGTTCGCCCGCGAGCTTCGAGTGGACGCGGCCGACTCGGTCTCTATCCGCGTGAAGCCCGAGGGGGTCTCCCCGCGGGTCAAGGTCTACCGGATGGACTCGTACGGCTGGCCGTGGGGGAAGACCCTGCGGGAAACCCTGGGCGAGAAGACCCCCGAGGCAGCGAGGACAGGCACATGAGCGATGAGAAGAAGAAGAAGAGGGACTGGGTCTTCATCGGACAGCGAATCGCGGCCGTCCTCTACGGCATCGCCGCGGTCCTCAAGCCCATCAAGCCGGTCGAGGACGTCGCCGCCGAACTCCTCATGGCCCATGAGGCGAACCGCGGGAGCTGGATCGAGGGTCCGAGCGGCTGGTTCGCCGGCCACCCCTGGTTCGTGATCGCCGTCTGCTTCGTCTCGATGATCGCGCTTGCCGTCGTCTACTGGCGCGACCGCTGGCTCGTGCGGGCCGCGGCGGCGGGGAACCTCGTCATGCTCGCGCTCTTCGTGGCGATCCTCCACCGGGCCGCGCCGCAGATTTTCGTGATCGACGGGGCGATGGCCGCGCTCGCCGTGGCGATCATCCTGCGGCAGAACCGGAAGATCCGGGAACGGGCGGGGGCCGAGGGGGCGAAAGCGGCCGTCTGACAAGAGCGAGATGATGAAGCGCACGGGCGTGAGGATCGACTGGTCCTGCCCGCCTCCTCGGAAGGGCCTGGCCGGCGCGCTCGACCGGTTCGTCGGCCCCGGGGCCACCCGCGCGGAAATCCTCCTCCAGTTCGGCGTCGCCTTCGCGGCGGGCGTGGCGGTCCTCGCCCTGGCGCCGCTCGCCGGACTCGACTGGCCCTGGTGGCGCCTCGCGGTGGCCGCGCTCCTCGCCTTCGACCTCGCGGGCGGCGTCGCGACGAACTCGACCTCGTCCGCCAAGCGCTGGGTCCACACGAAGTTCGCCAGCCCGGCGAAGCGGCTCGCCCTCGCCGCCACGCACGTCCATCCCTTCCTCGTCGCCTGGCTCTTCCGGTCGGGGGACTGGCCGTACGGCGCGGCGTGCTGTCTCTTCGTCCTGGCGGCGGAGGCCCTCATCCTCGCCACGCCGCTCTACCTCCAGCGGCCGGTCGCCTTCGTTCTCGCCGCCGTCGCGATCGCCGGAGAGCGGATGCTCTTCGAACCCGCCGCGGGGCTCTCGTGGTTCGCTCCGCTCTTCTTCCTCAAGACCGTCGTCTCGATCCCGCTCCGGGAGGAGCCCTACCGCCCCGACGAGCCAGGCGCGGGCACGAGCGCCGGCTAGAGTTCCTCGACGTCGGGGATCTCAGTGTAGAATCCACTGGAGGAATTCCCCGATGACCATCACGCTTCCCGACGACTTGGCGCGCGGGCTCGGTAAGGACGAGCGCGCGGTGCTCGTCGAAATCCTGGTCGGCCTCTACAAGGCCGGCACGGTCTCGCTGGCTTACGCCGCCGACATCCTTGGGATCGACCGGATCGGCTTCCAGCGGATCCTCAAGGCCCGGGGACTTGCGCTCAACTACACCGAGGAAGACGTCCTTGACGACATCCGGGCGGCCGAGAAGTTTGGAGGCCAGTGAGCGTCGTTTCAAACACGTCGCCCCTGTCTCATCTCTCCGCGATCGGGAAACTCGAGATACTCCGGGAGATCTACGGCGAGATCGTAGTTCCGCCGGCGGTCGCCGAGGAGCTCGCCGATCGCCGCCAGGAGCATCCGCTTGACGTCGTCGTCGTCCCCTGGATCCGCGTCCAGTCGCCCATCGGTCCTCCACCGCCGACGCTCTCTCGCTTCATCCATCGCGGCGAGGAGGAGGCGATTACGCTGGCCATCGAGATGGGGGCGGAGCTACTCCTCATCGACGAGCGGAAGGGCCGCGAAGAGGCTCGGCGACTTCGGGTCCCGATCGCGGGCGTCCTCGGCATCCTGTTGACGGCCAGGAAGCGCGCTCTCATCCCCTCGGTCGCGGAGCTGATCGAACGATTGGATCGAGAGACCGACTTCTGGATGTCGGAGAAACTCATCCGAATGATCCTGAGGGCGGCGGGCGAGGCGGGCGATCGCTAGCCTCGGGCCGCGACCCAGAAGCGGCTGTCCCCACTCTTCGTCGCTCGAATGGAATTCTCCGAGGACGTTGAAGAGCTGTCCGCCAAGGGCCTTGTGCTCCTCCTCGATCTTCACAAGGAGCCGGAGGTAGACGTCGCCCTCCCGGGTGTCCTTGGCCACGAGGTTCCACACGTGGCAGACCTCGGCCTGGAGGATCCGGCGGCCGGCCGTCCGTCAGCGGAGTCGGGCGAGGATCGGCTCGAGCGTCGTCCGGCGATGAGTGATTCCCGACCACGGGACTCAGGGCGCCCCATGAACGTAGTGCCGATGCTGAAAGCGGCGCGTATCCCTTCTCCAGCCAGCGCAGAGATACCGATCGCCGGGCATCGACTGCTGGCATGCATGGATGAGCGCGACGAATCGATCCTCGCTGTGTCGCTTCGGACTTGCTCGCGTACTCGAATTCATGGTACGAATTCGTACTCGTCGTCGATCGCCTCAGGGAGAAAGACGTGGCGAACTCCAGATGCCCGCGATGCAATGTGGTCAATACTACCCACGAGAACACGTTTGGGAAGAAGAAGGAGTGCCCGAACTGCCACAAGTGGTATCGCGCCCGGAGAATCGGGGACGGGGGCAAGAGACGTCTCCTGGCGGAGGGGGGCG
>JACQVV010000225.1 GCA_016209595.1 Planctomycetota bacterium
ACCTTCCACAGCACGGTCTGGCTCCCGGTCTGCCAGCTGGTCGGACCGCCCATCTATCCCTACGTGAAATCCCTCCTCGCCCACCCGGAGCTCAGGGACCTCTGGCGTCTGAAGGTCTATCAGGGGATGGGGGGCTGCGGTGGGGCCATCGCCGTTCCCGACCTGGTGGCGATGATCCGGGCGAACGAGGGAGAGGAAGGCCAGCCGGATCGAGTGGCCTGCATGCAGGGTCTGGGACTCACCTACGCGGTGGAGGCGATCGAGCCCTTGAAGGAAGGGTTGCGCGACCCCGACGAAAAGGTCCGGGAAATGGCGCTGGAGGGCCTCCTGGAAATCGCCTCGCTCAAGAAGACGGAAACGATCGCGCCCCTCTGCTCGATCCTGATCCCGGAGCTCCGCAGGGCCGAGAAGGCGAAGACCCGAAGGCTGATCCTCGATAGCCTCCGCGACCTCACCGGCGTCACCGACTTGCCCGACACCGCCCCGGCCTGGGAGGAGTGGTGGCGGTCGAACGGAGGGAAGATCGAGTGAACGTGGGTCCGGGCGAGGAAGAGTGGAGGATCGCGCGTCCCCAGACCGCGTGCGTGCGGTGCGGGAAGGTGTTCGCACCGGGGGAGGCCTTCCAGTCCGGCGCCTTCCGGGAGACAGCGGAACTCGTCCGGCGCGACTACTGCCTCCCCTGCTGGGGTGTCGAGCCCCCGGCCGCGTTCGCTTCGTGGCGAACGAGCGCGCGGAGCCCGGAAGAGAAGCCGCGGCCACTGGACCTGGCGCTCCTGGTCGATCTCCTGGCCCGGCTCGCGGCGTTGGGAAAGGAGGAAGACTTGCCGCTGGCGTTCTGTCTCGCCCTCTACCTCTCCCGCAAGAAGAAGGTCGTGCTGGACGGGACGCGGCGGGAACCGGCGGGATCGGTCCTCGTCTATCGGGTGCGCGACGACGAGGGGGCGACGATTGCGCTCCGGGAGCCGCTCTTGTCCGAAGAGGAGTTGGACCGGGCGGAGCGGCGACTCTCGAACTTGCTCGGTTCAGGCGCACTGGAACCCGGACCCCTGTCCGCGGGGTCGTGCGTGCTCACCTCGCCCGCGGGTGCGCCGTTGCCGGGAGGCGCTCCGGGCGCCGAAGAGCCCGAGACATCGAGTGCCAGCCTCGGAGAACCGGCCTCCGGCGCGGGAGAGGATGGAAAATCGTCTTGACGGACCTTCCTGCATCTGCTATATTCGCACCGGACACAATCTGTGCGGGCATAAGACGTTGTGCAGTCTCTGTTTGTGGGGATCCGCCTCGCGACATGCGAGCGGTTCGCCGGCGGAGAAGTCGAACCGATCATCACGCCTCCCCTCGAGGGTGGCGCGTCGAGCAAGGGCGAAGGCATGCAAGATAGGGAACTGGCCCAGTACCTGGTCAAAGAGAACCTCGTGGTCAAGGACCGAATGCAAAAGGCCATCGAGATGCAGAAGACGATCGGTGGCTCGCTCGGGCAGATCCTCGTGAAGCTCGGGTTCATCACGGACGAGCACCTGTCCAAGGCGGTTGCCAGGGCCGAAGGCCTCCCGTTCGAGGACATCGGCGACCTCATCCTCCCGCAGGCGCTCATCAACTCGATCCCGAGGGATATTATCGAAAAGCACCAGGTCATTCCGATCCACCGCGACGAGGACTCGATCACGCTGGCGGTGACCGACCCGCTCGACGTGGAAGCGATCGACGAGATCACGTTCCTCACAGGCAAGCGCGTGGGGACCGTGATGGCGTCCAAGGAGCAGATCCGCCGGGCCATCACCCGGTTCTACTATGACGAGGAGGGGGGGGAGTCCTCGCTTCTGGGGGAGGCGGGGACGGCCACCATCGGCGGCGAAGCCGTGCCGCAATGGAAGCTCAAGCAGGCCCTCATCCCTCTCCTGATCGAGAAAGGCATCATCACCGAGCAGGAGATTCTCGCCAAGGCGAAGGAGCTGTAGAGTCGAAGGGACTGGATCGAGAGGAATGGAACCATTGCCGGGAGCGGCCGCCAGAGGACACCTAAAGCGTGCGGCCCTCCGGTCAAGGGATGGAATATGAGCGTCGAGATCATCGGGAAGAAGCAAATCGCGGAGCACATCTCTTCGCGGATTGCCTGTCCAGAGGATGAGGCGAGGAAGATCCTCGAGGAGACCATCCGTTCGATCCGCGAGGAGCTGACGGGGGGAAAGAAGGTCCACCTCGACAACTTCGCGACTCTTGTCGCCGGAAACGGCAAAGGCGACGTCCACGACGACGCGCTGATCGAGAAGATCGTCCAGAAGACGAGCGTGACACGGGAGCGCGCGGCGGCCGCGTACCAGGCCGCGCTCGAGTCGATCCGGGACCACCTCCTGAAAGGCGTGGAGGTCCAGCTCACGGACTTTGCCACGCTCTCGGTCGGCGAGCGGAAGGCCAAGATCATCCGGGACCCCAAGAGCGGGCAGAAGATGATCGCGCCCTCCAAAAAAGTCCTCCAGTTCGCCGCCGCGGCCCCGCTGGTTCGCGAGGTCAACAACCAGGCGATCTCCTTCATCCCCAGCCAGGACATGCAGGACCGCCTGGCCAAGATGAAGACAGCAACGATCCTCCTCCTCGTGCCCGAATACGACTTCTTCGTCAAGACGATCGAGTACCACTTCAACCGGGCCGGCTGGAAGGTCGAGGTGGCGACGGGCTCCCGGGAGGCGTTCGACAAGCTCGAACGGGGAAACACATATCTCATTCTCCTCGACGCCGGGATGTTCGGGGCCCAGGAGATCTGCGAGCGGGTGAAGTGCAAGCGGGACACGAGCCTCATCCCACTCATCCTGATGTACCCGAAGGGCACCGATACCAAGCGCCCCGACCGGTTCCGGATCTGCGGGGACGAGCAGGTCATCCAGCCCTTCGAGGTGAAGAACCTCCTCACGCTCGCCGAGACCGAGCTCGCCCGCTCCAGCGAGGAGGAGGCGATCTTCAAGCAGGAGGTCACCTTCCAGCTCCCGACCGAGGACGAGTCGATCGACAAGGCCAACGAGATGGCCAAGAAGCTCTTCGAAGCGAGCGGGCTCACCGAAAAGGACCAGGTCGCCCTCTGCGCGGCGTTCCGGGAGGCGCTCGGCAACGCGGCCCAGCACGGGAACAAGCACCGGCGCGACAAGCCGCTGGAGGTCCTCTACCTGCTCGACAACGAGAAGATCACGGTCGCCGTCACCGACTCGGGCCAGGGCTTCGACCACCAGCGCTACCTCGATCAGGGAAAGCAGGGGAACGTCCTGGCGGCGGCGCGCGAGAGCCACAAGGCCGGCAAGCTCGGCGGCCTGGGCATCATGCTGATGCTCAAGTGCGTGGACAAGCTCGAATACAACGACAAGGGCAACGTCATCACGCTCACGAAGTACATTCGGAAAGCCGCCGGATAGACCGGGCTTCGGGCTTCCGATCGCGGTCGGGGCAAGGTTCGCAGCTGGTGGCTGGATGAGATCCGACATCGACCGCCTGATGGCCGAGGAGGGTGTCGACGTCCTCCTCGTCGTCGGCCCGAGCGAGGCGAATGCCGACCTCGCCTTCATCACTCGCGGCGCTTCCGTGAGCGGGGGCCCGGTGGTGAAGAAGCGCGGATGCGTCCCGATTCTCCTCTATCACCCCATGGAGATCGAAGGGGCGCGCGCGTCGGGTTGCGAGATCGTCTCCGTCAAGGACGTCGGACTCGACGATATCCTAAGGGAGACTCCCGACCGGTTCCATGCGCTCGTCCTGGCGACCTCGCGGATCGTGGAGCGTCTGGGAATCCGGGGGCGCGTCCAGTTCGCCGGACGCGCCGACCCCTCGGTCTTCCATCATCTCGTCGCGGAGCTCGTGCGGGGCCACACCGAGATCGTCCCGGTCCGTCCCGCCCGCGAGGGCCTCCTGGTGCGGGCGCGCCTCACCAAGGACGAGGACGAGGTCGCGCGGATCCGGGAGGTCGGGCGGCGGGCCTGCCGGATCCTGGGCGCGACGATCGAATGGCTCGCGGGGCTCCGGGCGCGGGGCGGGGAACTCGCGGACGGCGCAGGTCCGGTCACGATCGGGCGGGTGAAAGCGCGGCTCCGGAGCGCCCTCGCCGAGGAGGGGATGACGGACCACGGCCACACGATCTTCGCTCAAGGGTCTGACGGCGCCCACGCGCACAGCCGCGGCAACGACTCCCAGGTCGTGAAGACCGGCGTTCCCATCGTCTTCGATTTCTTCCCGCAGGAACTCGGCGGCTACTGGTTCGACATGACCCGGACCTTCTGTCTGGGAAGCGCCCCGCGCGAGTTCCTCGCGCACTTCGACCTGGTGCGCCGGGCTTTCGACGCCGCGCTCGCGACGATCGGGGCCGGCGCGGAAACGCGGGCGGCCCACGAGGCGGCCTGTCAGGTCTTTGAGGACGCGGGCCACCCGACGCAGCGGAGCGACCCCAAGTCGAACGTGGGCTACCACCACAGCCTCGGCCATGGGATCGGGCTCGACATCCACGAGGACCCGGTCCTGGGCCTTGCGAAGTCCGCGCTCTGCTCCTTCGAGCCCGGGATGGTTTTCACCGTCGAACCGGGCCTCTACTACCCTGAGAAGGGCTTCGGCGTCCGAATCGAGGACGTCGTTCGCATCGACGTGTCGGGCCGGCTGGAGAACCTGACTGACTATCCGGTCGAGCCGGTGGTGCCGCTCTCGCGGTCTTGACGAGCCGCTACTTCATGGCCGCGCCGCTGATCCCGATCACGAACGCGAGCACGACGTAGAGTATCTGGAGGATCGCCAGGCCCGAGCCGACCCAGCCGAGGACGAGCCCCGCGGTGCCGAGCCCGGGCACCGGCACGCAGGCAGCTCGGGCGGCGCGCTTCACCTCGTTCCCCTTCACAAGGGCAAGAGGTCCGAAGATCGGCGCGCAGAGCACGACGCCGAGGATGCCGAAGATGAACGCGGTCACGGCCTTCTCCTCCGCGATCGTTTCGGCGTAGCTCGCTGCGCGGCTCCCGCGCCTCTCCTGCATAGGAGCGCCATCGAGGTACTCGCCACAGTACCGGCACTTCCTCGCGATCGCCTTGATCTCTTCGCCGCAGACCGGGCAGCTCTTCGTGGCGGATGGGTCCATGGGATACGGCACCAAGAGAAGGGTCCGTGAGGACAAGGAGACGCTAACGCCGGGCCGCACCACAATGATACACATGCGGCACCGGTTCCCCGGTTCCTCCACTTCCCTCCACCAGGGTTCCATCGGCGCGACTGCGTACGCAAATGATGCCATGCAAATGACTTAGAAAGATTCATGAGCTCATGGAGTCCAGCCTGGCCTTCAGGGCCTGAATCTGTTTTCATCCAGTTGCAGGGGCTCAACGTGAGCTGGTGTAAGTCATAACTCCTTTCCTCCAGGGCTAGTATGAGACAAAAAATCTCGTCGATTCCCCTCGGCAACCCTTGACACTGGTGGCGTGCTGTTGTATCCATGTGGCGGAAAGTGGAGGAGAGTGGTGAAAAGGGGAGTGGCAGCCCGGTCCTCCAGCTCGGCGGAGACCCATGTTTCTCGGAACGTACTGGCACACGCTGGACGAGAAGAACCGGTTCATCCTGCCGACCAAGCTACGCGAGGCCGTGAACCTGGACGAGGAAGGGCACAAGTTCGTGTTCACTCGCGGCCTCGACAAGTCGGTGTTCATGTTTCCGCCGAGCGAGTTCCACCGGTTCAGCGAGAGGGTGAAGCGCGGGGCCTTCACGAGGAACCGCGACTTCAAACTGGAGTTCGCCGCCTCGGCGACGCACCAGGCGATCGACAAGCAGGGACGGATCACCGTCCCGGCGCAGCTCCTGAAGGACGCGGAGATCGCCAAGGAGATCGCCGTGATCGGCAACTTCGACTGGATCGAAATCTGGTCCCGCGAGCGCTGGGAGCGACGCCTCGCGGAGTCCGAGGCGAGAGGAGCCTACGACCGGGAGGCGCGGTCGCTGTTCGAGGGAACGGACGACGAAGGAGAGAAGGAGAGATGAACGCGGATGTCCTCGCTCGGCTGAAGGGGTTCGCCGAGCGCGTGGAGCGGGGGGACTTGCTCTCCCCGGGTGAGCGGGTGGTTGCCTTCTTTGGCGTCGTGGACGTGGGAGATCGGGTTCGCAAGGCGCGGGAGTCCACGGGCGCCCGCGTCGAGCTGTCGCCTTACTTGAGGAATCTCTGCCGGGCGGTGGGCGGGAGCCGAGCGGCCGGCTGCGAGTAGCCCTCGCGGTCGTCGGTCGCCGGGACCCTGGAGTCGATGGGGATCGGGAGTTCGATGAAGTGGCCGTGCGAAAAGGGGTCTAGTTCTGCCGGGGTGGTCGCCGAAGGGGAGGTAGGGGTGGCCTTCGAGGAGCCGCGCCACGTTCCCGTTCTGGTGCGGGAGGTCCTGGAAAACCTCAGGCCGGTCCCTGGCGAGACTTTCGTGGACGCGACGTTCGGACTCGGCGGACACGGGCTCGCGCTCCTCGCGAGACTCCTCCCCGGCGGCCGGCTGGTCGGGATCGACCGCGACGCGGAGGTCCTGGAACTCGCCCGCGAGCGGATCGGGGAACGTGAAGGCCTCGCCTTGGTCCACGCCGATTTCCGCGATCTTCAAGCCACGCTCGATCGAGCGGGGGTCCGCCGGGCCCACGGGTTCCTGTTCGACCTCGGCGCGAGCTCCGTCCAGTTCGACCTCCCGGAGCGGGGGTTCGCTTTCTCGTCGCAGGGGCCGCTCGACATGAGGATGGACCGCGAGAGCGAGTGCCCCACCGCCGCCGACCTCGTTCGCGACCTCTCCGAGGCCGAACTCGAGCACGTCTTTCGGACCTATGGCGAGGAGCGGGACGCCCGGCGGATCGCCCGTGCGATTCTGGCGGCCCGGTCGAGCGAGCCCATCGAGACGACCGTTCGTCTGGCCGATGTCGTCCAGGGCGCCGTCCGGCGGCCGAGAGGGCGGATCCATCCCGCGACCCGTGTGTTCCAGGCCTTGCGAATCGCGGTGAACAAGGAACTCGACGCCCTCGAAGCGGCCCTCCCGGCGGCGCTTTCGCGCCTGGCTCCCGGGGGCCGGATCGGCGTCATCAGCTTCCACTCGCTGGAGGACCGGATCGTCAAGAACCTCTTCCGGGAGAGGGCGAGGGAGAAGGACCGCTGGTCGCTCCCCTTCGCAAGGCCGCTGTTCGCTTCCCAGGAAGAGGTCGCGGCCAACCCGCGGGCGAGGAGCGCGAGACTGCGCGTGATCGTCCGGGAGGGTCGAGCGATATGAGGATGGAGATCTTCTTCGTGGTGCTCATCTCGCTCACGGCGCTCGGCCTCGTCACGGTCGAGGAGAGGGTGAAGGCCACGCGGATGGCGTACGAGCTCGGCGAGCTCCGCCAGAAAGCCCGAGAAGAGGAGAGCGCCAACCGGCGCCTGCGCGAGGAGGCCGCTCGCCTCCAGACGCCCGCCCGGCTCCTGGAGGAATCGGGGCGGATGAACCTGGGGCTCGAGGAGCCGCGGCTCCCCGGAATGGACAAGGAGGGCTCCGGTGCACCCCGCCGGCGCTAAGGACGTCACGACCTCTGTGAAGAGGCGACTCGCGCTCGGCGAGGGCTCACCGGGCTCGCTCGGTGTCATCCGCCGTCGCGGGACCGTCCTGGTGGGCCTCGTGTTCGCCGTCCTCGTCGGCCTGGCGGTGCGCCTCTACGTGGTCCAGGTCGAGCGCGGCCCGAGATATCAGCGGGTCGCCATGGATCAGCATTTCGACCAGGTCGTGACTCCGGCTCGCCGGGGCTCGATCCTGGACCGGAACGGGGCGCTCCTCGCGATCGCGGTCGACCGCCCCTCGATCGGCGCGGACCGCACGAAGGTCCTCGATCCCGCGGCCGCGGCGAAGCGGTTGGCTCCCGTGCTGGGAGCCGATCCGGCGGCGCTCGCGTCGCGCCTCTCCCGGGACGGGCGCAAGGGACGCTTTGTCTGGCTCGCCCGGAAGGTCGAGCCCCGGATCGCGGACCAGGTGTACGCCCTGGGCATCTCCGGGATCGAGATCCAGATGGAAGCGGCCAGGGCCTATCCCCACGGGCGGCTGGCGAGCCATGTCCTGGGCTTCGCCGGCACGGAAGGGAAGGGGCTCGAGGGTCTCGAGGCGCGTTTCGAGCCGCTGCTCGCCGGCGCGGACGGTGTGGGCTGGGTCGAGCGCGACGGCCGCATCGCCAGCCCCGAGCTTTGCTACCCCGAACTCCTGGGCCGTCCTGCCGTGGACGGTCACGACGTCTACCTCACCCTGGACGTCCGGTGCCAACAGATCGTGGAGGAGGAGCTCGACCGCCTGGCAAACGAGTTCCGTCCCCGGTCGGCGGTGGCGATCGTGCTCGCCAGCCGGACTGGAGAGGTCCTCGCGCTCGCCTGCCGGCCGGACTTCGACCCCAACCGCTTCACCGAGGCGGACCGCGACTCCTACCGGAACCGCGCCCTGACCGACGCCTACGAGATGGGTTCGACGATGAAGCCCTTCACGGCCGCCGCGGCGATCCAGGAGGGGACGGCGACGCCCGAGACGACCTTCTTCTGCGAGAACGGGGCCTGGCACGTCCGGCAGGGGAGAATCCTGAACGACGCCCATTCCTTCGGGACGCTCTCGCTCCGCGAGATCATCGCCATGAGCTCGAACATCGGGATCGCCAAGGTCGGGCAGGGAGTGGGTGCGGCGGCGCTCCATCGCACGCTGGTTCGCTTTGGCTTCGGCGCTCCGACCGGCATCGACCTGCCGGGCGAATCTGCGGGCGTCCTCCACCCCCTCTCCCGCTGGACCGCCGACACGCTTGCCTCCGTCCCGATGGGCCACGAGATCGCCGCTACCGCCCTCCAGCTCGTGACGGCCTTCAACGTATTCTCCACCGGAGGGATCCTCCTCGTGCCTCGGATCGTGGACCGAGTCGTGAGCGTCCAGGGAGACACCACCCACCGGTTCGCGCCGCTCAGCCTGCACAGGGTCCTCGACGAGCGAGTGGCGCGGGTGCTTGCCACCGACCTCCTGGTCGCCGTGGTCGAGGAAGGGACCGGGAAGTCCGCGAGGATCCAGGGCGTCCAGGTCGCCGGCAAGACCGGAACGGCCCAGAAGTCGGAAGGCGGGGCCTACGGTGGACGGCGCTACGTCTCGAGCTTCGTCGCGTTCGCACCGGCCCAGGCTCCGGAGCTGACCGTCCTCGTCCTCGCCGACGAGCCCACCGCCGGCTCGAGCTACTACGGCGGCACCGTGTCCGCCCCCGCGGCGAAGCGGATCCTCGAACGCAGCCTCCCCATGCGCCTCGGGGCGGGTGGGGACGGGAGCGCGTCCCTTCCCCGCGAGGATGAGTGAGGCTTCGACCATGCAACTATCCCATCTCGTGCAGTCGATCCCGGACGGCCGTCGCCTCCACTTCCACGACCTCGACATCCGGGGGCTCGCCGACGACAGCCGGAAGGTCTCCCGGGGAGATCTCTTCTTCGCCGTCCGCGGAACGGCGCTCGATGGCCACCGCTTCGTCCCCGAGGCCCTCGACCGCGGAGCCCAGGCCGTCGTCTGCGAGCGGGATGACTGCCTGCCACGCCCGGTCCCGGGGCTCGTCGTGGAGGACAGCCGCCGGGCGATGGCTCTCCTCGCCCACGCCTTCTACGGCTGCCCGGCCTCGAAGCTCCTCTCGGTCGGCGTGACCGGTACGAACGGGAAGACGACGACGACCTACCTCGTCCGCGAGATCCTCCGCGAGGCCGGGATGCGCCCTGGACTCATCGGCACGGTGGGCTACTCGTTCGGGGGAGGGCAGCACCCGATCGGGCAGACGACGCCGGGCGCGCTCGAGCTGGCCCGGCTCCTCTCGTTCTTCGTGGGCGCCGATTGCCGGTCCCTGGTGATGGAGGTCTCCTCTCACGCGCTGGACCAGCATCGCGTGGAGGGGATCGAGTACCGGGCCGGGGTCTTCACGAACCTCACCCGCGACCATCTGGACTACCATGAGAACTTCGCCCGCTACCTCGACGCCAAGGCGAAGCTCTTCGAGGGCCTTCCCGCGGATGGCGTCGCGATCCTTAACCGGGACGTGCCCGAATCGCTCGCGCTCGCCGGGCGGACGGGCGCGAGGTGCCTCTACTACGGGTTCACGCCCGGGGCGGAGGTCGTCGGTCGCGTCGAGCGGATGACCCTCGATGGGACCCGGTTCGCGCTGGCGCTGGGCGGGGGGCACTACCAGGTCGATTCCCGCCTCATCGGTCGCTACAACGTCTCGAACATGCTGGCGGCCGCCGCGACCGCGCACGGGCTGGGGATCGACGCGGGGGCGATCGTCTCCGGGTTGGAAGGGCTCTCGGGAGTTCCCGGGAGGCTCGAGCGGATTCAGGCCGACCTCCCATTCCACGTGCTCGTCGACTACGCCCACACCGAGGACGCGCTCCAGAACGTCCTCTCCACGGTGCGGGGGCTGGTGCGGCGCCGCATCCTTCTCGTCTTCGGCTGCGGGGGGAACCGGGACCGGGGGAAGCGGGGCCCGATGGGGCGGGTCGCCTCGCGCTTCGCCGACAGGCTCTGGGTCACGAGCGACAACCCCAGGAACGAGGATCCCGAGGCGATCGCCCGGCAGGTGACGGCCGGAGTCCTCTCGGGGACGGACTGCACTCTCGAGCTCGACCGGGAGGCCGCGATCCGGCAGGCGATCGACGCGGCCGAGCCCGGGGATCTCGTCCTCGTGGCCGGCAAGGGGCACGAGGACTACCAGGAAATCGGAGGGCGCCGGATCCCGTTCGACGACCGCGAGGTCGCCCGGCACGCCATCCTGGCCCGCAAGAAAAGAAAAGGTGGAGTGGGCTGGTCCCCTCCCCCTGACAACTGAACTTCGAGGTCTTGAAGGAAATGGCCCGGGGAGTGCGGTGTGGAACCCATGGCGGTCTACCCAGGGAAAGGTGGCTCCTTGACCCAGGCACTCCCCGGTCTGTCTCCCCACTCGTCCTGGCCCTCGCACTCGTACTTGTACTCGCGGTCCTACTCGTAGTGGTCCTCGCCCCCGCCCCCGTGACCCCCTGAC
>JACQVV010000226.1 GCA_016209595.1 Planctomycetota bacterium
CACATGCACCCTCCGCCCTCAGCAAGACGCGGGACCCCGTCTCCTCGCGTCCCTCGCCGGCGTTCGTCCTCGCAAAACCCGCCGGAAGCTCGCAAGAAGTACGGGCTTGCAGTTTGGATCGGACTCGGCGCCGGGATAGCTGGTGCTGCGGCTCTTATTGCCACGGCCATGGCCCTTGCGTTTGGATCAGGAGATGAGGAGTCGCCGCCCTCGAACGGGAACGACCCTTCCGAGCAATCCCCCCGGCCCGCGGAGAAGGGCGGGTCCCCCGCAGGTTCCCCGGAAGGGACTGACGGGCGGCGGGACCCCGGATCCTCTCTACCTACGCCACCCGGCTCGGGCATCGTTCGCCCGCCAAGAGAGGGAACAGGTGGAGCGGGAGATCCCGTAGCGGCTCGGGGAGGTCAGGCCGAGACGCCGCCCAGAGGGACACCCGATGCGGGGCCGGGAGGCGGCGGAGAGGCGGACCGGCCCGCCGACGACGTCGAGGAATTCTACGACGCCGTCGGGCTCGGCGGCGTCCGCGCCGTCGGCGGGACGGATCGGCGGGTCGGCGAGAAAATCGAGGTCTCCTACCGCGTCGAGAACCGGACGAACATCGAGTTCCGGGCGCGCCTCTTCGATCGCGATCGCTCGACATACCACGCGGGGACCCTCCAGCACTGGATCGAGAGACTCGGCGACGACTCGGCGATCCCCGCCGTCCCGGCGCGGGTCGCCCGGGACGGTCGGCGCTACGGCGTCAGCGGCAGGATTTTCGCGACGTTGGCGACGATCGGCGCAGCCGCCCGATTCGAACAGCGAGTCTCCGTCGACACGACCGACTACCCCGCGGGCCGCTATCGGCTCGACATCGAGTTCCGGGAGGCCGACTCGGCGCGGGTCGTGCGCCGGGAATCGATCGAGTTCGATCTGGGACCCTGACCCGCCGAGGGCGAGCGTACCATCCGCTTCGCGTGCCCCTGCGGCAAGCACCTGGCGGCTCCCGATCAAAGATGAGCCACTTTACCACTGTTCACGAACCACCGATCTTCGATTTCAGACGGACACACGAGCTCATCGACACCGGAGCGCCGGAGGGGCGCGCCTACCCACGCGTCCTCGGCCGCGCGATAATGCCGCAGTCGATTCGGGGGACGAAATGCGCGTCGATCTCGTGGTCGCGGGAGAGTCGGGAGGAGAGAGGGTGTTCGCCCTGGAGGGCCGGGACGCCTTCCTGGTCGGGCGCTCGAGCAAGGCCCATCTTCCGATCAAGAACGACCCGGGCCTCTCGAGGAACCACTGCGTGATCGAGCTTGCCCCGCCACGTGTTGTTCTGCGGGACCTCGGGAGCCGGAACGGTACGCTCTTGAACGGCCGGCGGGTGGACGAAGCGCCACTCCGTCCCGGCGACGTGATCCGGGTCGGCAACACGACGCTCCGGGTCCGGTTTCCGGATGCTCCCACCGAGGACGAGACGGAGGCTGCTGGGGGTGGGACGTCCACGTACGTCCTGGGCACGGCCGACGGGGCGATCGATTCCCACCTCACCACGACGCCTCCTGGGACGACAACTCGACCCGGCGATCCGGCCCCGGAGATCCCCGGATTCCGGATTCTGGGGAGGCTCGGCGAGGGGAGCCAGGGGATGGTCTGGCTCGCCCACCGGGAGCGAACGGGCGAAGAGGTCGCGCTGAAGCTCCTGCTCCCGGCGAAAGAAAGGAACCCGAAGGCCGCAGCGATGTTCCTTCGCGAGATGGAGGTCCACGGGCGCCTCGACCACCCGCGGATCGTTCGCTTCCTGGAAGGAGGGACGCACCGCCACTTCGTCTACCTGGCGATGGAGTACGTGCCGGGCGTGGATGCCGAGAGGCTTCGAAAGGAGAGCGGCGGCCAGCTCCCGGTTCCGGTCGCATGCCGGATCGCCGTCCAGGCGCTGGAGGGTCTCGCCCACGCCCACGTGAAGGATTTCGTCCACCGCGATGTGAAGCCCTCAAACATCCTGGTCGCGGGGAGCGGGCGGGAGGTCGAGGCGAAGCTCAACGACTTCGGCATCGCAAAGGCGCTCGGTGAGGCGGGCTCGATCTCGCTCTCCGACGAGATCAAGGGCTCGATCCCCTTCATGCCGCCCGACCAGATCCTCCACTGTAAGAAACCCCTTCCCCAGTTCGACGTCTACTCCATGGGCGCCACCCTCTACCGGCTCCTCGCCGGCAAATACCTCTACGACTTCGACAGCGGGAGGCACCGCCTCGCGATCATCCTCGAGGATCCACCGATACCGATCGGCGAGTGGCGCTCCGACGTTCCAAGAGAGCTCGAGCGGGTGATCGAGATCGCGGTCGCGAAGGATCTGCTCGAGCGCTACCCGGACGCGCGCTTCTTTCTGAAAGCGCTTGCCCCTTTCGCGGGGTGATCCGATGCCGGGTGACCTCCTTATCTGTTCGGGCTGCGGGGGCCGCTTCCGCGTCCCGGGACGAGCTCCTCGCGGAAGGTCCCTCTGCCCGGCCTGCGCCGCGGCTCCCGAAATGGGGAGCGCGGTCGCTACCCGCGCCCTCTCCGGAAAGCCCGGGACCCTCCCGCACTCCGATCCGGCGGCCCTCCAGCCCGAGAGGATCGGGTCCTACGAGATCGTCCGGGAGCTCGGTCGAGGCGGGATGGGTGTTGTCTACCTCGCGCACGATCCGTCTCTCGACCGTGAGGTCGCGATCAAGGTGATCTCCCGGGCCGAGTTCGCGAGCGAGAAGGACCGTGAGCGCTTCCAAAGGGAGGCCAAGGTCGCGGCCCGCATCCGCCACCCCCACGTGGTCCAGGTCCATCAGGTGGGCGAGGACCGCGGCCTCCTCTACTTCACGATGGAGTTCGTGGAGGGGAAGACGCTCCAGGCCCTCGTTGAGGAGGGAGACTTCCCCGGCCGGCGCGCCGCCCGGGCGCTCTCGAAGCTCGCCCGCGCCGTCCACATGCTCCACGAGAACGGGATCGTCCACCGCGACCTCAAACCTCAAAACGTCATGGTCCGACCGGACGGCGAGCCCGTGCTCATGGACTTCGGGCTCGCGCGGCGCGTGGCCGGCGAGAGGAGCCTGACGGTGAGCGAGGCGATCCTCGGCACGCCGCCCTACATGTCTCCCGAGCAAGCGGGGAAGCCTGACGGCGCGATCGGGACTGCCTCGGACGTCTACGGCCTCGGAGCGATTCTCTACTTCTGCCTCACCGGGCAACCTCCCTTCCTGGGTTCCACGGTCGAGAACATCCTCTACCAGGTCTGCTTTCGGAACCCGACCCCGCCAGGAGCGATGAACCCCGCGGTCGATCGCGACCTCGAGACGATCGCCCTCAAGTGTCTGGCCAAAGAGCCACGGGCGCGGTATCTCTCGGCCCTCGGGCTCGCCGAGGATCTCGAGCGCCACCTCCGGGGCGTCCCGATCCTCGCCCGGCCTCCCTCCACCGTCGAGCGGGCGATCAAGTTCGCGCGCCGGAATCCTCTTCCAGTGGCGACGGTGGGGGCGGCCATCCTGGTCATTGCGGTCGTTGTCTCAGTCGCCTTCGTGAAGGTGCTGGCAGAGAAACGCTCGGCGGAGGAGGCCGAGGCCAAGACGAGCGAGGCCCTGGACCTCGCGGAGGCTCGGTTTGCTGACTTCCGGCGGATGGCGGACGTCCGTCTGCTCGCGGAGTACAAGTCCCAGGCGAAGACGCTCTGGCCGGCCCATCCCGAGAACGTCCCGCACCTGGAAGCGTGGCTCGCGCGGGCGCGGGAGCTCACCTCGCGACGGAACGCTCACGAAGAGACCCTGGATCGCCTTCGCGAGCATGCCGTTCGCCACGAGCCGAACCCGGAAGCCTGGCTCTTCGCCACGAACGAGGAACAGTGGCAGCACGACACGCTCCAAGAGCTTGTGGTCCTCCTGGCGAACTTCGAGAAGAAGGTGATTCCCGACGTCGAGAGCCGTCTCGAGTTCGCGCGCACGATCGAGGAACGGTCGATCGGAAGCCGGCGCGCCCAGTGGGACGAGGCGACCCTGAGCATCGCCGATCCCGTCCAGTGTCCTCCGTACGGGGGGCTCTCCATCCAACCACAGCTCGGCCTCGTGCCGATCGGGCGCGACCCCGAGTCCGGCCTCTGGGAGTTCGCGCACCTCCAGACCGGGGAGCCTCCCGAGCGGGGCCCGGACGGGAAGCTCGTCCTGTCAGAGGAGATGGGCCTCGTCTTTGTCCTCCTTCCGGGGGGGACGTTTCGGATGGGCGCCGAGCGGCCCGGCGGAGGCACTCCGGCCAGCTCGTCGAACGTCGATCCATTCGCCGAGGCCAACGAGGGCCCGGTTCACGAGGTCAAGCTCGACCCGTTCTTCATGTCCAAGCACGAGATGACGCAGGGCCAGTGGGCGAGGGCGACAGGAGAGAATCCCAGCGCCAACAACCCGAGGAGAAGCCTGGCCGGCAAGAGGTTCACGCTGCTCCATCCCGTGGACAACGTGAGCTGGGACGACTGCAGGACCGTCCTCGAGCGCATCTCGCTCGACCTGCCGACCGAGGCGCAATGGGAGTACGCGACAAGGGGAGGGAGCCAGACTGTGTGGTGCACGGGAGACGGCGCGGAGAGTCTGGCGGGCACCGCAAACCTCGCGGATCGCTCGTTCCATGGGAACAGCGGGGCCGCCTCGATCGCATTCGAGTCCTGGCTCGAAGACGGCTACGTGGCCTCCGCTCCAGTGGGAACATTCCGGGCCAACGCATTCGGCCTGCACGAGGTGGCCGGAAACGTCGCGGAGTGGTGCCGGGACTGGTACACCGGCTACCGGGAACCAGCGGGCCCGCGTGATGGCGAGCGGGAGGGGCAAGTCTTCAGCCAGCGGGTTATTCGCGGAGGCTCCTACGCCTTGCTGGCCGTCTACGCACGCTGCGCCCAGCGAAGCCACGATTTCGCAATCTCGAGGGACAACTACCTGGGCGTCCGCCCCGCACGTTCCCTCCAGCGCTGACGCGGCGCGTAGCTTCGGTTTGCATGGGGCTGAACCGTTATCCATGAGGAACGGCGGGGAGTCGGTCTCTTCTCTTGTCCTGACCCCTGACCCCTGACCCCGGGGACAGGATTGACTCTGACATCTTCAGGGACTACCGTACAGTCTTGTGAAGTTCCGTTAAGGGATTCGATCCAACGGAGAGACCCGAGTGACTGCGCGGGGCGCGGAGCTTGTCGGCCAGAAGCTTGGCTCCTGCAGGCTGCTCCACGTGGTAGCCAAGGGAGGGATGGGTCGGGTCTACCGCGGCCGTCACGAAGGTCTGAACATAGACGTAGCGGTCAAGGTCCTCTTCCCCGAGCTCGCGGTTGATTCCGAGTACGTCAAACGCTTCCGTCGCGAAGCTCGGCTTGCCGCACGACTCGATCACCCAAACATCGTCCGGGTGATCGATGTCGGAGAGGAACGCGGATTCCACTACATCGTCATGGAGTTCATCAACGGAGAGAGCCTTGCCCATCGCCTGAAGCGC
>JACQVV010000227.1 GCA_016209595.1 Planctomycetota bacterium
CTCGACGAGATCCACATCCAGATCACCTCCGGGCTCCGGGGCGGCGAGAAGGTCGTGGTCGGGCCGCTGGAGCTCCTCGGGAAGCTCCGGACGGGGATGGCCGTCGAAGCCGAGAAGGCGAAATAGCGGGCACGATGGCAGCCCCTGTCATCCGGATCGCCGGACTCGTGAAGAACTACGAGCTCGAAGGAGAGGCGGTCCGCGTGCTCCGCGGGATGGACCTCGTGATCGGGGAGAACGAGTTCGTCGCGATCATGGGTCCCTCGGGGTCGGGGAAGACGACGCTTCTCAACATCCTCGGGTGCCTCGACGTCCCGACCGCGGGGACCTACGAGCTCGCCGGGCACGACGTCAGCCGGCTCACCCGGAACGTACTCGCCCGCATCCGGAACCAGGAGATCGGCGTCGTCTTCCAGGCGTTCAACCTGATCACGCGGGCGACCGCGCTCCGGAACGTCGAGCTCCCCATGATCTACCGGCGCCGGCCCCGGAAGGAACGCCGGCGGGTCGCGGCCGAGCTCCTCGAGTTCGTCGGTCTCGCCGACCGGATGCACCACCGTTCGAGCCAGCTCTCGGGCGGGCAGAAGCAGAGGGTCGCGATCGCCCGGGCGCTCGCCAACGACCCCTCGCTCATCCTCGCCGACGAGCCGACGGGGAACATCGACAGCCACACGGGCGAGAAGATCCTTAACCTCTTCGAGGAAATCTGGCGGGCGGGGAACACGATAGTCATGGTGACCCATGAGGAGGCTGTCGCGACGCGCTGCCGCCGGGTCATCCGACTCGCCGACGGGCGGATCGTCTCCGACGAGCGGACCCCCCACCCCGAAGACGAGGAAGAAGGGGCCGCGGCGTGATCGTCGTCGAGAACGTCTACTCGGCCCTGGGACAGCTCTGGGTCAACAAGTTCCGCTCGGTGCTGACGACGCTGGGGATCGTGATTGCCGTCTCCGCGGTGATCGCCGTCGTCTCGATCCTCCAGGGGATGACGGACTACGTCGCCTCGTTCATCCAGGGCCTGGGCTCCGACGCGATCTGGGTGCAACCCTACGTCCCCCCGGAGAAGAGCGCCCGGGGCGTCGTCCAGGCGAAGCTCACCTACGAGGACGCCGAGGCGATCCGCAAGGAGTGTCCCTCGGTGAAGGAGGTCGCGCCGCTCCTCCAGAACCAGGTGATCCTCCGCTACGGGGACCGCGAAGAAACTTTCCCGCTCCTGGGCACGACGACCGCGTTCCAGACGATCCGCGACTGGTACGTGGACGAAGGCCGGTTCTTCAGCGACCACGAGCTCGCGACGCGCCGGGACGTCTGCGTGCTGGGCCGGGACTGCCTGGACGCCCTCGACGTCAGGGCGGCGGAGGTCCTGGGCAGGAAGGTCCGGATCGGGGGGCGCCCCTTCACCGTGGTCGGCGTCTTGGAGAAGAAGGGGTCGTTCTTCGGGCAGGCTCAGGACGAGGTGATCCTGGTCCCCTTCTTCACGGCGACAAAGATCTACGGGCGCTCGGCGGCGGAGTCGATCGTGATCCTTGCCCAGGCCTCCTCGACCGAGGCGGCCGACACGGCCTCCTCCGAGATCCAGAAGGTCCTTCGCCGGGAGCACAAGCTCCGGCCCGAGGAGAAAGACGACTTCAAGATCGCGACACAGGACCAGGCCCTCCAGTTCTTCGACAGGGCGAGCCAGCTCGCGACCTTCGTGCTGGCTGGCGTGGTCGGGATCAGCCTCCTCGTCGGCGGGATCGGGATCATGAACATCATGCTCGTCTCGGTGACCGAGCGGACGCGGGAGATCGGGGTCCTGAAGGCGCTCGGGGCGCGCGACAAGGACGTCCTCCTCCAGTTCCTGATCGAGGCGGTCGTCCTGTCGCTCGTGGGCGGCATGATCGGGATCGCTCTCGGCGTAGGGACCGCCTATGCGGTGACGTCCTTCGCACCGATCCCGCGCGCGCAGGTCCCGCTCTGGTCGATCGCGGTCGGGTTCCTCTTCAGCGCGGGGGTCGGCATCTTCTTCGGGATGTACCCGGCCGTGCAGGCTGCCCGGCTCAACCCGATCGAGGCGCTGCGGTACGAGTAGGGGCCGGGCTTGTCCCGGCCCTGGCGCGGCGGGGGATGAACCCCCGCCCTACATCGTGAAGCGGCGGGGGATGACCCCCCGCCCTACTTCGTCGAGAAGACGCCCTTGTTCTCCTGCGCGAGGCCTCGCATGAACTCTTCGGCCGTACGGTCACGCTCGCCGATCCAGATCGTGTAGACGGCGCAGCGCCCGGCGTTCGTCGAGCGGACGTAGGAGCGCACCTCGCTCGGGCCGCCGTTCACGTTCGGGACCCCGTCGGAGAGGAAGAACATCACCATGGGCAGCGGCTTCTGGCCGAAGCCGACCTGGAACGCGCTCTTGGCATCGGTCGCGCCGGTCGTGGTGAGCCCGCTCACCCAGGAGATCGCGGCCGCCTTGTTCCCGTCCGAGGCGCTCACGAGCTGGCTGTTCTTCCACTGGATGACAGCGCCGTTCCCCGACGTGCTTCCCGCCGGCGGACGGGGAGGGCCGAAGAGCCAGCCGAAGAAACCGCCGCCGTACGAGTAGCTCGATGATCCGCTCGCAAAGGCGATCACGTTGAACTCGTGCTGCGGGCCCAGGCCCTGGACCGAGCGCTTGGTCTCGGCCTTGGCGACGTCGAGGCGGGTGGGGTTCCGGATGACCGAGCTGCCGTCTACGGTCGAGTTTTGATCCCGGATCTCCATGCTGCCCGACCGGTCGATGATGTAGAGGAGGCGCTTCGTCTCGACCTTGTTGCCGAAGTAGGTGACCTGGTCCTCCTTCGGCTCCTCGTTCTTCTTCGGCTCGTCCTTCTTCGGCTCTTCCTTGGGAGGTTCCGGAGGCTTGGGCACGAACGGCTTGTCGAGCTCGTCACCATAGCTCCCGGATCCGGCGGTTGGTCCGGAAGAACCGCCGGAACTCGAGCTCTGAGCGAAGGCGGGCAGACAGAGGAAGGCTGTGAGGAGGGCGAGGACCAGCATCCGCTTCGAGCTCATGACACCTCCCGACGTGTACTCATGGTAACGGAGCTAATCACTGGTAACAGACGCAGCGGCTGTCGCCGCGGGGGACTGGGCGTCGTAAGTTCTTGATATTTGATACGCTTGGATCGACCGTCTCCTCGTGACCCCCGGTGATCAGCCGCTCCGGGGGGGACTCGTTTTCGCAAACTCCGTACCGGTATCGGCGCCGGACGGTTTTCTGGCCGTGATCAGCCTCAGGTTGAGCAGGTTCACCAGGAAGTGGGTGGCCGTTGGAGCGAGCAGGTTCTCCCCCGTGATCTCGAACAGCCAGCCCATGAGGAGGCCCATCGCCATGGCGAACACGGGCCAGAGCGCGAGCCGGGAGTTCAGCGGCGGATGGCAGGCGGCGAACAGGAAGCTCGCCCAGCCCAGGCCGAGCCACGGTTGCAGGAGCCCGCGGAAGAACGCTTCCTCGGCGAGCGCCGAGAGCACCGCGACCGTGAGGATGTCCGTCCAGCCGCGGACCCAGAAAAGGTAGGTTTCGAATTCGCGCTCCAGAGTGCGCATCCAGGGCAGGAGGCGGGAGGAAAGCCAGCCCGCGGCCACGACGGCCAGCCCCGCCGCGAGGCCCAGGGCTGTCTGGATGGCGCCCACACGCCAGGTTTCGGGGGATTGAACGGTCCCCGCGAGATACGAAAGAGATCTCCCCCGAACCAGCCAGGCGAAAAGAAGGCATGCGGCGAAGCCGCCGCCATAGAGCATCCACGTCGTCCAGAGGAACACTCGCCGGAACGAGGCCGCGTCGGGTTCAGCGGGCGGTTCCTGGATCGGTTCGTTCATCGGAGAAGAAGGGACAGTAGCAACCACAAGCGAGCGGAGTCAACCACTCTGTAGGTTGTAGGAACGGCCCCTTCGCTTCCCCTCGCTGCGCTCGGGGTAAACTGGCTCAGGGCAAGCTTCGAGCGCGCCACCTTTTTTCCCTCTGTTTCTCCTCCAGTCTCCAGTCCATAACCTCCAGCCTGACTCTACGGGTGCCCTTTACAGGCAATCCCGGGGTCGCTACGATGGGGTCTCGAGGCTACACCATGAACGCGAGCCCGCTCGCGGAGGATCGATGATCGACAAGGACCTCCTGGACATCCTCGCCTGCCCGCTGTGCAAGGTGAAGGTCCGCTTGGAGGGCGACCGGCTGGTCTGCTCCCAGTGCGGAAGGCGATACCGGATCGAGGACGGAATCCCCATCATGCTGGTCGACGAAGCCGAGCTCCCGGGAGGGCAGGAGGCGGGAGCGCAGGTGCCCCCTGGCCCGAGGTAATGGCCCGTCCCGCAAGGGGTTCTGGCCGTCCTTTTGGTCTTGACACTTGGGGAGCGTTCCTTTAGGAGTAAGCGTTCGCAGCCGAAGCCTGCCACGCCCGGGAGTGAGACTCATTGAAGGCCATCATTTCGGACATCCACGCGAACCTCGAGGCGCTCGAGGCTGTGATGGCCGACCTGGACAAGCGGAACCCGGAGGAGATCTTCTGCCTGGGCGACATCGTCGGCTACGGTCCCAACCCGCGAGAGTGCATCGAGATCTGCAAGCGCGCGAAATGGAGCCTCCTGGGCAACCACGAGGAGGCCGTCCTCTTCCACGCGGAGGACTTCAACGCCAAGGCGCGCCGCGCGGTGGACTGGACGCGCGAGCAGCTCAACTCCTCCGAGTACGACCGGGTCAAGAACAACGCGCTCTGGGACTATCTGGGGGACCTCAAGAAGAAGAAGAAAGTCGGTGACATCCTCTTCGTCCATGGCTCGCCGCGGCAGCCGACCCGGGAGTACGTGCTGCCGAAGGATGCCGAGGACACGGAGAAGATGACGGAGATCTTCGACGGGTTCGACTGGATCTGCTTCGCCGGGCACACGCACATCGCGGGCGTCTTCTATCCGAACGGGGACAAGTTCGACTTCCGCTACGCGGCGCAGCTCGCGAACGAGTACAAGCTGGCCCGGAGCGAGGGGAAACGCTTCATCAATGTTGGTTCGATCGGCCAGCCGCGGGACGGCGACAACCGCGCCTGCTACGTGACCTACGACGACGAGATCGTCCGCTTCCATCGGATCGAGTACGACTACAAGACCACGATGAAGAAGATCTACGAAGTCGAGGACCTCGCCGACTACCTCGCGAAGCGGCTGGAAGAGGGCCGCTAGCCACCGCGCCGCTAGCCCGGATGGAACGTTCCCGATTCCTGCTGGCCCTGGTCCTCTGTTTCGCCCTGACGATCGTCTGGTTCCGGGTGTCGGCGTGGCTCTGGCCACCGGAGGAGACCCCCGAGGAAGACCAGGCGAAGGACAAGGAGGACGGGAAGAAGGACGGTGAGAACGGGAAGGACGGCGAGAACGGCGAAGCCCCGAATGGCGGCGGAAAGCCCGGCGACGGCGAGCCTGCTCCTGGGCCGGGACCCGACCTGCCGGGGGATTCCCCGCGGCTTGCTGCGGGTGAGGGCGCGACCCACGAGGTCGAGACCGAACACCTGCGCATGATCTGGAGCGAGCGAGGAGGCGCCCTCGTCTCCCTGAAGCTCAAGGACCACCGGGACGCGGTGAAAGACGACGCGCTCGAGCTCGTCCGCGAGGTGGCCGGCCGCTACCCGGCGTTCATTGTCCGCGAGATCGACTCCGACCTCGATCTGCCCGTTCGCCGCTGGGCGAAGTCAAGCGAGTCGGATGACTCGAAGCTCGTCCTGGAGTGCCGGGTCCGGGGGCTCGTGCTCACGAAGGAGATCGTCCACGCGGGAGAGGGGACAGGTTCGACTCTTTTTCTGATCCGGCTTGCCGCAAAGAACGTCGGCTCCACCCCCGGCCACTGGCGGCTCTGGCTCTACGGCCCGCCGGGGATCCTCCGCGAGTCGGGGGACGAGGATTTTATCCAGGGTTACCTGGCCGAGCTCACGGACGCCGAGGATCCCTACTCGCTGGAGGTGGAGAGCGAGGATCTCGACGACCTCGAGGACCTGGAAAAGGAAGGATCGTCCTCCCCCAACAAGGGACCGTTCTCCTGGGCCGGTGTGGACAACAAGTACTTCGCCATCTGTCTCGCCGTCACGAAGCCCGGCCAGATGGGTGTCACCGCCAGCGGCAACGTCTGCGACCTCTCGTTCGAGGCGCCTCCCCAGGGCGAGGAGGCAGGGGACGTGGAGCAGAACGTTCGCCCGCGGATCGAGCTGGAGAAACTCGGCCTGGATGCGGGCGAGCAGAAGGCGTTCGACTTCGAGATCCACGTCGGGCCCAAGGACGACCTTGACGACGACCCCCGTTTCGCGAAGCTCACCGACTACTTCGCCTCGTCGATCAGCAGGGTCCTGATCTGGATCCTCCGCCTGTTCCAGAGCTGGGTGGGCTCGTGGGGCGTCGCCATCGTGCTGCTCACGATCTCCGTGAAGGGGGTCCTCTTCCCGATCACGAGGAAGCAGCAGCGGTCGATGCACAAGTTCCAGCAGAAGATGAAGAAGTTCCAGCCGAAGATCGCGGCGATCCGTGAGCGGTACAAGGACGACCGGCAGAAGATGAACGAGGAGATCATGAGCCTCTACCGCACCCATGGGGTGAATCCGATCCCCCTGGGCGGCTGCCTGCCGATCTTCCTCCAGATCCCGATCTTCATCGGCCTCTACAACGCGCTCCGCTACGTGGTCGACCTCAGGCTCGCCCCCTTCCTCTGGATCGACGACCTCTCCCAGCCCGACCGGCTTTGGCTCTTCCCGGGAGGCTTCCGCGTGCCGTTCTTCGGCTGGGAGGCCTTGAACGTGCTCCCGGTGCTCATGATCTTCTCCTGGTACTACCAGCAAAAGCTCCAGCCCAAGTCGGAAGACCCCCAGATGAGGCAGCAGCAGAAGATGATGCAGATCATGCCGATCATCTTCGGGGTCATGTTCTACACGATGCCGAGCGGACTCGTCCTCTACTGGCTGACGTCCACGTTCCTCGGGATCTTCGAGCAGCTCGTGATCAAGCGCGGACTCAAGGACGACGACGCGAGCTCGCCCGAGAAGCAGGATGGAGCGAGTGGGGGAGGGACCGGTCCCCTCTTTCCGAAGAAGATCGGCAAGGACAAGCACCGGAAGTGAGCGCCGGAAAGCTCTGGCGAGGGCCCGGTTCCTCACCGCAGCACGATGACACGATCGTCGCCGTCTCCTCCCCTCCCGGCGCGTCTCTCGTCGCGGTCGTGCGCTCGTGCGGTCCGCGCGCCCTGGAGATCGCCAGCGGGCTCTTCGAGCCGGCAGACGGAGAACCCGTGTCGCGGATCCCGGGCTCGCGGGCGCGCGCCGGGAGGTTCACCGCCGGCGCCCTCTCTTTCCCGGCTGTCCTCTATGTCTTCCGCGCCCCGAGGAGCTACACGGGGGACGACCTGGTGGAGCTCCACATTCCCGGTTCGCTCC
>JACQVV010000228.1 GCA_016209595.1 Planctomycetota bacterium
ACCTTGGCCACGAGGCGGCGGATCATGCGGCGCGCCTCGCGGAGCTTCGTCTCGGAGGCGGTCGCCGCGTCCTGGTCGGGTCCGGAGAGGCAAAGGAGAAGTCCGAGCCGGAGCGCGTCGGCGCCGAAGCGGCGCACGAGCGACGCGGGCGAGACGACGTTTCCGAGGTTGCGGCGCATCGGCCGGTGGACGGTGCGGAAGAGGAAGCGCTCCTCGTCGGGGAGGATCTTCGGAGACTCGTCCGCGCCCGCGCCTTCTTCGGGCTGGGGCGCGAGGGAACGATCGACGGTCTGGAGCGTCCCGTGGACCTCGATCCGCCGGAAGACGGGCCGCCCGGTCACCGCGAGCGAGACGAGCTCCGCGGGCACGACCCAGCGCACCAGGAGTTCCGGATCGACCCAGACCTCGGCCACGGGCGCCGGGGCCGGGTCCTCGGGCCAGCCCGCCCCCGCCAGCGCCTGCGCGGCGAGCGAGAACCAGGTCGAGAGGACTTCACCACGGCGGCCAGGCATCTCGTGTCCCCACCACTGCTGCCGCGAGATGCACCAGGGTTCGAGCGTGTTCAGATGGGCGAGCACGCGATCCCGCCAGCGCGGGTGGCCGAACTCGACCGCGCCCGACTCGACCCCGGCCTTGAGCCGCCCGGCGGCCGACTCGAGGTGGACGAAAGTCTCTTCGGAAGGAACGACGAGAGTCACGCCCTCGCATCGCCGGCAGCGGTGGGCATCGACCTTCCAGGTCCCCTTCCGGGAAATGACTCGGTCGCCCAGGCGCCCGAGGACCGCTTCCCGGAGCGCGTCGCGAGGGAGCCCGGCGTAGCCCGCGGGCGAGCCCTCCCCCTTCTCGTCGAAGACCGCGGGTCTCTCGTCGATCCCCGCCTCGCGCAGGATCCGTTCGTCGCGGAGCGAGTGGGCAGGGACAAGGAAGACGGCCCCCACGCCCAGGTCGGGGACGGCGACGACCGGCAGGAGGTCGTCCCGCAGGGGATGGACCGCGGAGCGCCCCTCCAGGTGTCCGTAGCGGCCAGCCGAGCGAACGCCAATCGCCACGGCGCCGAGCACGAGCTCCGGCTGGTAGGTCGCGGTCTCGATCTCGTCCCCTTCGGTCGTGCGGAACTGGACGGCGTACGAGCGGTCAACCGAGAGGCTCGCGTGAACGACGTCGGAGGCGACGAGAACCGTCCGGCAGTGGAGGCAGCGGTGGACGAGCCGGGTTTCGCGCGCGATCCTTCCGGCGTCCGCGAGCGCGTGGTAGAGCTCGCGGACGACGCGGGCGCCCTTCTCGCTCATGGGGTCGAGCCAGGCCCGGGGGTCGAATCCGATGCCGGCGGCGCGGAGCTCCTCGCGGACCCTGGCGTCGCCGGCGTGGTGGCGGTCGCGGCACATCTCGACGAATTCCGGCCGCGCGTACTCCTCGCGGTCGTGCGGAAGAGAGGCCTCGATCGCGAGCTGGAGCGCGAGTCCCCCGTGGTCGGAGCCCAGGACTCGCCGCGGGCGAGAGCCGTCCAGGAACTCGATCGCTCGCGCCCGCACGTCGGCAAGGAGCGGCGAGAGGAACGAAGCGAGGTTGGGGGAAGTCGCCGTCGAGACAGGGGTCGCCGCGATCGCGGGTCCGGTCCCGCGGAAGAGCCCCGCCTTCTCCCAGCGGGTCTGGAGAGCGGGCTCATCCAGCGGGGCGGAGAAAAGGGGCGCGGCGCCCCTGCCTTTCCGGGTTCCCGCGTCCGTGCGAGGTCCGCGGCCCTGCCTCGCCCCACGTCCGTTCGCGGCGACGAGCTGGTCGGCGAGGCGGCGGCCCCGGTGCCCGAGGAGCGGGTGGAGCTCGCTCGCGGCGGCATCCGCGAGCTCGTCGGCCGCCCGCGAGGGGGTGACGACGAGGTTCCGCGCGTGCTTCAGGACGCGGAGCGTATCGGGGTAGACCTTCTCCGCCGCGACCCAGACGTCCTCTTCGAGATACCCCCGCCACTCGTCCGCGCAGTTGGTGATCCCCATCCGGTTGCAGACGTAGTCGGGGACGAAGGCGATCCCCCGCTCGCGCAGGCGCTCGGCGTCCGCGGTCTCCCTGAGGATGTTGTTGGCCGCGCCGCAGACGAGCCGGCACTTCAGGCGTGGAATCGTCTGGGCGGAGACGACCGCCCCCACGGCGCACGGGGCGAAGACGTCGACTTCGAGGTCGTAGATCGAATCGGGAAGGACGGCGACCGCGCGCGGGAGCTCGGCCGAAAGTTCCGCGATCCTCTTCACGTCCACGTCGGTGAACCAGACCCGGGCGCCCGCCTCGTCGAGCTCGCGGATGAGGGGCCCCCCGACATGTCCCGCCCCCTGGACCGCGACGCGGACGCCGGAGAGGTCGTCCGATCCCGTGAGGAAGTTCCAGGCGGCCTGCATGGCGCGATAGACCCCGTGAGCCGTGAACGGGGACGGGTTGCCGCTCCCGCCGCAGGCTGGGGGGATGCACGTCGTGAACCGGTTCTGGCCGAGGACCGCCGCGAGGTCGCCCGTGTTCGTGCCGATATCCTCGGCGGTGTAGTAGATCCCGCCGATCGAGGCGACGAACCGGCCGTAGGCCTCGAAGAGACGCCGCCGCTCGGGACGGTCCTTCTCCATGTACTCGGGGCGCGCGAGGGGCAGGGTCACGGGGAGTACGCCCTTCCCGCCCCCCCACCAGAGCCCCGCGAGCGCGTTCTTCCGGGTCATCCCCCGGGCGAGCCTGAGGCCGTCGACCAGGACGTCAGCCGTGGTGTCGTAGCGCTTGAAGCGGAGGCCCCCCTGTGCGAGCCCGCGGCGCGTGTCGTGGACGAACGCGAAGAAGACCGTCGGGAAACCCTCCTCGCGCCCCAAGAAGACGCCCTCGTGCTGGGCGAAGTCCTGCGAGAGCTCGAAGAAGGCCTGGACGGGCGCGAGAAGCGCCGGATGGGAGAGGGTGAACTCCCCGTTCTCGAAGAGGACGAAGGCGCGGGAGACCCCCGCGGCGGCGAGGCGGTCGTGGAGCTCCTCGACCGGCCAGGCGCGGACCTGGCGCGCGAGCTCCCGCCGCTTCTCGTCGGCCGGCCGGAGTCTCCCGAGCGTGCTCAACTAGTCGCCATCTCCCAGTTCCTTCTCGAGCTGGGCGCGCTGGGCTTCGAGCTGGAGGATCTCGATCTCGAGATGGAGCCTGTCGCGCTCCGCCTCGAGTCCGGCGAGCTCGTCGCGGCCACGGATCACGAGGAGATTCTCCCCCCCGGGCTCGGCCTTGTAGCCCGCGGCGCGGAGGACCGCCCGGGCCGCCTCGATGGCCAGGACGTCGGAGAGCCTCGCCGTCACGGTCTCACCTTCGAGCGACCCGGCGTGGACGAAGTTGACGCCGCCCTGGTCGGCGAGGTACGCGAGGCAGTCGGCGAGCGGCGTGTCCTGGAAGTTCGCCGAGATCCGCTTCCCTTCCGCGGCGTTCTCTCGGCCACGGGAAGGATCCCGTCCGTCCGCGCCCTCCGCCGCGTGGCGGATCCGGCGCTCTCGGACCGCGAGCTCCACCATCTTCCGGGCGATCTCTTCCTTCCGCCCGGCGAGCTCCGCCGAGGCGCGGGCGCGTGCCGCGTCGGCCTCGGCGAGAAACGCCGCTTTCACGTCCTCCAGGCGGGCGATCTCGGCCTCGAGCTCCCTGCGCTCCCCCTCGAGCGCTTCCGGGGCGACCGCGCGGGTCTGGAGGGCCTGGATGCGGTTCCTCGTCTCCTCGATCTTCTTCTCGATTCCCGCGGTCTTTTCCGCGAGCCCCTTCGTCCGCTCGTCGGCCGCCCTCGCCTCCTCGGCCGCGATCATCTCTATCTCCATCTGGAGCTCGCGCCGGGCCTTGTCGAGCTCCGCCTGCGCCCGCCGGAGATTCTCCCTCGTCTCGTCATCCGCCCTGGCCGCGAACGCCACGAAGGGCGCCACGATGGCGACAACCACGAACGCGATTCTCATCGAGTCCTCCTTCCTCACGGGGTCTCTCTCGCTGGATCGCGGCAACTCTAAGTTCGCGCAGGGTCGCGGTCAAGGGAGGGGGATGAGCAGGACTTCTGCCTTACGGGGCGCTGGCCTGTCGTCGAGGGGAGCCCGACTCAGGCCTCCTCGGGAACGGCGTGGAAGTAGGGGTTCTCGCGCACGAGGTACTCGAATCGGCGGCGGAAGTCGTTGGGAGACATCCGGCCGGCGCGCGCGAGAGACTCGACGACATGGTCGTCGTCGAAGTCGGAAGGGTCGAGTCGCGTCATGTACTTCCGGGCAACGAGGTAACCCTCGGTCGAGAGGTCCACGAGGCGTACCCGGGTCCGGCCGGTGGCCGGGTCGAGGATCTCGCCGAAGTAGATGGTCAGAAGTTTCCCGCCCTCGATGGCCATGAGGGCTCCGGAGCGGCCGGAGTGGAGGAACCTCATCGCCCCATAGCCGAGATCGCGCGTGTACTCCAGATCGAAGGGGATGGGATCGGCGCAGCGGAGCTCGTAGCCGATGATCTTGTACACGGCGTCCAGGGGATCTCCGCGCTCGCGAAAGCGACGGACGATCTCGCACTTGAGGAGGTTCCCGAACGGGGTCTCTGAGAGTCGGATGCGGCCGTACTCGTCCCGCTCCGGCTCGCCCGCGCCCGGGACGCTCCCGGGATCGATCTGCTCCACGATACCCTCGGCGAGGACGAGCGTGCCGTGGTTCCGGTCCATGGCCCGGCGCTTGAGGATCGCTCCCTCGATCAGGTCGCAGAGGACCGAGAAGGGGCACATCGGACGGAACTCCTCCCCGATCAAGGTGAGCGTCGCCCCGGCCGCCTTGCCGATCCCCAGGGCGAGGTGTCCCGCCCGGCGCCCCATCGTCACGGCGAAGCACCAGCGGTCGGTCGTCTTCACCTCCTCCATGAGGTTGCGGAGGATCCGGACCCCCTCGTGGCGAGCGGTCTGGAACCCGAACGTGGGGATGGCGCCGGGAAGGGGCAAGTCGTTGTCGATCGTCTTGGGGATGTGGGCGATCCGAATCTCTCCCCGCCAGGCGTTTTCCAGACAGCTCGCCGTGTAGAGAGTGCCGTCGCCGCCGATCGAGGCGAGGAGCCCGACCTTCAGCGCGCGGAGCGCCGAACGGACGTTTTCGATTGCCTCCGGACTGGTCGCATCGGTCCGGCTCGTTCCCAGGATCGAGCCGCCCCGAGGGTGGATGGCGGTCACGTCCTCGATCCGGAGCTGCCGGACGCGGTCGGTGCGCCCCTGGACGAGCCACTTGTAGCCGTCCTGGATGCCGAGCACCCGGTAGCCGAGGTTCGAGGCCTCGATCGTGAGCGCCGCGATCACCCCGTTGATGCCGGGGGCCGGGCCGCCGCCCACGAGGATCGCGAGCGTTCCCCGCCCGCTGCTCCGGCGGAGCGATCCAGTGCCTGGGAATCCGATCTCCTCGGACACTAAGACTCGCCGTGAGCGAGCAGGATCTCGCGGACCTCGCCGGCCATGGCCAGGGCGTCGTTCCAGGGCCGCTGCCAGAAGTTCCGGCCGAAGATGAGGCCGGTCGCCCCGGCGCCCATGAGGAGCCGCGCGTTGTCAAGGAGATCCCGGTCCCCTACCTTCTCGCCTCCAGAGAAGAGAACGAGGCACCTCCCGGCCGACTCCACGACCTTCCGCGCCCTCCGGGCCGCGTCCCAGTCGAGATCGGCGTACGGGGCGGGGCCGCCGGGCCCCGTCCTCGCCGGCGGATTCACCTTGACCGCGTCCGCGCCGAGTTCTTCCGCGGTGCGCGCGGCGTAGTCCACGGCGTAGAGTCCATCCTTCCCGCCCCGCGCGTCCACCGCCCTTCCGCGCGGATAGGCCCAGACGATGACCGGGAGGCCGAATCGCTCGGCCTCTTGCCGGACCTCCCGGAACTGGCGGATGTCCTGGTCTTGATCGGGCGAGCCGACGTACAGGGTGTAGCCCACGGCGTCCGCTCCCAGGCGGATCGCGTCCTCGATCGTGCCGGTGAGCGTGGAGAACATCTTCTCGGGGATGCTCGTCTTGCCGTTGAGCTTGAGGATGAGAGGGATCCGTCCCGCGACCCTGGGGTAGTACTTCTCCGCGAGCCCCAGGTGGAGCGCGACCCCGGAGAAACCGCCTTCGATCGCGAGAGACAGGATGTGGTCGGGATCGCCGGAGTCGGGGTTTTCGAGGAAGTCGATCGGCCCGTGTTCGAGCCCCTGATCGTACGGCAGGACGAGCATCGTCCCCCGGCCCGGTCCGAACTGGTAGAGGAGGCGATGGAGCCGGGTGCGCTTCCCGGCGGAGAGATGACCGAGCGCGTCGATCTTCTTCGTCTTGTTCTGTGACATGTTTTCCCCTTCCGCCACTTTTTGAAGGGCGTAGTGTAGCGAATCCCCCGCGCGAGTGTTCGCACGTGTTCGTGCATGCTGCGCGAGTCCGTGCTGACCTGGGGCACGCAGCGGCCCGGAGGCGGACCGCGCGCCATGCCGCAACTGTCCATGACGTGGCACGTTACCGGCGATTCGGATTCTCGGTACGCCGGTTGCTCCTGAGACAGCCGGTCGCATGAACGATGAGCTCTCATGAGGAGGGTCACACCTTGAAGAACACGATTGGCTTTCGCGGGATTGGTCTCTTGGCGGTCCTTGCCCTTCTCCTCGGCGCCGGCTCGCTCCGCGCACAGGACCCGGGAAACGACCGGGACGCGCTCTTCCTATCCTCCGATGCGCTCACGATCCTCGCCGAGGACGGGGAGGTCTACAGGTTCCTGCCTGCCGACGGGAGCGGCCGCTGCATCACTTGGAACGGCGGCAAGGAGGAGGTTTACGAGTTTTCGGGGGAAATCGGCGAGACCGAGATCTGCGGCCGCTTCTCGCGCAAGGAAGGAGAAGGCCTCGCGGTCGGATTCGACCTTCGGATGAGCTTCTCCGGCGACTACGCCTCGATCGAGAAGACGATGGAAGGCCGGACCGTCACGGGTTCGGGGACTCTCACGCGCCCGGCGAACCGAGCGGCCGATTCGCGCGCGATCATCTGGCACGTCACGGCAATCGAGAGCGCCCGCTACTCGGACGGCCATCTCGACCGGGGCTTCCGCATCGTCGGTGACTTCCAGCTTGGCTGGGGCTCCCACACGGTGGTCTTCCACATCAACAACGTGCCCATCCCGCGCGAGAGGATCGTGGCCCACATCGTGAACGGCCGCGTGGAGTGGTTCTACGTGATCGACGGGCTTCAGATGCTCCGCGACGGGCAGGACAACATCCTCTATATGAAGCACCACCACAACTCGCACTCCGACGGCAAGCACTACATCTTCCGGTTCGACAGCTCCCAGGTGCCCGTGGGCGGCGTGAAGGCCTTCTACGTCCGTCCGTACCCACTGGCGTCCGGGGCCGCCGCCGGGGAGTAGCGCGCCGGCGGACGCCGCAACACCGAACGGGGCGGGATCCACCCGGGTCCCCCACGCTCCTCTTGAGAGCTGAGCCAAAACCCTCCCGTCGCCAGCCGCGCGGCGGCGGGAGGGTTTTTGGATGGGCTCCAAGCCGATCGTGGGAGAAACTGGTACGCGGAATCTCGTCTCGGCCGGCCCCACAGCCCCTCGCGCCTCGAACGGTTACGACCCATGAAGCCCGCCATCGCACGACGCGCGTCCCTCGTATCCTTCTTCCTTGCCCTCCTGCCCGCCGTGGCGCAGGACCCGGTGCCGGTTGCCATCGAGCCGCCCGTGCGCTTCGCGAAGCCGCACCTCTTCGCCGGCCACTTCGCGGTCGAGCCGCGGATCCCGGTCGCGGCCGACCTCGACGGCGACGGCTTCGCCGATCTTGCCTGCGTCTACCCGCCAGAGGGAGGGATCCTCGATGTGGGGTTCTCGGAGCGGGGGCAGAAGATGCACGCGCCCCGCGACGTCCTCTCCGGGCTCGGGGGCGAGGCCATCGACGCGGCGGCGCATCAGGCAGGTGAGGTCGCGTGGCTCACGAGAGAGGGGACGGTAGGGGCGTGGTCGGGCGGGGCGGCGCGGGTGCGCGCAGAGGGGATCGCGGGGGCGGACGGACGGATCCTCCCCTTCGGCCAGGGCTACCTCGTCCCATCGCGCGCGGGACCCTGGACGCTCGTGGGAGTCGGGACGGTGGAAGGGCCCGCCGAGTACCGGGCGCTCGCGGCCTGGGGGACGACGCTCTTCTGGGTCCAGGGCGCCCTCTTCCGGGGAACGCTTGCCGGGGGCCGGTTCGCGCCCGAGACGCTCGCCGACCCGGCCCCTTCGGAGAGGATCGTCGCGGGAGATTTCGACGGCGACGGGACGGCCGACGTCCTCTCCGGGACGAGGCTCTTCCTCGGCGGGAAGCCCGAACCGGTTGATTGCCCCGAGGTCCCCGCGGACGGGGTCCTTCTTGCCGCCGACATGACCGGAGACGGGAGGAGCGACCTCGTGTGGTGCCGCCGGGACGGCGAGCCCTTCCAGGGGCGCGACATCCTCCTCCTTCCCTCCTACGGCCCGGGGGCCGCCGACCCGGACGCCGACGGCCTGGCGAACGACGCTGAGCGGGTCCTCGGGACCGATCCTCTCTCGCGCGATTCGGACGCCGACGGCATCCCGGACGGCTGGGAGGTCCTTGGCGCCGGGGGGCTCGACCTCGCGGCGGAGGGGTTCCACCCGGCGAAGAAGGATGTCCTCTGCTACGTCCAGCGGTGCTTGAACGTCGACGGCAACGTCCTCGGCGCGGAGCTCGATCGGTGCCGCGCGACCTATGCGTCGCTGCGAATCCCGATCTCGTTCCACGCCCGCTACCTCCCGCCGCTTTCGGTGGAAAGCGTGAGCGGCAAGGCGTGGTGGGATCTGGGAAACGCGCACCTGCCGCCGGAGACGAGGGGGCTCGCCCACTACATGATCGTGCAGGCGGGCGGGGGCGGCCAGTCGGCGCAGATGGGGGACATGGGGGGGTGCGGCTCGAACGCGCTCTGGGCCGTCTTCCTCCACGAGTTCGGCCACCAGATCGGCCTCGACCACACGGGCTACTACCCGGAGCCCTGGTGCCCGCTCTACACCAGCCTCATGAACTACGCCTACAACTACGGCTTCGACGGCGACTACAACAAGGTCCACTACTCGAACGGCGAGTTCGCCGCCCACGTCCTCAAAGAGAGCGAGCTCACCGAGGAGCTCCCCTTCCCCCCGGAGAGCGTCGGCTTTCTCACCAAGGAGCCGTTCCTCTTCAAGATCGCGTTCTTCCCTGTCGTGCGAAGAGACTGGAGCGCGGGCCCCCTGTCGCTACAGTTCGAGCCGATGGTCTGGAAGACCCGGATCGACTGGAACCGGAACGGCCTCTTCGACGAGGGTCGCGTGCGGGCCGACATCAACACCTCGTATTCGACGGACGGCGGAACGCGATCGACGATCGGGAAGACGCTCTTCGCGCCGGCCCTGGTCTCGCACCAGGGAAAGGCGTACCTCTATTGCGTCAACCTGGAGGGAACGCTCGAACGGCGGGACTACTTCGGCTCCGAGAAGTGGTCGGACCCGCAGTCCGTCGGCGCGCCGCCAGCCACGGGCGATCCGTTCGCGCTGTCGTGCGGCCCGGACCTCCTCGTTTTCCTCCCGACCCAAGCGGGTGTCCTCTCTCTCGCGGACGGCCAGGTCTTCCCCGAGAGCGCCGGCTGCGAGACGAGCGGCGCGTCGTGGGGAGGTCGCGCGGTTCTCTTCCTCTGGCGCGAGGGGAAGGTCCGTTTCGTCGAAAGAAGGGACGGGGCGTGGACGGCGCCCGCGGACTTCCCTCTCGCGAGCACCTTCCCCCCCGGAGCGGTCGAGGGGGATGGGGGCGAGCTCCTCGCCGGCG
>JACQVV010000253.1 GCA_016209595.1 Planctomycetota bacterium
CCGTCGATCCACATCACGTGTTCGGTCGGGTTCGTCCACCGCACGGCAACGTGGTGCCAGATCCCTTGCCGCCAGTCGAGGCCGTGATCGCGCGTCAGGCCGTTGTTCGACATGGGCTTCGCGGGATCGGTCTTCGGGAACCAGGTCGTGTAGCGGTAGGTGAGTTCCGTCTTGTAGTCGTAGCCGGGCGGGATCGGCGCGAAACCTCCGATCTCCGGGGCCGCGACCCTCTTCGTCGTGTAGATGCGGAGCCGGCTGAAGATCTCCGGCCGGTCGCGGTCGTCGAAGAGGACGATTTTGATCTGGTGGACGAGCGTCGTCTTCTTGTCGGCGAGCGGCTGGAGGATCTGGATCAGGCCGACCGAGCCGGGCTCCTTGTACTCCCGGACGAGGTCCCAGTTGTGATCGGGCTTGAACCAGAACTCGAAGGCCCCCTCGATCCAGTTCCGATTGTTCGCCGCGTCGAACATGTAGAGTTCGCCGCTCGTCATGTCGAACGTGGCGCCGTCCGGGAGGAGGTTCGAGGGGTCGATCTCGCCCGGCCCGACGACCGTCGCGGGGGCGAAGTCCTCGATCGTCGTTTCGGGGGCGGCGCGCGGCGTTTTCGGGTTCCCGATGTCGGCATCGAGAGAGGTGCGCCACGGGACGCGGAACGAGAGCGACGCGTCGTCCCCGGCATTGGGGGCCGGAGCGAGGCCGATCTGGCCGTCCTCGGTCGCATTCCGGTCGGAGTCGGGAACCGATTCGGGAAAGAGGAGGACGTCGTCGTCTGCGTAGACCTGTGCCCCGGCGAAATCGGCCTGCGTCGTGTGCCGGCGGGTCGCGAGGAGCCGGTAGTCGACGGTGAGCCTCGCCTGGGCGATGAGCTCGCCCGCCAGGACGACCCTGCCGAGCGACTGGATCCGGAAGGAGCCCGTCGCGCCGAACGTCCATTCGGTCTTCCGGAGGACGAGATCGGACTTGTCGACGGACCGTAGAAGCACGCGATCGGGGTTCTTTTTGGCAAGCCGCGTGTTGGGGTTCACGGCGGCCCGGATGACGTCCACGCCCTCGGGCGTGAGGCTCGCGAGAGACGGTTCGAGCGCGAGGAGCCACGAGTCGAACTCGTCCCAGGTCCGGAACGGGCCGGTCGATTCGCGCCGGAGCAGCACGCTGTCGGCGACGTCGCGGGCTAGGTCGTAGTCGATCGCGGGGGTCTGGGCGACGCGCCAGGCGTACCCGTTCTTGTCGCCCGCGGCGCGGGGCTCGGAGCGGCGCTCCAGGACTCGCGCCGAGAGGCCCATGAGCGACGCGATGAGGACCGGACGCGCCGCGAGGTTCATGTCGATCGGCGCGCGCGGCTCGGCCTCGAGCGCGAAGGGGCGTGAGCGAACGGGACCCCGACCCCAGGTCGCGCTCCCGTCCATCGGATCGGGGCGGATCGTCGAGGGATCCGCCCACGCATGGGCGGTGACGAAGTCGGCGATTTCGTCGGCTCCCCGGTCGCCCAGGACGCCGGCGAGCTCGGTCACCGACTGGAACCCGGTGGACGGGCGCCCGGCGAGGATCCGCTGCCCCGCGTCGTCGGGAAGGTTCGCCGACCGATAGGACGGGTCGCGCTTCAGCGCGTAGACGAGGTCGTCGAGGAACCGGGCGAGCTCCTTGTTGTATCCCTGGTCGGGGGGGCCGCCCAGCTCGCCGCCGTTCAAGTCGAGTTTCCCCGCATTCGACTCGATCTTGACGGCGACGGAGACCTCGCGGAGGGAGTCGGGCGAGGGGAGAAACCGCGTGTAGCCACGGCCGGCGAGGGGATGGCCGGCCGGATACGCTCCGCCGCGGATCGACGGGTTGACGGCCTCCTCGATCTGGATCCCGGTGCCGACATCCGACCCGGTCTGGTTGCGGAAGACCCAGCGGTCCTTGGGGTCGCTCCAGGGACGCAGGAGGACGGTCTCACGGAGGATCTGCAGGGCCTCCTCGAACCCCGACTCGGCCGCCATCTCGGCGCGGACCTTGTCGACGCGGCTCGACGCGACCGAGCTCTCCAGGTGCATCAGGTTGGCGAAGGCGATCGCCAGGATCGAGAGGACCGCCAGGACTCCGATCGCGACGAGGAGGATGCTCCCTCGCCGCCCGCTCCCGGTACCCGGCGGTGTCTTGTCCGGGGTCGCGCATGTGCGCTCCAGGCGCCACTCCATCCCTTTTCCTCCTACTTTATGTCTGACGGCGTGTGGAGGAACTCCTCGTACTCGACGAACTCGATCTTTTCGCGCCCACCGACCAGGACATGCTCGACCTGGACTCCGACCGGAACCCACCCGGTCACGTCGGGATCGCGGGCGGAATAGAGGGTCCCTCTCCCCCGGACGCAGACCTCTTTTCCCGTGCCCCGGACCCGGTCGCGCACTCGGTCCCGGATCGCCTCCAGGTCGGGGCGATCGAGGTGGAGCCAGACAGGGACGCGGTTCTGCGTGAGGATCCGGCACCCCGCGCTCTGTCCCTCGAACAGGACCGGTGCGTCCTCCTCGGAGACGTAGCCCAAGTACTTCACCTCGCGCGGCTCCGGGACCGGCGCCGCCGCTCCGTCCGTCCCGGCTCCGCCTTGCCCCTCGGGAGCGCCGTTCGAGGCGGCGCCATCGGAACGGCCCGCGCCCCGGCCGCCGCCGTCCGCCGCGGACAGGACGAGCGCGGTCGCTCCCGACGCGAGGCCCGCCGCAACGAGGACGAGGACCGCGACGCGGAAGGGACTGATGGGCGGCGGTCCTGCCACGCGGATGGGGCGGGCGAGAGGTGGATCGGGCTGGTCGCCCGCGAGCCCCGCGCGCTCGCGGAAGCGCGCGAGCACAGCCTTCGTCCGCTCGACCTCCGCGGCGCGGCCGGACGACTTCTCGCCGGTAGGCTTTTCGTCCTCCGGGGCTTCCGCCTGCGACTTCTTGCCGGCGCGCTTCTCGACCTTCCCGGTCTTTCGCTTCCGATCGCGTTCCCCCCTCCAGTCCTTCCACGCCTTCGTCCCCGGTCGCGGGGGCTTTCCCTCCTCCGGCAGGTTCAAGGTCCGGAGCGCGGGCGTGGACTCCGCGGGCGAGGCCCCCGGCGGGAGCGCGAGCCCGAGCGTGGCGTCGACCGGCTGGTCGCGAGTCTCGGGTTTTGGGCCGGGGAAGACAATCGACCCGAGCGTGTGGTCGATCAGCGTCTCGCAACACAAGCACAGAACCTGGCGGCCGGCCGCCTTCTTCGAGACCACGAGCTTGGCCTGGCAGCTGGGGCAGCAGATCTCCTGCTCCGCGCGTCTCCTGGGGTTTATTCGCGTGCCCCTGACGCCCGGGCGGACGAAAGCGACCAGGGTCCGCAGGACAAGGGACTCTCCGGGAGATGGTTTCTCTGGCGCCCGTTCCATCTCCTGGTCCGCGGCGAGAAGGTCGATCTCCTCGGCCGAGCTCGTCGCGGGGGCGGGCAACTTCTGGCTCTCCGGGGCCTTCCCGGCGCCCTCCAGATCAGCGGCCGCGTCGAGGATCGTCTCCTCTTCTTCGCCGGGTTCCCTCGACTCCGGGGCTTCCATCTCTCTCGCCTCGAGCTCCATGGCGCGACGCCCGCGCGTACAGCACGTTCAAGGGTAGGGACCCGCGCTTCCGCGGTCAAGGGTGCGCTCATGGCCGGGAACGGGGCGGCTCGCGCAAGACGTGGGGCCGGGGGGAGGCGTGCCCCCCCCGGCCCCCTCCTGCCC
>JACQVV010000014.1 GCA_016209595.1 Planctomycetota bacterium
ACGGCCCCGTCCTTCTACGGGCCACGCTACCGCGCCCGCTCGCCGAAGAACTGCGTGGAGGAGCTCCTCTACCTCCGCGACCTGGGATACCGGGAGGTGTTCTATCGGGACGAGCTCTTCACGGTCATCCCGCGGCGAGTGTAGGTCCTCTGCACGATGATCCTCGACGAGAAGCTCGCGATGTCGTGGATCTGCTCGGTCAAGGTCGGGACGGTGGACCGCGAGCTCCTGGCGCTCATGCACGAGGCGGGATGCCACATGATCCGGATCGGCGTCGAGACCGGCAACCAGGAGCTCCTCGACAACGTCAAGAAGGGCGTGCGGATCGAGGAGGTCGAGCAGACCGTCGCCTGGTGCCACGAGGTCGGGATGGAGGTCCACGCCCACATGATGCTCGGGATGCCGGGCGAGACCCACGAGACCGTCCGGAAGTCGTTCCGATTCGTGGAGAAGATCCGCCCGACGACCGTGACCTACGGCATTACAACGCCCTACCCAGGGACGCCGCTCTACGACGACGTCGTGGAGAAGTTTCCCGAGCTCGGCGACGGGAGCCAGATCGACGTCCGCTCGATCCACACCAACGGCCGCGCCAACGAATTCTACACGCAGCTCTCGGCGAAGGACCTCTCGGGTTACGTCCGGGAGGCCTACCGGCGCTTCTACCTCCGCCCGGGCTACATCCTCTCCCAGCTCAAGCGCGTCACGAACAAGGAGGATCTCCGGCGGCTCACGATCGCCGGGGCGAACGTTTTCGACTTCGTGCTGCGCGGCGACGAGGGGTAGTCTCCCCTCTCTCGGGTCTTTCTTCCCTGAACGACTCGCGCAGGAGGGCGAAGAACGCGAGAACAGGCTCGGACCGGAAATCGGCGTAGGTCCACGGGAAAGGGTGAAAACGCCCCTCTCGGTACTCCAGCGTGGCCTCGGCGAAGATCCCGCCGGCGAGGTAGACGCGGTGCCCGCGATCCTTGGTCGAGGCGAGGACGACCTTTGCCTCGGTGAGATAGCCCGGGTCGAGGTTGATGGGACGGGAGGCGAACGAGTGCCGCTCGGCGAACTCGTGCTCGATCTCCATGGCGACCCGCTTCACCGCCGGGAGTGCGCCGGGACCGACGAGGTCCCGGAAGGCGATCAGGCGCTTCACGAGGAGCTCGCCCATGGTCCGGGAGTAGTAGCGCGTGTGGTCGAACGTATACGGTTCGCTCGCCAGGAGGACCGGCCCGTGCCGGCTCTCGAGCTCGGCGGCGGCCTCGGCAAGGACCTCGGCCCGCGCCGAGAAGGCCGCGACGAAGAGCGCGGCCTGCCGAGTGGTCAGTCGATCTTCCCCGCCTGCTGGCTCACGTGGGACGGCGATTCCTCCGCGGCAAAGTACAACTCGATCCCCTGAACGCCATAGCGGTGCTTCCTGTCGGGGAGCACGATCGTCGCCTCTTCCCCGACCTTCTTGCCGAGCAACCCGGACGCCACGGGCGAGAGGTACGAGAGGACCCCGGACTCGACGTCCACGTCCCACGGCCCGAGGACGGCCCAGACGACGTCCTCGCCGGAGTCGAGGTCGCGGAGCGCCACGCGCGTCCCGGGCGCAACGACGTCGATCGGGATATCCACTTCCTCGAGCGGCCGGGCACGCTCGATCTCCTCGCGCCACGCCTGGCTCTTGTTCGTGAGCTCGCGCTGTTTCTCGATCGCGGCGCTCCATTCGGCGTTCTCGGAGAGATCCCCGCGCGACGCGGCCTCGCCGATGGCGCGACTGTTCTCCGGGATCTGCACGTCCATCAGATGGCGAAACTCCGTGCGTCGTTTCTCGATCCCATGCTGGGTGGAGAAGAGCCACTCGTCCTGCCAGAACCGCTTCTCCGGGCGCGTTGTCTCGGGAAGGCGCTTCTCGAACTCGACGCGCAGGCCATGGTAGAGCTCGTCGAGCGCCTCGGTCCGGCGCAGGTACGATGCGAGCCGCCGGACCTCGTCCTCGCTTCTCTGCTCGAGGTAGTGCCGGAGGCGCCGGTGCCCGTCGGCCGAGAGGTACTCCCGCACGCGACGGAGGTAACGTTCCTGGGTCGCCTTGCCGATCCCCCGGAGGCGGGCGATGTCGTGGCCGAACCGGGCCACGACCCGGACCACCTCGGCCTCGTCCGCGCCAAAGGCGGGCTTCCACTGGCCGGAGAGAATGTCGAGAAAGGCCTCGGGATATGAGACCGGATCCCCCAGGACCTTCGTCTCCGCCTCGGCCAGGAGGTTCGCCCGGTCGGCGAGCATCCCGACGAGCTCCTCGCGCATCTTGGTCCCGTCGGCGAGGAGCGCCACCGCGAGCGCGGGCCGGCCGCCGCCGGGCGCCGCGGTGACGAGCGCACGGGCGTAGCGACGCTGGACGTCTTTGGCCGTCAGCCGCGCCAGGAGCTCCCCATCCCCCGAGGCCGCGAGCTCCTCCAGACGCCGCCCGGCCTCCTCCCAGCCTTGCTCCTCCAGAAACGCCAGGCACTCGACGAGGATCTTCGGGTCCTCGGTTTTCGCCTTCTCCCACTCCCGGACCACGGCCTCGATCAGCGGGTCGCGGACCGCGGACGCCTCGACGGCGCCCGAAAGCCTCTCCGCGCTCCGGGCGATGTCCCAGCGGCCCGCGAGGTCGGTCCGCGCGAGCATCGCGTCCCGGACCTCGTCGGTCGGGGTCCGGGCCACCTCGCGCCGCTCGATCGTCGTCGAGGCCCCCGAGCTCTTCACCTCGAGGTACGGATCGCGCTGCGCCGCCTTCTTCGCCGCGGCCCACCAGCGCGTCCACCGGTCGTCGGGCAGCACGGAGCCCTTGATCTCGGCGCGGATCTTCTCCAGATCCCCCCGGCCTCCGAGGTGGTCGAGAACGCGACGCAGGACCTCCCCTGGCTTCTTTTCGGCCAGGCTACGAAGCTCCTCCAGTCGGTCGAACTTCTGCGCTGGCCAGGAGTCGTCCGGGAGCCGATCGAGAAGGTCCACGACTCCCTCCAGGGTCATCCGGTGGTCGCGTTTCCTCTCGAAGTCCACCACGACCTGACCCGTGATGGGGTCGATCTCGCGCACGCGTCCCGTCCCCCAGTCGCCGCGGTGGCGGACGTAGAGGCCGACCCGGACCGAACGGAACTCCTCGTACCGGTCCAGGGCCCCCGGGAGCGTCTCGTCGGTGCCCAGGCCGCTCGCCCGGAGGGCGGCGCGCACCGAGGGATCGTTCCCCTCCACCTCGCGGATGCGCTCGACGAGCTCCGTCGCGAGGCCCGGCGTGCGCGGGGCGAGCCGGGCGAGTCTCGTGAGGACGGGAATTCCTTCGGCCGCCGGGAGCTCTGGGAAGGCCATGCTGGCAAGCGTGATCGCGAGATCCTTGCGCCCCGCGGACTCGATCTTCGCGCACAGGCCGGCCGCCTCGGCGCCGCAGCCCGCGGGAAAGCTCTTTCCCTCGATCCATTCGAGAAAGCCCGCTTCCAGCCCAGCGAAGTCGTATCGCTCCGCACGCTCCAGGAGTTCGCGAATCGTCGTCACCCTCACCTCCGTTCGACTCGAAAACGCGAGTGTACAGGCTGCCGCGAGACGATGCAACGCCGGTCGCTCCGGTGTAGCATGGCATCCCTTCACCAAGGTCCGAGGGAGAAGCCGACGAGCCAGACTCGCATCGAAACAGACTCCATGGGCGAGATCCGGGTGCCGGCCGGCCGGTACTACGGCGCCCAGACCCAGCGCGCGTTCGAGAACTTCCCGGTAAGCGGCCTCCGGTTCCCGCGCCGGTTTCTCTACGCCCTGGGCGTCATCAAGCAGGCGGCGGCGAAAGCGAACCTGGAGCTCCAGCTCCTCGACCCGAAGCTCGCCGACGCCATCTGCCGCGCGGCCGAGGAGGTGATCCAGGGGAAGTGGGACGCCGACTTCGTGCTCGACATCTTCCAGACGGGCTCGGGGACATCGACCAACATGAACGCCAACGAGGTGATCTCGAACCGCGCGATCGAGATCCTCGGCGGCGCCGTGGGATCGAAGAAACCCGTCCATCCGAACGACCACGTCAACATGAGCCAGTCCTCGAACGACGTCATCCCGACCGCGATCCACGTCGCGGCGGCCACGGCGATCCACGAGGACCTCCTCCCGGCCCTCCGGCAGCTTCATCGGGCGCTCGACAAGAAAGCCACCCAGTTCAAGGACGTGGTCAAGATCGGCCGCACCCATCTCCAGGACGCCGTCCCGATCACGCTGGGCCAGGAGTTCTCCGGCTACGCCTCGCAGGTCGCCCACGGGACCCTCCGGGTGTCTCGGGTCCTCCCGGAGCTCGAGGAGCTCGCCCTCGGCGGCACGGCGGTAGGTACCGGCATCAACACGCACCCCGAGTTCTCCGCGAGGGCGGTCGCGGCCATCGCCGCGAAGACCGGCCTCGGCTTCCGGCAGGCGCCCAGCTTCTTCGAGGCGCTCGCCGCGCGCGACGCGGCGGTCTCGGCAAGCGGGGCGCTCAAGACGGTCGCCGTGAGCCTGATGAAGATCGCCAACGACCTCCGGCTCCTCGGGTCCGGACCGCGCTCGGGGCTGGGCGAGATCCACCTCCCGGAGCTACAGCCCGGGAGCTCGATCATGCCCGGGAAGGTGAACCCGGTGATCCCCGAAATGGTCTGCATGGTCGCGGCACAGGTCATGGGGAACGACGTCACAATCGGGATCGGCGGACAGTCGGGCCTCCTGGAGCTCAACGTCATGAAGCCCGTCATCGCCAACGCGCTCCTCCAGTCGATCCAGATCCTCTCCCGCGCCGCGATCCTCCTTGACGAGAAGTGCGTCCGAGGGCTAGAGGCGAACGCGGGGCGCTGCCGGGACCTGATCGAGGGGTCGCTTGCCATGGTCACGGCACTCGCCCCGAAGATCGGCTACGACGCCGCGGCGAAGATCGCCAAGGACAGCTCCCAGACGGGCCGCACGGTGCGCGAACTCGCCGGGGAGAAGAAGCTCCTGCCGGAGGCCGAGCTGGAGAAGATCCTCGATCCCATGAGCATGACCCAACCGAGACTGCCGGAGTAAAGACCCATGAGGCCGCTTCACCTTCCGCTCGCCGCCGCCCTCGCCGCCCTCCTCCTCGCGCCGGCCGCTCTCCCCCAGGAAAGGTCCGAGATCGAGAAGGAGATCCACGATTGGGGCGAGTCCGTCGCGAAGAAGATCGAGATCCAGGAGTCCGCCGATGTCCCCGCCTGGGCGGTCCGTCCCGGGGAACCTCGCTTCCGGTTCGTCCAGATCGCCGACATCCACCTCACTCCCGCGAAGGAGGAGCTCCTCAAGAGCGCGCTTCGCTACGTCTCGACGGAGGTCCGGCCGGCCTTCGTGGTGCTCACCGGCGACAACACCTCCATCTACTCGATCGAGGGCCACCGGCGCCTCAAGGCAATCCTGGACGAGGAACTCACCTGTCCGTACCACGCCGTCCGCGGCGACAACGACGCTCGAAACTTCTGGGTGGTCTTCGGCTCGACCCACTGGAGCTTCGATTATGGCGGCGTCCATTTTGTCGGCTCCGGCCTGGATCGCGACATCGAGACGGTGGGGATCGGGACCTTTTCCGAGGAGACCTGGGAGTGGCTCCGGGACGACCTCGCCCGCTCGTCCGGCCGCCCGACGCTCTACCTCCAGCACGAGCCGTGCCTACCGCCGACCTTCCTCGACGCCCCGCGCCTCGCGCTGCTTCTCTCGGCGCGGAGGAACGTCGTCGGTGTCCTCAACGGCCACCTCCATTACGACCTCGAGTTCCGCCTGGCGAAGCCCCACCTCTCGGCGATCGCGCTCGGCCAGAACCCGCGGCACGGCATCAAGGTCTACTCCGTCTATCCCGATGGGATCGTCGCCCAGACCCACGTCCTCGACGGCGAGTCGTTCCGCGCGGCGCGAATCTTCCAGCGGATCGACTTCCCGGAGAGGCTTCGCCTTTCGGGCGACGAGCCGCTCGAGATCTCGGACCGCCGCGAGCTCCCCGCCGCCCCCATGGTGTTCGACGAGGAGCTAAAGGAGCGCTACGACGAGCTCCGCCTGTGGCTGAAGCGCTTCGACAGCAAGTAGCGGGCGTTACTTCTCGCGGTAGCCCACCACCATCCAGAGCCCGCTCTCGCGGGAAAGGACCCAGGTCCGGCCGGCGCGACCCTCCAGTGTGATTCTGGCCTCGTTCCGCTCGACCCGGGAGGAGAGACGGGGCGCGAGGGAGGCCGCGTCCCCCTCCGGGGTTTCCCTCGCCGAAAAGAACCGCCCCCGAAACCCCGAGCGGTGCTCTTCGCGGCGGCGGAGCCACTGCTCGCGGAGGACCTCCCGCGGCACCTCGATCGGCCCGGCCCCTTCGACTGGAGCCTGCGGCGGGTTCTCCTCCACGTAGCGGTAGAAGAACTCCTCGTAGTCCACGCCGGCGTCGACGGCGCCGGTGTCTCCGCGGCGCATCGCATCGAAGAGAGAGAGCAGAGCCTCAGGCGGCGTCCGGCCGGCCTCGTCGAACTCCTCGACAAAGCCGCCTGGGAGCTCCTTTCCGAGGTCGGACTCCTCGACTCTCACGAAGCGGAAGTGAACGGCCGGGAGGCGGATCGAGAGGAGCGAGCCGTCCGCGGCCGAGACGAAGTAGTCTGTCGATTCGACCACGCCCGTCGCGAGCGTGCGCGTGAGGCGCACCACGACCGCTTCCTCGGCGCGGGACGCCACCGCGATCCGGCGGCGCTCGACCACCTGGTACTCGGCCGGGTACGTCACCGCGCGCCCGTCGAAGAAGGAGAAGGCGAAGCGCGAGCCCGGTGGGCTGCCCGCGACGAGGATCGGGATGAGGGGGGCGAGCCCGTCGGGGAGCGTTCCGACCGCGAGTTCGACTTCGCCCCTCTCCCGGCCGCTCTCTCCTCCGGTCCGGAAGACGCGCCGGCTGGCGAGCCAGCGCCCGCCCTTGAGATCCGCCTGGTCCTCGATCGACGTCATGCCCGCCGGCCGGTCGTCAATCACCGTCTGCTTGTACTCCAGCGCGGTGAGATCGTGGTCGAGCGTCGCCTCGGTCTCGATCTCCTGCTTCGCGTCCCCCAGCTCGACCTCGACCCGGGCGGTGAAGCGATACGCGCCCCGACCTTCAGCGGGCCCTACCTCGATCCGCGCGCTCCCGACCGGCCGGCGGCCTTCGTACGCGCCCAGGAGCCGGACGCCAGACAGGGCGGGAAACGGGGTATCGCGCCCTTCCAGGAGCGCCCGGGTGGCTGCGGCCGGGTCTTCCTGGGCCAAGCCCGAGGGGGCGGCGAGCGCGAGGAAGATGCACGAGGCGAAGGCGAACGCCCGCGCGAGGCGTGTCAGGTCCATCGTTCTAGCTCCCGAAGTTCCCGACATTCTGCCAGGTTCTTGCGTTTCTCGCGCTCTCCCGGCGAGAATCCCGCCATGCGTCTCCCCGCCTTTCTCCTCCTTCTTCTCCTCGCGGCCGCGGCCGCGGCGGCGGACGAGGGGACCGACTCTTCGTCTCTCCCTGACCCGGAGGAGTTCCACCGGATTGTCCGGGAGGTGATGGAGGGCTATCCGACCGACGGCAGCCACGCCTACTGGTGGCCGAAGGGATCGAAGTGGGCCGGGAACACGCGCGACCTCCACTACGCGGGCGAGCTCTTCTCCGCGGGAGATCCCCAGGGACGCTCCTACTGCTGCGGCCTCACCTTCGAGGTTTTTTTCAGGAGCTGGGAGGCGTGGTCCCGGGGGCACGCCGTCGAGTTCCGGATCGGCGACCTCGACGCCGCGGGGCTCCGCGCGTTCCGGGGCCGCTGGTTCTGCTCCGGCGACTACCGCCGGGGACCCGTGGACGCACTGGTCGAGGCGGGTCTGGGGACGAGGATCGAAACCCAGGCGGACGCCCGGCGCGGCGACTTCATCCAGCTCTGGCGGAAGAACGGCAGCGGCCACTCGGTCATCTTCCTGCGATGGGAGACTGACGGGCACGGCCGGCGCACCGGCATCCGCTACTGGTCGACCCAGCCCGCGACGGACGGGATCGGCGCGCGCACCGAGTCGTTCGAGGGGGAGCGCGGGGTCGTGCCCGAGGAGATCTTCATCGCCCGCGCCGGCGGAACCGAGTGAAGATCCGCTTCTGCGGAGCGGCCGGGACGGTCACCGGCTCCTGCCATCTCTTCGAGGCCGCCGGAAAGAAGATTCTCGTCGACTGCGGCCTGTTCCAGGGCGAGCCCGATGTCGCCGCGAGGAACCACGCCGACTTCCCGTTCGAGCCGCGCGAGATCGACGCGGTCGTCGTGACCCACGCCCACATCGACCACATTGGCCGCCTCCCGCGCCTCGTCCGGAAGGGGTTCCGCGGAGTGATCGTTGCGACCAAGGCCACGGCCGAGCTCGCCGGGGTCTCGCTCCTGGATTCGGCCGAGGCGGCCCGCCGGGATGACCGCGCTCCTCTCTACGACACGACCGACGTTTCGGCCGTCTGGGAGAGGATCGCGCACAAGCCGGCGATGGGGGAACAACTCGCGCTTTTCGACGGCGTCGCGGTCACGCTCCATCCCGCGGGACACATTTTCGGGGCGGTCAGTCCTCTCTTCGAGGTCGAGGAAGGCGGCCGGACCCGGCGGGTCCTCTTCTCGGGCGACATCGGACGCAACGGTACTCCCATCATCCGCGACCCCGAGCCTCCCGAGCTCGCGGACGTCCTCGTGATCGAATCGACCTACGGCGACCGCGACCACAAGACCATGAAGGACTCCGGCGAGGAGCTCTTCCTGGCCCTGGAGAAGGCCGCGGCCGACGGTGGGAACGTCCTCGTCCCCGCCTTCGCTCTCGGCCGCGTCCAGGAGGTCCTCTACCACCTGAACGACTTCGCCGAGGCCGGACTTCTCGAGAAGTTCCATGTCTTCCTCGACAGCCCTCTCGCCTCGCGCTTTCTCGCGGTTTTCCGGAACAACCCCGACCTCTTCGACGAGGACGCGAAGATGCTCCTCGCGGGAGGCGACGACCCGTTCCGCTTCGAGAGACTCCACATCACGGCCGGCTCACGCGAATCGCGCGAAATCGACGACTACAAGGACGGCGCGATCGTCGTCGCCCCTTCCGGCATGTGCGAAACGGGACGGATTCGCCACCACCTGGCCCGGCTCCTCCCGCGCCCCGAGACAGATGTCATCTTCCTCGGGTTCCAGGGACGGGGGACCCTCGGGCGCGCCCTCGTCGAAGGCGCGAAGAGGGTCGAGATCGACGGCCGATCGGTCGAGGTCCGCGCCCGGATTCACACCCTCGGGGGCTTCAGCGCCCACGCAGGCAAGAGCGAGCTCCTCGCCTGGGCACGGCGCGCCACGTGTCCCGGCGCACCCTGCTTCGTCGTCCACGGCGAATCCCGGCCCGCGCGCTCGCTCGCCGAGGCGCTCGCGAGCGACCCCGGCCTCCAAACGCACGTACCGAAGCACCTGGAGACGGTGGGGTTGGGCTAGTTCTACCGCTCGAACGACCAGCCGGTCGAGAGCGTCTCGAACTCCCGCTCGAGCGCCTTCGCGTTGTCGGGCAGCGTCCAGAGGACCGACCAGCACAGGCGCTCGCCGTCGGTGACGACCGTGACCCAGTAGTCCTGGTGCGGGAACGTGGCCGTGTGGCGATAACGGGACTCGATCCCGTGACGACCCGAGATCGTGATGGCCTTGCGGGCGATCCGCGCCGGTCGCGTGGTCCCGTTCTTCTCTCCCACGTGGGCGAGGATGCGGTCGGTCTCCTTCTCTGGCGTCGTCCCCGTCGCCTCGACCGCCCCGTAGATCGCGTAGGCCGCGTAGGGATCGCGGGCGAGACGAAGAAGGGTCCCCCGGTCGTCCTCTTCTTCCGGCCAGAAGGCCCCCGCGGCGCGCCAGAGTGAGGCCGGCAGTGCGACGATGATTCTCCCCGAATCCATCTCGATCCGGCCCTTCCACCCGGGCGGGGTGCGCGGTTCGCTCGTCGAGAGGGACCCCAGGATCGCGTCGAGCTCGCCGCGGCGCGCGGACAGCGCCCCCTCCGGGCACGAGAAGCCGAATCCATACTTCCATTCTCGCGCCGCGACCGAGACGAGGACATTCGCCGCCGTCGTGCCGTCCGGCGTCTTGAACCGATAGGTCGCCTCGACGCCACGAAGCGCCCCCGCCCGGGCCGCGCCACCCCGCGTCCTGTCTTGGCCGCCGGCGTATGTCTCCGCGAGCTGCTCCATGTACTTCGACGCGTCGATCGACGCGTTCCACACGATCTCCAGGAAGCAACGCGCCTTCGCGTCCTCCCGCTCGAAGACCGCGACGGCGCTCCCGATCCGCGAGGCGGCATCCGGGCCCGCGAAGATCCGCCAGCCCTCGGGGACCGACACCGTGAAGCCGAAGCCGCGATGGGTGAGCGTCCGTCCATCGATGGAGTAGTCAGCCCTCGCCTCCTCCTGGCCGCGGGCGGAGGGAAGGAGCGACACCGAGGAAAGGACAAGGGCGGCAGCGCAGATGGCTCGCATGAGAATCGTCTCCGATCTTATCGAGAACGGTCAGTCGTTTTCCCACGGAGGGCGCTCGCCGCGCGCCCCGGCGGAGTCCCCCGCGTCCGGGTGCCACCGGCGGGTGAGATCGAGCCAGAGCACGAGGCCGCGGTGCTCGCCGAACCCCTCATACGCCCGCGCGATGGCCGCGTCCGAGGGGTCGCGCCGTGGAAAGAGGCGCCGGTACTCGCCGCGCAGCCACGAGTCGAGCCCCAGCCGATCGAAGCGCCCCAGGATGCGCAGGACGTTCGCCGCGGCATACTCTCCGAATCCGGGGAGCCCCAGGATCTCCGCGCGAATCTCTTCGGCCGGCGTGGCGGGGTCCTCCCAGCGCTCCCAGTCGATCTGCCCCTCCGAGGCGCGGCGGGCGAGCTCGTGGAGATAGGGAGCGCGGTAGCCCACATGGAACTCGCTCCGCAGGAACCGTTCGCTCATCCGGGCTATCCTCTCCGGCCCCGGAAAGGCCGAGAGCCCCCCCGGCGCCGGGGTTCCGAGCCTCTTGACGAGGCGCGCGACGGCCGAGCGCAGGAGGCTCCAGCTCGCGTTCGTCGAGAGAAGCGTCTTCGCGAGGTCCTCCCACGCCGTCGGGGCCGCGAGGAAGCGCCCGAAACCGCCGGCCGGGATCCAGGAGCGCGTCCCTCGCCGGCGGAGTTCGGCGTGGAAGGGCGCGAGCTCGCGATCGAGGCCCAGGACGCGGCTTGCCGTCTTTTTGACCGCTCGGCGGTCCGCTCGCGAGAGCGCGCCCGCGGAGTGAACCTCGACGGCAAGCCGCCTTCCGGCGGTTCGCACGCGCACCGACGCCGCCCGGCCCTGCGCAAGCTCCTGGGCGAAGTGAAGCGACCCGAGTGAGCGGTGGTAGCCGAACGGGGCGAGATCGAACCACCCGTGGCTCGTCACGGTGTGCTCGAAGTGGAAGTCAGCCGGAACCCGGAGCGCGAGTCGCGCCGCCGGGGTCCCGCCGGCAGGAAACGCGCCCTCGAGCTCGAGCAGCCGCCGCTTGAGCCCCACTCCTTCCGTGGCGCTGAAACCCACGAGTTCTCCCGAACTCCCCACGATCCTGTGGCACGGGACGACGAGCCCCACCGGGTTCTGCCCCAGCGCCGCTCCGACCGCCCTGGCCGCCTCCGGCCGGCCTAGCTCCCGGGCGATCGCCCCGTATGTCGAGAGCCGCCCGTACGGCACCCGCCGCGACGCCTCGTAGACCGCCCGGGCGAACTCGCTCGCGCGAGAGAGGTCGACCGGTACATCGAACTCGACGAGCTCCCCGTCAATGTAGCGGCGAAGCGCCTCGGCGAAGCGCCGCACGAAGGCCGGCCGCTTCCCGCCGTCCCCGTTCCACGGTACCCTCCCCTCGCCGGGAAAGTCGAGCCGCGTGAGCCCCCGGTTCGACCACTCGACGCGGAACGCCCCCCAATCCGTCTCGATCGCGTGCCCCATCCCTCTCCCTCCTCCCCGGCAGTCTTTCGGGCACACACGATAGCGCCCCCACACCCCGCGCGCCAGGGTTCTTGCGGTGCTTCCCCCCTACACCAGACGGTCGAGGATGTCGGCCGGAACTCGATCCTTGAGTTCGGGATAGGACTCGAGGAGGCGCGCGATGTCGGCGAGGTCTTTCTGGCGCTTGCTGGGTCGTCGCCCGGGATCCTGGGCGGCCCAGACCTTCCCCTGGAGCACGTCTTCGAGCGCGGCGACCGGCATGGAGACGGTGAGGATCGAGCGGGTCCTGGCCCGACCCACGAACTCTGCGTAACGAGGGTCCCTCTGGATCTGTACACGCACATCGGAACCGGGATGTGAGATGTTAAAACTATGCTCGAAGCGTTCGACGTGGAAGTGGAGCGCCAGGAGGGACTCCACCCGATCCAGATCTCCCATCGCCACGGCAAGGTCGAGGTCGAGGCTCACGACGGGTTCCACGTAGGCGTTGACCGCCTGGCCCCCGACGACGCAGTACCGGATCTCGTTTTGCCGCAGGATCTCGATCAGCCGATCGAGTAGATTCGCCTCGTCCACGGCAACGACTCTCCAGAACTCGCGTGCTCGCATGCCATGAGGAGAGTAACCCAGTTCGGCCCCGCCGGCCAGGTCCGGCGCAGGACGGGGCGCTGCCGGGACCCCTTGCTCGGGTGTATGGCGCCCTGTGGTAGGAGGGTTTTTGGACGGGCTCCTACCCGCGAGGCAGAAGCTGCGGGTTCCGCATCCGCCGCGAGGCCTCCTGGTGGGAGATCTCGCCATGCAGGTAGAGTTCCTTGAGCGCGGAATCCATTGTCACCATGCCGTCCTTCGCGTGGGTCTCCATCATGCTGTAGATCTGGTGAGTCTTGCCCTCGCGGATGAGGTTTCGCACCCCCGCGTTCCCCACCAGGATCTCGACGCCCACTGCCAGACCGTCCCCCGTGATGCGCGGGATGAGCCGCTGGCTGACCACCGCGAGGAGGCAGAGCGAGAGCTGCGTGCGGACCTGCCCCTGCTGGTGCGGCGGGAAGACGTCGAGAAGACGGTCGATCGACTGGACGCAGTCGTTCGTGTGGAGCGTGGCGAGCACCAGGTGTCCTGTCTCCGCCGCGGTGAGCGCGGCCTGGATCGTCTCTAGATCCCGCATCTCTCCGATCAAGATGACGTCCGGGTCCTGGCGCAGCACGTGGCGGAGGGCGTCGGTGAACGAACGCGTGTCATCTCCCACTTCGCGCTGCTCGATCACCGAACGCTTGTTCTGGTGCAGGTACTCGATGGGATCCTCGACGGTGATGATGTGGCGCCGCTGCTTGTCGTTGATCCGGTCGATCATCGCCGCCTGCGACGTGGATTTTCCGTGTCCCGTGGGTCCGCAGATGAGGACCAGGCCCTGCGGCGAGAGGGCGAAGTCCTCCAGGACCGGGGGGAGGCTGAGCTCCTCGATCGCCGGGACCCGGTTCGGGATGGAGCGAAACGCCGCTCCCACCGCGCCCCGCTGGATGAAGGCATTCCCGCGGAACCGATTCAGGTCCCGGACGTAGATCGAGAAGTCGAGCTCCTTGTCGCGCTCGAACTTCGCCACCTGGTCCGGCCGGAGCACCGCGTAGAGGAGATCCTTGGTGTCCTTGGCCGTCAGCGCCGGCGTGTTCGTGTTGACCAGGTTTCCCTTGATCCTGAGGATCGCCGGCACGCCGGTCGTGAGCAGGAGATCCGAGGCCCCCTCCTTCACCGCGGCCCGGAAGAGCGACGTGATGTCCACTAGCTCACCTCCCGGAACTCGAAGCGTCCGTTCTCATACGCGAGGTATCGTCCCTTGGCATCCCAGTCCCCGAGAGTGTACACCCGTCCCACTCTCGCGCCGGATCGGACATCGAGCGTCCCTTCGCGATGGACGTGGCCGCACACGATCGCGTCCCACCCCGCGCGCACCAGAGATTCTAGGGCCCCGTTCGCGATCGACATCTCAGCCTGGGTCTTGGCCGCGATCTCGCGCCGGCTCGCCGCTCTCATCCCCTGGGCCACGCGATAGGCCACCGGGAACGGCACCGCCCTCGCCACGGCCCTCGCAGGCCCGCTCCGCACGATTCGCCGGTAGATCTGGTATCTCCGATCCCCCGTGCAGAGGAGGTCTCCGTGGCACCCATAGATCCGGATTCCATCCATGGAGAGCTCGACCCTGTCCCGAACGACCCGCACTCCGAGCTCCCGCTCGAGTTCCTTCCCCACGTGAAAGTCCCGGTTCCCGTGAACGAACGCGACCGGGACCCCCGACGCGACGAGCTCCCCGAGCGCCCGCAACGCGGGCTTGTAGTCGGGAACCCGAACGTGCTCCGGGCCCAACCAGACGTCGAAGAGGTCGCCCAGGCAGACGATCTCACCCGCTTCACGTGCCGGTCCCTCCAGGAAGCGAACCAGGCGCTCGCACCGCTCGGGCCGGTCGCTCGCGAGGTGGACATCGGAGAAGAAGAGGACGGTCGGACGCGCCATGGGAGCCGCCAGCTTACCACCCGGCCGGCGGCGCGCTATCCTGCCCTCGTGCGGAGATCCCCTCGTCTCTCCTGCGCGGCGCTTGCGCTTCTCTTGCTCGCGGCGGCCCTGTTCCTTCTCCCCGCGATCGACTGGGGCATGCCCAACCCCCGGGACCCGGCGATCGACAACCTCGTCATCCACGGCGGTTGGGCCTACGACGGCGAGAACCTCGCGGAAGAGGGGGGTTGCGTCTATCCGCCGCTCCACTTCCATCTCCTCGAGATCGTCTTCAAGCCCATCCGCAGCGCGGTCGGCTCGGGAGCGGCCCCAGACGAAGTGGCGCCTTGGTTCGTCATCGCTGGGCGTGCGCTCTCGGCCGTGATGGCGCTCGCGGCGGCGGCGGCGATCTTCTTCACTGGCCGCGCGACCCGAGGCACGGCGGCCGGGCTGATCGCGGCCTTCCTGTTCCTGACGTCACCCGCCGTCGCCTACTATGGAAGATCGTCGAACGCCGACCTGCCCTACGTGGCCTGGTTTGCGCTCGCGCTCGCGGCGTACCATCGCGTCCTCCTGTCTCCCGCAGAACGCGCGCGCGGCGCGGTGTTCTTTTTCGTGCTGGCGGCGGCCGCCGTCGCGACGAAAGACCAGTCCGCGGCCCTGTTCCCCCTCCTTGCGCTCCACCTGGCCTGGCGGTTGCGCGGCCGGGGACTCCGGTACGCCGGCGCCGGCCTCGCCGCCGGGGGGGCGCTCTACGCGGCGAGCTATCTACCCCTCGGAGGGTGGGACTACTTCCGGCGGCATGTCGCCGCGATGGCGGCCCGCTCGGAGCACTTCGTCACGCACGAGGTATCGCCCGGCTCGCAGCTTGACCTCGCCGGGCTCGTCGCCTCGGACCTCTTCGCGACCTTCGGCCCCCTTCTCCTTTTCCTTGCCGCGGCGGGGCTCTTTCTCCTTCTCTGGCAGCGCCGCGCGGACGCTCCGCGAGCGCTCCTCCTCGTCTCGATTCCCTATCTCGCCGCGCTCTTTCTCTTCGCCCGGCGCTCGAACGCGCGCTACCTCCTCCCGTTCCTCCCCCTCCTCGCGCTCGCGGCCGGTCACGCTCTCTCGGAGCTCCTCCGCCCTACCGGGTGGCGGCGCCGGGCCGGGATCGCCGCGCTCTTTCTCGCGCTCGCTCACTCGGCCTCGGGGAGCCTCGCGATGACTCGCCTCCTTGCCGACCTGCCCGTGCCTCGGTCGAAGGAGCACTTGCGCCAACGCCTGGGGGAAGGCTCGATCCTCCCCCGCTCGCGGATCGGCGTCTTCTCCGTACGCGAAGGCGTCCAGTTCGCGCAGGACGAGTCCGGGCGATGGGCCGAGCGCCCGGCGCTCCGCGATTGGACCGAGCTGGACTACGGGCCCGTCGACCCAGCCCTCCCCGTCTCCGGGCTCCTCGCCGACCCGGCTTCTCTCTACCTCGCAAGCCCTAGGGTCCTCGCCTTTCTCCCCGAACGCGCCCCGGAGACCCCCTGGATATCCGACCTGCTCGCCGGCCGGCTCGGCTACCGAGAGTCCGCGCGTTTCGAGAGGGCCACGTCTCCCGGCTTCGATCTCTCCCGGATCTTCGATCCTCCCACTGTCATCCTCCTCGTCCTGGAAGGGCAGGAAGGCCCGGAAGATCCTCTCCTCGCACTTGCGGCGCGGTCAGACCGGGCAGGGCAGGCGGAGTTCGTCTTTGCCGCTCTCCCCGAGGACGTGCGCAGCGATCCTGCCGTCGTTCGGAGGCGAATCCGGCTTGTGGAGGCCATCTCCCGCCTGGAACGGGAAGAGCTTGACCCGAACAAGGGAGGCCGCTGATCGGGAAGCTCCGGATCGCCACCTCCAGCTTCCGCCAATCCCGGGCGATCCGCCTGTCGTCGTGGTCCGTGTCCAGACACTCGGAATCGGTTCAGCGGTGAGGATCGCAACGCGCCGACCAGGCCTCTCGCAGCCGCGAGGCCATGAGCGAGTCGTGGGATGGGCCGCTTGCGTCTGACGACCGCGTTCATTCGGCTCAGGCAGCGGTCGTGTCAGGCCGGCCGATCCTTCGCCCTGATCGAGAGATGCGGCGAGAAGGGGGCCGAGTTGTCATCCTTCCTGAAGGGCGTCGAGTACCTTGTCCTCGTGGCATACCCCCTTCGGCAGTTTTCCCCCGACGAGGTCTACCTCGTCACGAGTCGGTGCACCGACTCGATGCTGCTTCTCCGCCCTGACCCTGTCGCCAACGAGGTCATCCTCGAGTGGCTCGTTCGCGGTGTTCGGTTCTACGAGGTCGAGCTCTTCGCCTACGTCTGGACGTCCAACCACGTTCACTTCCATCTACGTTGTCCGAAGGCAAACCTCGACAAGTTCATGCGCTACGTCCTGAGCCACGTCGCCACGGAGCTCAACAAGATCCGCGGGCGGAGCGGGTCGATGTTCTCCCGCCGCTACTCGGCCGAGCCGATCCGCGAC